>NZ_AHAM01000132.1 GCF_000236565.1 Mesorhizobium alhagi CCNWXJ12-2 | reverse complement strand
CCCCCCGTCTGGGGGAGCCGGTGATCCGCAAGGCGGTGGCGGCGGCTATGCGCGAAATGGGCGAGCAGTTCGTGCTCGGCCGCACCATCGCGGAAGCGGTCAAGCGCGGCCGGCCGTTGATCGCAAAGGGCTACCTTTATTCCTACGACATGCTTGGCGAGGCGGCGCGGACCGAGACGGACGCGCTGCGCTACCATCGCGCCTATGCGGACGCGATCTCCTCGCTGAATAGCGGCTCCAACAGCCCTGATATCCGCACCAATCCCGGCATTTCGGTGAAGCTTTCGGCGCTGCATCCGCGCTACGAAATGGCGCAGAAGGAAAAGATGCTGCCCGTGATGGCCGAGCGCCTCCTGTCGCTGGCGGTGGCCGCGCGCCACGCCCGCATGGGCCTGAATATCGATGCGGAGGAGGCCGACCGCCTCGATTTGTCGCTGGACGTCATCGAACGCGTGCTGGCCGATCCGGAGCTCGAAGGCTGGAACGGGTTCGGCGTGGTGGTGCAGGCCTATGGGCCGCGCGCCGCCTTCGTCATCGACTGGCTCCATGCGCTCGCCAGGCGGCTTGACCGCAACATCATGGTGCGGCTGGTCAAGGGCGCCTACTGGGACACCGAGATCAAGCGGGCGCAGGCCTTCGGCCTCGACGGCTATCCGGTGTTCACGCGCAAGGCCAACACCGACGTTTCCTATATCGCCTGCGCCAAGAAGCTGCTGTCGATGACCGACCGCATCTATCCGCAGTTCGCCACCCACAACGCGCACACCGTGGCGGCCATCCTGTCGATGACCGCAGACCGCGACAGCTTCGAGTTCCAGCGCCTGCACGGCATGGGCGAACAACTGCATGAGACCGTGCGCAAGGCCGAAGGCACGCGCTGCCGCATCTACGCACCGGTCGGCGCGCATTCCGACCTGCTCGCCTATCTCGTGCGGCGGCTTCTGGAGAACGGCGCCAATTCCTCCTTCGTCCACCAGCTCACGGACGAAGACGTAAAGGCGGAGGAAATCGCCCGCGACCCGTTCGAGGTGGTGGAGACGCAAGGCCCGGCGGCCAATCCAGCAATCCCGAAGCCGTCGGCGATCTTCGGCACGGCGCGCTCGAATTCCAGGGGCTGGGACATTACCGACCCGGTGGTTCTCGCCGCGATCGACAGGGGCAAGAGTGCTTTCGCCGGCCCCGAGCAATGGTCCGCCAAACCGGTGTCGCGCGCGGCCGGATACGGCGCACAGCGCCCGATGCTCAACCCGGCCAAGCCCAAGGATGTTGTCGGTCTGATCAGCGAGGCGACGGCCAAACAGGTTTCGACCGCGGTCCGCATCGCTGTGGAGGCGCAGCCGGCATGGGCGAGGCGGCCAGTCGCCGAGCGGGCCGAGATGCTGCGCCGCGCCGCCGACCTCTACGAGGCCAATTCGATCGAATTCTTCGCGCTCGCCACCCGCGAGGCCGGCAAGTCGCTTGCCGACGGCGTCGCCGAGGTGCGCGAGGCGGTTGACTTCCTGCGCTATTATGCGGCCGAGGCGGCCAGCGTCGAAGCAGGCACCGAGGCGCGCGGCGTCATCGCCTGCATCTCGCCATGGAATTTTCCACTGGCGATCTTCACGGGGCAGATCGCGGCGGCGCTCGTCACCGGCAATGCGGTCATCGCCAAACCAGCCGAACAGACGCCGCTGATTGCCGCGCGCGCCGTCGAACTGATGCGCAAGGCCGGCATTCCGGAAGACGTGATCCAGCTTTTGCCGGGCGACGGCCCATCGGTCGGCGCGCCGCTGACGGCCGACCCGCGCATCGCCGGCGTCTGCTTCACCGGCTCGACCGAGGTCGCAAAACTGATCGAAAGACAACTCGCCACGACCGCCGCGCCGGACGCTATGCTGCTTGCCGAGACTGGCGGGCTGAACGCCATGATCGTCGATTCGACGGCCCTGCCGGAGCAGGCGGTGCGCGACATCCTCGCTTCGGCCTTCCAGAGCGCTGGCCAGCGCTGCTCGGCGCTACGCATCCTCTACGTCCAGAAGGATGTCGAGAAGAAGATGCTGGAGATGCTCGAAGGCGCGATGAAGGCGCTGAATGTCGGCGATCCCTGGCTTATCTCGACCGATGTTGGCCCGGTCATCGACGAGGAGGCGCAGAGCTCCATTCGCGAATATTGTGAAGCCATGGAGGCGAAAGGCAAGCTGATCGCGAAGCTCGACGCACCCGCCGACGGGCGTTTCGTCGCGCCGCATGTGTTCCGCGTCTCGGGCATCGAGGAGCTGGACCGCGAAATCTTCGGGCCGGTGCTGCATGTCGCGACTTTCGATGCCGACAAGATCGACAAGGTCATCGCTGCCATAAACCGCAAGGGCTACGGCCTGACCTTCGGTCTGCACACCCGCATCGAGGAGCGGGTGCAGCAAATCCTCGACGGCATTAATGCAGGCAATATCTACGTCAACCGCAACCAGATCGGCGCGGTTGTCGGCTCACAGCCCTTTGGCGGCGAGGGGCTTTCCGGTACCGGACCAAAGGCCGGCGGGCCGCACTATCTGCGGCGCTTCCGGCGCTCGGAAAGCGCCGGCGGCGAGATCGGCCACGGCAAGAAATTCCCGGCGAAAGCGCTGGCTGATGCTTTACCCGACCCGTCCGCTGGCGGCTGGAACGCCGCCGACGACCGTATTGCGGCCTTGCGAAAGCTTCTGCGCGGAAAGGGCGCTTCGGCGATTGCCGCCGCGGCGGCCATCGATTTCGGCCCGGTCGATCTGCCGGGACCGACGGGGGAGGCCAACACGCTGACGCTTTTGCCGCGCGGGCGCGTGCTTTGTCTCGGGCCGGATAGCGAGACGCTGCTTGCCCAGGCGGTCCAGGCGCTGGCTGCCGGCAACGCCGTTCTCGCCGTTGCGCCCGGCGCGCCGGCGGCGCTCAATGCGCTGACCGGAAAAGGCCTGCCGATTGCGGCGCTTGATGGGATCTTGGACCCGGCGCAGCTGAAAACCCTCGGTATCGACGTCGTGGCATTTTCCGGCGCGGCCGAACCGGCGCGAGAGATCAGGCAGGCGCTGGCCGAACGGCAGGGGCCTATCGTGCCGTTGGTGACGGAAATCCTCTATCCGGCAGCCTACGCCCACGAACGCGCTGTCTGCGTCGACACCACCGCCGCCGGCGGCAATGCGAGCCTTCTGGCCGCGGCCTGAGGAACGGAGGCGAGGGAGCGGCTACGCTCCCTCGACGACGCTGAAGCCCTCGAACTGCGGATGGCCGATGTAGAGCGGCTTGTTCGCTCCGGCATTCTTGTGGGCGGCGCGGAAATTTTCCGACTTCGTCCAGGCGACGAAGTCCTCGTAGCTCGACCAGACCGTATGCGAAGCATAGAGCGTGTAGCCCTCGGCCTCGTTGGCCGGACCGCGCAGCAAATGAAACTGCTTAAAGCCCTTCATCTCCGAAAGCCTGGAGTCTCGGCCCTTCCAGACATTCTCGAAGGCTTCCTCGGAACCGGTCTGGACCTTGAAGCGGTTCATTGCAATGTACATCGGTATTCCTTTCAGATCGTGCGTTTGGCTGGCTTTGCGCCAGGCCATGTATCGGGGTCGCAGGCGGCCTGCGGGAATTTCACCACGCCGTCCGGCAGCTCCGCTCCAACAAAGCCCGTCGGATTCGGACCGGCCTGGATCTGCGCATCGCCGCGATGCAGCGCAATATCGGCGACGGCGCGCTCCGCTTCAATGCGGTCGATCAGCGCCAGGAACTCGGGACGTAGCCCGTCGCCCCGCAAAGCAGCGATTGCGTGAAGTGCGTTCAAGCAGAACATTCTTGTCTCCAGTTCGCCGGCTCAGCGCGTGAACGCCAGCGGCACGGTGAACGGCCAACTGGAGCGCCCGGCGCCTTCGGGGATGGCCGGGAAGGGGGCTGCGCGGCGGACCGTCTCGACCGCCGCCTTGTCGAGCACCGGCGAGCCCGAGCTGCGTACGACGCGCACTCCGCCAACGCCGCCGCCGGCGGAGACCGTGAAGGCAACCCGGACTTCGCCGCGCAGCTTGTTGCGCTTTGCTTCGGCCGGATAGCGCAGCGCGCGGCGCAGCTTGGAGACGATCTTGCCGGGATAGTTTGAGACAGCAGCGTTTCCGGCGGCGGACTGCCGGTTGCCGCCCCTACTCCTTGCGGCGGTCTTTCCATTCGCCTGCCCGTCCGTTTCGCCGCGACGGGCGTCGGCCTTGGCGTTCCCGCCGGAGCCGGCGACCCGCTTTTCCGCGGATTTCTGCTCGCGCGGCTTTGCCGGTTCTTTCTTCGCCGCCGCCCGCTTCTTCTCGACCGGCTTTTCGGGCTTGGGCGCTTCGGGCCGCGGCTCCGGTATCGGCGCGACCGCCGCCAGCGTTTCGAAGGTTTCTTCAGGCAGGGGCTCGGCCATGGTTCCGGCGGGCGTCTCCGTCACGGGCTCGGCAGGCGCGGCGGGCGCTGCTTCCGCAGTCGGTTCAAGGGCCGGCTCGACGGCCTGCGCCGATGGCGCCACAATATTCTCGTCGTCTATCGGCTGCACCGTATCCGTCGCCAGGATTTCCGACGCCATCTCGGCCACGGCCGTCGCCGTCTCCTGCGGCGCGGGCTCCACAGTTTCCGGTTCGGCGACAGGCGCGGTTTGGGCCGGTGTTTCGGGCTCGACCGTCGCCTCCGCGACTGGTTCCACCGTCTCGGCCACCGGCGCTGCGGGCTCCACCGTTTCCACCGGCTCTGCCGCGTTCGCGTCGGTGACGGGCTCGGCGGTGACGGTTTCCACCGGCTTGGCGTCGAGCATGGTGATGATGCTTACGTCGGCGACGGCGGGATCAATCTCTCCCGCCGCAGCTGTATCTTCATTTGCATTGCCGAGTTGCACGATGCCG
This sequence comes from Mesorhizobium alhagi CCNWXJ12-2, assembly GCF_000236565.1. Classification (GTDB taxonomy): domain Bacteria; phylum Pseudomonadota; class Alphaproteobacteria; order Rhizobiales; family Rhizobiaceae; genus Allomesorhizobium; species Allomesorhizobium alhagi. The sequence goes on along the minus strand of NZ_AHAM01000132.1, from coordinate 5,539 downwards.
GCCTGATCCGCGCCGGCGATCTTCGCGCTCTCGTCGATGCCGGCGAGAAAGCAGAGCGCGATTGCGGCGTGGAAGGCGCAGGAGCCGGCGATCGCTGCCTTCCAGCGCTTACTTCTCGATGGTTTGCCGGCGGCGCTGCCGGTACCCAGCGGCTCGGCCGGCGTCTTGTCCAGAGCCGCGTCAGAGGTCAGGACATACCGCTCTTCCCGGACTGGGCGGGCAGGGAACGCATTGTGCGGGATGGCCAGGCGCGGATCGTCCGGCTCCAGCGGCAGCGTGTGCATGCCGGCCAGGGGCCAGGTGCCGGAGTTGTGCGCAAAGGCTGGCTCCATTCCCACGGAAACCTCGTCACATGCCGAATGCGATGTCGGACTTGGCCGCGGTCTTCAGCTTGCGCAGGCAGGCGGTGGGCTCGACGCCTTCGCCCGCGCATTCGGTCGCGTGGTTGACCAGGATGCGGCTGATTCCTGCGCAGTCGACGCCGGCGAGGTCGAACCGTGTCACCTTGGTCTTGCCGGCCGGCAGTTCCTTGAAATCGAGCACGGTCAGCCGGTCCACTACGCCGGCCTCGTTGAACAGCGCGATCTCGAAAGCGGCCTTCGTGAGTTCCGCTCCGAGACTGTTGTTCACCACGAATGTCAGGCGGCAGCCCTTGTCTGAAGTCTGCGCGCCATTGAGTTCGAGTGTGAGGGCAGGGGTGGGTGCGTTCTGCTGGGCCAGAGCCGGCCACGTAGCCAAGGGCAACAAGACCATTGCGCAGGCCAGGGATCGGATGAACACTGCCGTCTGAAACATCGTTGGTTACCCTCCAAAGCGCATGGTCGCACCAAGCTTCAGCGTGACGCCCGGCTCGTAGACGATGTCGGTGGCGGAGGCGTTCAGCGGGTTGGTGTATTTGACGTCGAAAATATTGTCGGCGCGGAAATCGAGCCTAAAATCCTCTGTCGCCTGGTAGCTCGCGAAGGCGTTGACCAGCGTATATTTATCGGCGATCGGGTTGCCCTCGGGCTTGCCGTTGTACTGGACCTCTCCGCCAACGGTCAGCTTGTCCTCAAGGAACCGGAAACCCAACTGGCCAGTGACTTGTGAGGAGGGGATTGTCAGAAGATCCTCCCGCTCGCCATCGTAGGAGATGGTGTGCCCGTCGACGATGGACACCGACAGCCCGGCAAATCCCCAGCCTGCCTCATAGACGCTTTCCAGCTCGAATCCGGCGATCTTCGCGTTGGCGAAGTTCTGGTACTGGAAGCAGATCGGGATGGCGCCAGGGACGAACGGGCAATCAGCGGTCGGGTCGAAGGCTGAAAGCGTCGCGCCGCCGATGTAGTCGTCGACGTCATTATTGAAATAGGCGGCCTTCAGCCGAAGGCTGTCGTCGCCCTGGATGACGCCGTCAACACTGTAGTTCACGCCGAATTCCCACGTCTTTGCGGTCTCGGGGCGGAGATCCGAATTTGGCAGGAACGGGAAAGCCACGCCATTCGGGTGCAGTCCGCTAATCAGCGTCTCCGACAACGACGGCGAGCGATAGCCTTCAGCATAGGTACCGTAGATTTGCAGGCCGGCGAGTCCGATCTGCTCGAACGGAGACACGCCCACCGTGATGCGTGGGGAAATCCTGTCGCCCTCGATTTCGCCGACATCGCTGTCCAATTGGTAGCTGTCGTAGCGCAGTGCGCCGATCACCTCGAGCCAGTCATACGTGAATTTTTCCTGGATGTAGGCGCCTGAAACCCGCCGCTTGCCCGAGGGCGTGTAAACATCCATGCCGCCACCGGCATTGGCCGTCACCACGTCATCGCTCACCCAGTCGCCGCCATAGGTCAGTTCATGTGACAGGGCCCCGGTCTCGAAGCGCGACGTATTCCAAATGTCGATGCCATAAGTGTCGAGATCGTAGGTCGTCTGGGAACCCGCAGGCACGATGATCGGCCCCCCGGTCTCGGAATCGAATTGCCGGACGTCCCGCAGATAGGTCTGATCGAGGCCAGCCCTGTTGACCGCCATGTTGACGTGCAGATCGAGCCAGCTCTCATCCTCGTCGGTGACATGGTAGCGGCCGGTGAAGGTATTCTGCTTCACGTCCATGTCGTAGGCGTCGAGGCCTTCGGTCCAGCTGTCGTCTGCGCCCACCCAACCGAGCTTCAATTCGCTCAACTCGGTCGGGCGGATTGTCGCCTTGAGCAAGCCGCTCAAAACGTCGAACCCACTTCCTGGAACCTCTTCGCCGCCACCATCCTTGTAGTCGCCGAAGTCACGCCAGACGAGATTGCCGAGCACATCGACCGCGTCGTTGAATCGATATGCGCCTGTCGCGCTGGTCGTCCAGCCTTTGCCATTGGTGTCGTAGCGACCGGTGGCCGAGGCGGCCCAGGTTTCGCCCTCACGCAGGAAGTCCTCGGCGTCTTTGGTCTCGTAGAAGACGACGCCGCCGATCGCGCCAGAGCCATAGGTATTAGCCACGGGGCCGCGTACCACGTCGACCTGCTTGATCAGTTCCGGATCAAGCCAGAACATCGATTGCGTGCCATGTCCGGAACGCTGGAAATTCTGCCGGGCGCCGTCGACGATGACGGCGACACGCCCGAAATCCTGAAGGCCGCGAATGTTCACGCTTGAAGCCGTTCGGTTCGCATCCGATTGAAGCGCAACGCCAGGCACCCCAAAGAGAACGTCCTGTGGCGTCGTGGCCATACGGCGCTCGAGCTGTTCCTCGCCGATATGGCTAACCGAGGCCATACTGTCGATCGCGCTCTCGTCGGTGCGGCTCACCACTGTGATCTTGTCCAGAAGCGTGGCCGCTTCGGCTGGTAACAACGTGTTCGCCGATTCCTGCGCCGCTGCCGGATCGGCTGCCTCCTGGGCGGAAGCGGTCCCAACTCCGAGCGCCAAAGCCGCCACGCTTGCCAGCAGCATCGTCGCGCACGCCCTACGCGTATCGATGCTCGCCGCACCGCCGCTGTCCGACTGAACGGTCTCGCTGCCCACCAGCCCCATAGCCCTCATTCTCCGGTATTTTTTCATGCGGGCTGGCTCGGCGGCTTGCTGGCATATTGGTTGAACCCGAAGCGCTTTTAAATCTTGACTTGATTACTCCGGTATTGCACTGACTATTAAACCGGATGATTGTAGTCAAGATATTTCCGGGGCTGGCGAGCGGGCCAAAGCCGTTCGGGAAAGGGGCCGCAAAGGTCATGAACAGTCACAGTCACGACGATTTCCACCATCGCTTCAGGAGGGCGCAGGTCGAAGCGCCCAGGCAGGTCGACCCCATGCGCCGACCGACGCGGGTCGTCGCCAGTTCGGCTCTTTTCTCGGGTGAGCACGAGATCGGCATCAGCCATGCCGGGTCGCTCTACCGCCTGAAGATCACCCGCCAGGGCAAGCTCATTCTCAACAAATAGGGGCCATTCCCATGGACGCTCGCGTCAAACCCGCGCCGCACGAAATCCGTCTGGCGAGGGCCGATAATCCGAAAATGCGCGAGCGTGATCTGGCGGGCCAGCTGGGCATCTCCGAAGCCGAACTGGTCGCGGCCCATTGCGGTGACGGCGTTCAGTGCATCGACCCGCGTGTCAATGATCTTCTGAACGGTCTCGAAGCTGTCGGAGAGGTCATAGCGCTCACCCGCAACGAAAGTGCGGTCCACGAAAAGATTGGCGTCTACGACAAGGTTGTGATCGGCCCGCACAATGCGATGGTTCTGGGCGAAGATATCGACCTGCGCATTTTTCCGAAAATCTGGGCGCATGGCTTCGCTGTCGAGAAACGTGACGGCGACGAGATCAGGCGCAGCCTACAGTTCTTCGACGCCTCGGGCGAGGCGGTCCACAAGGTTCATCTGCGCCCCGCCTCCAGCCTCTACGCCTATCAAAAACTGGTCGCTGAGCTCTCCTCGACAGACCAATCGCAGAGCGTGGCAGTCGAACCGGTGAACGATGATGCGCCGGAGACCCAGCCGGGCGCGCAGGCGTTCGACGATCTCCGCGAGCGCTGGAGCAAGCTCACCGACGTGCATCAGTTCTTTGGCATGCTGCGCTCATTGAAGCTGAGCCGCCGCCAGGCGGTGCGGATGATCGGTCAGGACTACGCCTGGCAGATCGACAACGACGCGGTAACGGCGATGCTCAATCACGCCGCCCAGGGCGCGATCCCGATCATGTGCTTTGTGGGCAATCGAGGCTGCATCCAGATCCATTCGGGGCCGGTGCAGAACGTGAAGGCGATGGGTCCTTGGATCAACATTCTCGACGAGACATTCCACCTGCATCTGAGGACCGATCACATCGCCGAGGTGTGGACGGTTCGCAAGCCGACCAAGGACGGGCACGTCACCTCGCTCGAGGCCTATGGCGCTGACGGAAAGATGATCATCCAGTTCTTCGGCAAGCGCCATGAAGGCGAGGGCGAGCGTGACGACTGGCGGTTCCTCGCCGAAAACCTGCCGCGCATTCCGCGATCCACGGCCGCCTGAGGAGCAAGCCATGTCGCGCTTGAAGCTTCTGATGCGGCGCCTTGGCGCCGTCGCGCTGATCGCGGTTCTAACTGCCGCGTCCGCGAATGCCGAAGAAGGCAAAACAGTATTTGCCGATAAGTCGCGCATCGTCTCGATCGGCGGTTCGATCACCGAAATCGTCTTTGCGCTCGGCGAGGAAGGGCGGCTGATTGCACGCGATTCGACCAGTATCTATCCCGAAGCGGCGCTGAAGCTCCCCGATGTCGGCTACATGCGGGCACTGTCTCCGGAAGGCGTCCTCTCGGTCAATCCGTCGGGCATCCTGGCGCTTGCCGACAGCGGCCCGAAAGAAGCGGTCGACGTGCTGAAGAAGGCCAGCGTTCCGTTCATAGAAGTGCCGGAGACGTTCGACAGCGAAGGCATTATCGAAAAAATCCGGATTGTCGGAAAAGCGCTCGGCACCGATGCGAAGGCCGAAGCGTTGGCGGATTCGGTGGCTGCAAAGCTCCAAGCTGCCGAAAAACTCACCGACGGAATAACCGAGCGCAAGCGGGTGCTTTTCATCCTCAGCCTGCAAGGCGGCAAGATCCTGGCTTCCGGCAGCGACACGGCGGCAAACGGCATCATTTCGCTCGCCGGCGGCGTGAACGCGATCGAAGGCTTCTCCGGCTACAAGCAGCTTTCCGACGAGGCCGCGCTGACCGCCAGGCCCGATGTCATCCTGATGATGGATCGCGGCGGTGGCGATCCTTCGGCGAACGTCGATCCGTTTGCCCATCCAGCGATTGCTTCCACGCCCGCGGGCCAAGCCAAGGCGCTCATCCGCATGGACGGACAATATCTGCTCGGCTTCGGACCGCGCACGACGAATGCCATCCATGACCTCGCGGTTGCGCTTTACGGCGACCGGGTCAAGGACTGAATGTGACGGACCATGCGGCTGCCGGCCAGTTCGGCGTTATGAAAAACCGCACGATCGAGGGCGACCGTTCGGGGCGGGCCAGGCTGGCAATCACGGCGCTGTGTGTCGTCCTCGTATTGACGGTGCTGTTCAGCCTGACATCGGGCGCATCAGACGCATCC
>NZ_AHAM01000133.1 GCF_000236565.1 Mesorhizobium alhagi CCNWXJ12-2 | reverse complement strand
TGTCCATGGAATGTACATGGAGCGGGGCGCGTGACCGGTCGACCGGGCGACAGACACCGGCGGGGCGCGGAAGCTGCGCCACGTAAATAAAGTTAGGAAGGCAAGGCCAAGCGCCCCGCTTCCCGACTACTCCTCGCGAATGAGGAGTGTTCTTCGACAATGGCCAGACGGTGAAAACCGGGCGTGGCGATGATGAAGCGCGCCTCCACCTTCTCCCCTTGTGGGAGAAGGTGGAATGGTGCGAAGCGCCAAGACGGATGAGGGGTGTTGGAAGGAATGAGGCAGGGGAAAATGGAGCTTCAACGGTATCGACCGGGAGGCTCGAGATCACCAGAATGGGCACTCCGTCCAACACCCCTCATCCGACCTCCCTTCGACAAGCTCAGGGTCGGCCACCTTCTCCCACAAGGGGAGAAGGGAGAAGCCGCAGCGACCCTCCCGATCCCCTTCCAAAATAATTCTTCCCACCACCCCAAGGAACGCCGCAATCGTTTCGTCCACCATGCGATGATGGCGATGATGCTGGAACAAAGCGAAGAAGCCTCCGACCAGGAACTGATCGGGCGGGCAGGGGACGGCGACAAGGCGGCTTTCGGCCAATTGGTCGAACGGCACTATGATTTTGTCTATCGCGTCGCCTACCGCTGGTGTGGCCGAAAGGCCGACGCCGAGGACATCGCGCAGGAAGTCTGCGCGCGGCTCGGCCGGACGATCCGCTCCTATCGCGGCGGGGCCGCGTTCACGACATGGCTCTATGCCCTGACGCTGAACGCCGGCCGCGACATGATGCGCAAGAGCGCTCGCGAGGCGGTGAAGGTGCAGGCCTTCGGCGTCCATATGCTGATTGGCGGCGAAGCGGTCCCGGAGCCCGACGGTCAGGCCGAGCGGCTCTGGGCGGCGGTGCGCGAACTGCCTGACAAGCAGCGCGACGCGGTGCTGCTCGTCTATGGCGAAGGGCTCAGCCACGCCGCGGCGGCCGACGCTATGGCCTGCGCGGAGGCGACGGTTTCCTGGCACATCCATGAAGCGAAGAAACGGCTGAAGCTGCTCACGCGCTCGGCCGGGGAAGTGTGACCATGGCGAATAACGACGAACTCGACATGCTGCGGACGATTTCCGCGCCGCCTCCCGGCCGCGACGCGAAGTCGCGCGCGCTGCAGGCGGCGCTCGCCGCTTACGATCTCGAAAATTCTTCCCCCGCCGGCCAAGGATCGCGGCCGGGTCTTCGTCTCACCGACCGGATACAACAACTCTGGAGTGGGATGATGCAGAAGAAGCTCTACGCAGCGCCGGCGCTGGCGACTTTGGTCGCCCTGCCGGTCGCCGGCTACGCCACATTCTATCTGATGGACCGTCCGCAATCGCCCTTCGTGTTCGGCACGGACCGCGAGGTGACCGAGGCGCCGGCGGCACGCCCGGCGACGCCGCGCGAACGGCACGAGGCCGACGCCGAGAGTGGAGCCGCTCGCTTGTATGCCGAACCGAAATCCGCGCCGGCTGTCGCCCAACGGCAGGACAAGAGCGCCACGGCAATGCCAGCGCCTGCGGCCGAGAGCGTCGCCCCAATGAGCGGCGCGGTCGGCTTTGCCGGCAACTACCGATCGAAGCCCGACCGGATGGTGTACGCGCCGGCCGACGCAATCATGCCGATGGAGGAATCCAATGACCGCGTCCAGGAATTCGAGACCAACCCGGTCCGCTCCGCGCTGGAAACCCCAGTCTCGACCTTTTCCGTCGACGTCGACACCGCGTCCTATTCCTTCGTCCGGCGTTCGCTGAAGGAAGGCGTCCTGCCGCAGCCCGACACGGTTCGCGTCGAGGAGATGATCAACTATTTTCCCTATGACTGGAAAGGGCCGGAGACCGCCGAAACCCCGTTCAACCCGACGGTCACCGTCATGCCGACGCCGTGGAACGACCACACCAGGCTGATGCATGTCGCGATCAAGGGCTTCGACGTGAAGCCTGCCGAGCAGCCCAGGGCCAATCTGGTTTTCCTCATCGACGTGTCCGGTTCGATGAACGAACAGGACAAGCTGCCGCTGCTCCGTTCCGCCTTCCGGCTTCTGGTCGGCAAACTCAAGCCCGACGATACCGTCTCGATCGTGACCTATGCGGGCGCGGCCGGAACGGTGCTGGAGCCGACCAGGGTGTCCGAACGCGACAAGATCCTTCAGGCGATCGACACGCTGACGCCCGGCGGCTCGACCGCCGGCGAGGCAGGCATCAAGGAAGCATATCGGTTGGCGGAAAAATCCTTCGTCGAAGGCGGTGTCAACCGCGTCATGCTCGCCACCGACGGCGACTTCAATGTCGGCCAGAGCGATGATGGCAAGTTGAAGCGGCTGATCGAGGAAAAGCGCGAGAGCGGCGTGTTCCTGTCCGTGTTCGGTTTTGGCCGCGGCAATCTCAACGATCAGACGATGCAGACCATCGCCCAGAACGGCAACGGCACCGCGGCCTATATCGACACGCTCGCCGAAGCCCAGAAGGTCCTGGTGCAGGATGCCTCCTCGACGCTGTTCCCGATCGCCAAGGATGTGAAAATCCAGGTCGAGTTCAATCCGGAAAAAGTCTCGGAATACAGGCTGATCGGCTACGAAACCCGGGCGCTGAAGCGCGAGGATTTCAACAATGACCGCGTCGACGCCGGCGAGATCGGCTCCGGCCATTCCGTGACCGCGATCTACGAGATCACGCCGAAGGGCAGCCCGGCAGTGATGATCGACGATCTGCGCTACGGCTCGGCGGCGGCCGATCATTCGCCCCGCGTCCAAAATGCCGGTGAATATGCCTTCGTGAAGATCCGCTACAAGCTGCCGGACGGCGACGTGTCGAAGCTGATCACGACGCCGGTGACGGCAGCAAACGAGGCGGCGTCGCTCGCCGCCGTCAGCGACGACCAGCGCTTCTCGGTTGCGGTCGCAGCCTTCGGCCAGAAGCTGCGCAACGCCGACCAGACGGAAAAGCTGGGCTACGACAGGATCATCGAAATCGCCGCCGCCGCCCGTGGAGCCGATCCTTATGGCTACAGGTCGGAATTCCTCTCGCTGGTGCGCCTCGCCTCGGCGCTGGACAGCGGCAAGCGGTAGCGGCGATAACGGCCGGTTCCCTTCAGACGGCGTCCTTCTGATACGGGGAACTGACCGATGGGCGGGCGAGGCAGGCCGGCGAGGACGTTTGTTCCCGCCGGCCTTTCGTGCGGAGCCGCGATTTTGTCCACCCATATGGGCCTTGTGATATTCTCTGGCCTCGGCATGCGGGAGAAATTGCGGATGAACTGGCGAAAAAAGGGCCTTCCGAGTTCGGGTACTGGTCACGATCGAATGGATTTCCATCGTGATCCTGTAGTCATGGGCCCGCATTCCGTGTTCCGCAGACAAATGGCCGGTACAAGTCAAACGAACAGGCAAGTCCATGTCGAACCGTGCGCTTGACGAATGGGATATCGCGCGGACCGGGCTGCGCTCGATATCCGCTGCCGAGATCAAGACCTTCTGGAACGGCTACATCGCCCACCGGAAGGACGTCCGGATCGAGCATGGCAGCCTCTATTCGCGTTGGCGGCGGGTGTCGGACGATCTCGTCCTCTCGCTGTACCTGACGAATCGAAGCGTTGGCCTGTTCGTCAGGGGACAGCGCGGGGAACGCTTTGCGACAACGGCGAACCGGCTAGAAGCCTATGAGCCGGATCTCGGCCTGGCTTTGGATGCCAGCCTGCGCGGCTATGAGGGCTGCTGCTACCTCACCAACCTGCCGCACCCTGTCACCGATCCTGCAAGCTGGCCGCGTGCCTACGCGTGGCTGGAAGAACGCGAACAGCACTACCACCGCGTGCTCATCGAAGCGGTGCGCGGTGGCTAACGAGGAGGGACCCGGGTCCGGACCGGTATCAGGCCCGTGCGCGGCGGCGCTCGCGGCGGGCGTCGCTGGTCTCCCCGGTGCCGCCACTCTGGCTCGCCTGCTTGTTGCGCATCGGTCCGATGCGCTCGACGATCGTCTCCACCGTCGGGCGGGCCGATTTGCGGTGCGCGTCGAGCGCATGGCGCATCGCCGCAAGATGCTGGAACGAGGTGCCGCAGCAGCCGCCGACAATCTTGGCGCCGCCGTCAACCGCCAGCCTGACATAGTCGGCCATCAGTTCGGGCGTTCCGGAATAGTGGATTTCGGTGCCGCGGAATTCCGGGATGCCGCAATTGCCCTTGACGATCACCGTCGCCTCCGGCTTCGCGCCGGTCATATCCAGCAGCGACGACAGGATGTCGGACGCGCCGACGCCGCAATTGGCGCCGACCGCGACCGGCTTTTCGGGAAGCCCTTCAGTGACGCCGTGAATGTCTTTCGGCGCAAGCCCCATCATCGAGCGGCCGGCGGTGTCGAAGGAAACGGTGTAGGTGTAGGGCAGGCCGGCATCGATCGCCGCCTGGGCGGCGGCCTTGGCTTCGTCGGGCGCGGACATGGTTTCGATCCAGGCGACTTCCGCGCCGCCTTCCTTCAAGCCTCTGATCTGCTCTGCGAAGGCGTCAACCGCCTCGTCATAGGTCATCGCGCCGAGCGGCTGGAGCAGTTCGCCGGTCGGGCCGACGGAGCCCGCGACGATGACCTTGCGCCCGGCCCTGTCGGCGACGCTTCGTGCAATCTCGGCCGCACGCTTGTTCAACTCGTGCACACGGTCCTGCGCATGATGCAGCTTCAGCCGGTGGCGCGTGCCGCCGAACGAATTGGTGAGGATGATGTCGGCGCCGGCATCGACGAAATTCTGGTGCAGCGCCGTGATCTTCTCCGGAGCGGTCTCGTTCCAGAGTTCCGGCGCCTCGCCGGCTTCCAGGCCCATGCCGAACAGATTTGTGCCCGTCGCGCCATCCGCGAGCAGGACGCCCTTTTCGGCCAGCAGCGCGTCGATCGGATTGGTCATGGTGAAATCGCCTTTGAGTACTTCCAGAAGGATAACGATATAAACAAGTCTTTATGTCTAGTCAATGGAGAGCATGCTCTCCTATGCTGCCGAAAGCGCCGTTTTCGAGAGGTTCCGGGCGAACGCCGCAGCCTCATGCGCATTGATTTCGGCGGCGCGGATGAGGTCGTCGAAATGCCGGGTCAGCGCCCGGACCGGCTGGGTGGCGTTCAGCACGATATACATGTCGCCTGCATAGATCGCTGCGCGGTACGGCCCGAAGATCGTATAGGGCACGGAATAGCGCATGCGTCCATCGTAGAGGAACAGGCGGAAAGTCGGGTAGAGGTCGTCGAGCAGGGTCGCCATGTGCTCGAGTTGCTCGCGTCGCGCCTCGTCGGGAAATCCGTCCCACACGCCGAGCCCGCGAGCGAAGATCTCCAGAGTATGCCGCGGCATACAGACCTCCATGTCGGTCTCGGGCCGGCGGTTGTAGTCGATGCGGTACTGCGTTTCGTCGGCCTGGGCTTCCCGGCTTCTGTTGGAGATGTCCGATTCGTAGTCGATCAACGCCTCGGTGCGCAGGAGATCAGGTATGCCGGCCGGCACATAACGGATCTTGGTGCCCGCGGCTTCGCCATGCCATTTGGCCAGCAACGTCCGGTCGAAGCCGCCATAGGCCTCCTCGATTTCGAGGCTGGCGCGGATTTCACCGGTGAGCGCTTCGTCCTGGCTAAGGCCCATCAGCCAGTCGAGCGAAACACGGTGCTCGGCCGCGATCGTCAGCAGCGTCTCGGCGCGGGGAAGGCGGGTGGTGGCGCCGGAAAGCAGTTGCGACAGCGCCGAGCGGTCGATGCCGACCGATTCGGCGAAGGCCGATTGATTGAGCCCCGCGCGCTGAACGAGTGTTTTGAGGCGCTGGCGGAACACCCCTGACAAATCGCGCTTATCCAATTTCGCCTCCCGATCGGGTTAAAAATTCCTCGCAGGGGACACGTATGGACCTGAAGAGGAACGAAAATTCAAACATTTGTTTACAATACATAACATGTGCTGCTGAAGATGCGCAATATAAACATTATGTGCGCATTGTCTCGTTGAAGCTTGCCGGCCCTGCTGACAACTTCGTGTCAGGAGTGATTTGCACTCCGGCGACTGAGGTAGTGATCGAGAGCATGGCGAGAATTGCGGGCAAGCGGCGAAGCGGGGCGCCGGTCATTGAATGGCCGACGGTGGGGCTGATCGCTGCAACCTATGCCTCCTGGGCGGGGGCGGCGTTCTTCCTGTGGCCGGCATATCCAGTCGTCTCCCTTTTGGTGCTTGGCGTGCTTCTGGCGATGCAGTCGTCCTTGATGCATGAAGCCGCTCACGGCCATCCGACCCGAAAACTCTGGATCAACGAAGCGCTGATCGGTCTGCCGATCGGGCTGGTCTATCCGTTCCGGCGTTTCCGGGCGCTGCACCTGCGCCACCATGCCGACGAGAGCCTGACCGATCCGTTCGACGATCCCGAAAGCTACTATCGCGCCCTCTGGCAATACCGGGAACTGCCGGCGGCGCTGAAGACGTTGCTCGCCGTGAACAACACGATGGCCGGGCGGTTCGTGCTTGGACCGGTGCTCGGCACGGCAGGTTTCCTGCTATCGGAAGCAAAACTGATCGCCGACGGCGACCGTGCGGCGCGCAAGGCCTGGCTGCTGCATGCGGCCGGCCTGGCGATCGTGCTGCCGACAATCGTCTTCGTATTCGCCATACCGCTCTGGCTCTACATACTGGTGCCGGTCTGGCTCGGACAGTCCTTCATCTCGATGCGCACCTTCGCCGAGCACCAATGGTCGGAGCGGCCGGACGGGCGCACGATCATTGTCGAACGCTCACCGCTCGCCTTCCTGTTCCTCAACAACAATCTGCATCTCGTGCATCACAAAAGCCCGACCGTGGCATGGTATCGGCTGCCGAAGCTATTTGCCGAACGCCGCGAGGAATGGATTGCGATGAACAGGGGATACGTGTTCCCGAACTATCTGGCGCTGATGAAGGAGTTCGCCTTCCGCGCCAAGGAGCCGGTCGTCCATCCGGTGCTGCGCCGCGCGCCGGAAGCTGGCCGCGCCTTCAAGCCGCGCGTTCGCGGCCGCTCCGTACATGGCCTTGGCACCGTTCCCGTGCCGGCCGAGCCGCCGAAGGAATGAGTGGCGATAGCTTGCATCAGCCTAATTCATCGGTCGATATGCGCGCATGAGTGAATTCATAGCCGCCTTGCCGATGTATGACTGGCCCGAAAGCGGGGCCGAAACCGATGCCGAATGGGCGCGGCTGCGCGATGCGTTTCGGGTCGCAGGCGGGGATGCGCCGGAAAGGCTGGTTCGCAGCAATGCGGATCTGCCGTCTGTGCCCGGCGGCCTACTTGGCGCGGACGGTGAGGTCATCATGCCCGATCCGGCAAGCCTGCCGCCCCATGAATTCGACTTCCGCGCCGTCTGGCTCCACCCGCAACTGCTTTTCGCCCAGACCTGCTGGGGGCCGATGGAGCAGGGGTTGTCGCGCCATGTGCAGGTTATCGGCCAGCCGAGCTATGACGGGTTCGAAGGCGGGCAGGGCGAGTTGTATTCGAGCGCGATCCTGATGCGGCGGAGTGAAGGGCAGGCGCACGCATCGCCCGCAGCCGGCGGCCGCGCCGCCATTCCACTCGATCTGCTGCGCAACCGGTGCTTCGCCTTCAATAGCAGCGACTCCATGTCGGGCATCATCGCGATCACGCGCGATCTGGAGGCGATGGGCGAAAACCTCGGCATCTTCTCTGAGCGCCTGGAAACGAAAGGCCATCGCGATTCGATCGTCGCTGTCGCCGAGGGCCGGGCAGATGTCTGCGCAATTGATTGCCGAACCTGGGCGATGGCCCAGCGTTTCGAGCGGGCCGCTCGGGACGTCCAGGTCATCGGCTGGACGAAGCGGCGCAAGGGCTTGCCTTACATCACCGCGGCAGGTGTTTCCAACGATCTTCTGGCAAGGCTCCGGGCCGCGCTGGCCAGCGTCGATCAGTTGGCGACAAGCCTCGCATCTAGCGGATAGCGCGAAAGCTGCTCGGAGCCGGTTTCGGTGATCAGCACCTGCTCCTCGAGCTTGACGCCTTCGCGCCCACCGAGCCGCCCGGTATAGCTTTCGACGCACAGAACCATGCCAGGCATAAGGACGTCGTCGGGCGTATCCTCCTTCCAGTCGACGCGGTGTGGAATACCTGGATACTCGTCCGCCAGGCCGACGCCATGATAGAGCGAGCCATAGCGGTTTGGCATGCAGTCCTCGGGCGGATGCCGCGCGGTGTCGGACAGTTCCTTCAGTGTCACGCCCGGCCTCAGCAGTTCGCGGTTTGCGGCGATCTGGTCGGCGGCGATGCGGTACAGGTCACGCTGCTCGTCGGACGGAGCGCCGTCGCCACAGAGCCATGTGCGCGAGATGTCGGCGCAAAACCCGTAGGGGCCGATGAGATCAGTGTCGAATGACACGAGATCTCCATCCTCGATTATGCGCGACGAGCACTCCTGGAACCACGGGTTTGTGCGCGGGCCGGAGGCAAGCAGACGCGTTTCTATCCACTCGCCGCCGCGCACGATGTTGCCGCGATGAAGTTCCGCCCATAACTCGTTTTCGGAGATTTCCGGCTTCAGCGCAGACTCCATTTCAGCCATTGCTGCCTCGCAGGCGGCGATCGAGCGACGCATGCCCAGAAGCTCGTCCGGCGATTTGATCATGCGGGCGCGTTCCATGATCCGCTCGCCATTGTGGACGGATATGCCATGCCGCGCGAGTTCCGCCACCGGTTCTGCGTCGATGTGGTCGACCGCGAGCCGCCGGTTGCCGCCGCCGTGCTCGGCCAAAAGGTCGACGATGCCCAATGCCCAGCGTTCAACGCGTCTGGGCACGAGTTCGCCACCATAGAAATAGATCCAGGAGACGGCGGGCCGAACCTCGTCCACTACGCCCGCGTGATCGGAGAGATGCTCGCAATGATGATAATCGAAGAGGATGATCGGGCCATCGGTGGCGACAAAACAGTAGCGAGTGGCGTTGTGTGTCACCCAGACCTGCATGTTGGTCGCGTCCGTGACATAGCGGATATTGATCGGATCGTAGAGCAGGACGCCCGCATAGTCGCGCCGTCTCAACTCGGCGCGGATGCGCTCCAGCCGGTATTTTCGCATGGCAGGCAGGTCGGGGGCTGGTAGGCCCGCCGCCGCCCATTCGGTTTCGGCCAGCACGCCATAGCCGAGAATATGCTGGTTCAGGGCGGCTGCTTTTTGCCGGGATTGCGTCTGCAACACATCGAGCGCTGCCGCATCGAACGGCATGATCTTACGGTGGCGACCGAAGGTACCTTTGGGAGCATTTTCCATGTCGCTCGGGACCTGAGGGATCGTGAGGGTAACGCTTACGTCCGCATCTTCTCGCCGCTCGGGTCGAAGGGCGGCGCAATGTTGATGCGGGCGGGGCGGCGGCGCCCCAGGATCTCGATCTCGAACAGGCCGTCGCTCTCGTTCTGGGCGAGGGCGGCCGGCACATAGCCCTGCGCCATCGACTTCTGGACGTAATGCGCGTAGCCGCCGGATGTGACCCAGCCGACAACTCGCCACTCGCCGTCGACGATGCCGCGAATGCCGGAAGAATCATTAGCGGCCATCGAACCGCGCACTTCCTTGCCCGAGCCGTCAAAGCGCGGCGCGCCGAAGCCGTGCGGCTTCTCGACGGTGCCATAGTCGGTCGAAACCTTCGCCCAGATTGGCTCATCGCCCATCACATCGGCGTCGATCGCATCGACCATGAACGAAACGCGGCGCAGCTTCGGGCCTTCCACCTGTTCCTTTGCCGCTTGCTCGCGTCCGATGAAATCGTTCTTGTCCAGCTTGATGAAGCGATCCATCGACCCTTCGAACACGCCGTAGATTGGCCGCAACTCGCGGAACCATGTCGGGAAGTTCTTCTCGAGCCGCATCGACAGCAGCGCGCGCATGCCGAAATCGACGATCCCGAACTCCTCGCCCGCCTGCTTGATTGCTGCATAGACCAGCCGCTGATAGGCCGGCGCCATCCAGATTTCGTAACCGAGATCGCCGGTATAGGTGACGCGGTTGACCATGCAGGGCGCGCCGCCGACAGCCATCTCGCGGAAATCCATGAAGCGGAACGCCTTGTTCGAGACATCGGCATCGACCAGCTTGGTCAAAAGGTCGCGCGAGCGTGGGCCGGCGATCGACAGGCCGACCAGCGTCTGGTCGAAGCGGTGCAACCGGACCGAGCCGTCCTTGGGCAAATGCCTTTCGAACCAGCGCATGTGGTATTTCTGTGCGGCGGAAGAACCAAAGATCATGAAACGCTCTTCGGCCGCCTTGGCGATGGTGAAGTCGCCGATCAGCTTGCCGAACTCATTCAGCATCGGCGTCAGCACGATGCGCCCGGCCTTCGGCATGCGGTTGGTCATCAGCCGGTTGAGGAAATCCTCCGCGCCCGGCCCGGCGACTTCGTATTTCGCGAAATTGGCGATTTCCGTGACGCCGACGCGCTCACGCGTCGCGCGCACTTCATTGCCGATATGCTCGAAATCGTTGGAGCGGTGGAAGGAAACGATGTCCTCGGGTTCCGTGCCCTTCGGCGCGAACCAGAGTGGGGTTTCAAGGCCCCAACTGTCGCCCATGACGGCGTTGTTGGCCACCATCATGTCGTAGAGCGGCGTCGTCTGCGCCGGTCTTGCCGCCGGCAGTTCCTCGTTGGGAAAGCGTATGGAGAAGCGGCGCGAATAGTTTTCCCGGACCTTGGCATTGGTGTAGCGCAGCGTCGCCCATTCGCCGAAGCGGGCAACGTCCATGCCCCAGACGTCGAAGCCGGGGTCGCCATGCACCATCCAGTTGGACAGGGCCAGGCCGACGCCTCCGCCCTGCGAAAAGCCAGCCATGACCGCGCAAGCCGTCCAGTAATTGGTCAGGCCCTGCACAGGACCGACCAACGGGTTGCCGTCAGGCGCGAAAGTGAACGGGCCGTTGATGATCTGCTTGATGCCGGCTTTTTCGATGCCCGGAAAATGGCGGAAGCCGACTTCCAGCGACGGCGCGATGCGGTCTAGGTCCGGCGCCAGCAGTTCGTGGCCAAAACTCCACGGCGTCTCCACCGGCGACCACGGCTTGGCCGCCTTCTCGTAGGTGCCGAGCAGCACGCCATTGCGCTCCTGCCGGGTATAGATTTCGCCCTTGAAATCGATGACGCCGATCATCTCGCGACCGGTCGAGCGGTTGAATTCCTCGACCTCGGGCATAGGCTCGGTCAGGAGGTACATGTGCTCCATGGCCAGAACCGGCAGCTCCAGCCCGGCCATGCGGCCGATCTCGCGCGCCCACAGGCCGCCGCAGTTCACGACATGCTCGGCCTTCACCGTGCCCTGTTCGGTGACGACGTTCCAGGTGCCGTCGACCTCCTGCGTCAGTTCGACGACGCGGTTGCGCAGCACGATTTCCGCGCCGAGCTTTTTTGCGGCCTTGGCGTAGGCATGGGTGGTGCCCGACGGGTCGAGATGGCCCTCGACCGGATCCCACATGGCGCCGACGAAATTCGTCTCGTCCATCAGCGGGAACATCGCCTTGGCCTCGGACGGCGTGATCAACTCGGTCTCCATGCCGAGATAGCGGCCCTTGGCGTGGGTGAGGCGCAGGAAGTCCATGCGCTCGGGCGTATCCGCCATCATCACGCCGCCGGTCAGGTGCAGGCCGCAGGACTGGCCGGAAATCTCCTCCAGTTCCTTGTAGAGCTGCACGGTGTAGGCCTGGAGCTTGGCGACGTTGGGATCACCGTTCAGCGTGTGGAAGCCGCCGGCGGCATGCCAAGACGAACCCGAGGTCAACTCGGAGCGCTCGATCAGCATGACGTCCGTCCAGCCGGCCCTCGCCAGATGGAAGAGAACCGAAGCGCCGACGACGCCGCCGCCGATGACAACCGCTTTTGCGTGGGATTTCATGAAATTGCGTCCGTTTGTGCGTAAATCGAGTCAGGAATGGAAGCGGCGTCAGGCGGCGGCGATGGCTTCGATCTCCAGAAGCCATTTCTCGTCGAAGATGCCGGTGATGATCGTTGTCAGCCCGATCTGCCTGCCTTGAAGCACCTCCTGCCGGACTTTGCGGTAATCGGCAGTGTACTTGCGGTCGGAAAGGAAAATCGTGACCTTGACCAGATTGTCGAGTGTCATATCGGCGGCGTGCAATTGAGCGATCACGTTTTCCCAGACGAGGCGCGCCTGGTCCTCGAATCGCTCCGGCACGCTACCGTCAGCAGCCTGAGGAATCTGGCCGCTGATGTAGAGCGTACGCGTCGCGCCGGTCACTTCCATCGCCTGGACATAACCGCCGAGCGGTTGCGGCGCGTCAGGCGCGTTGATGGGCTTCATCTTCATTTCAAACCTCAAAAATCCGTCGGTGCGCCGCCTTCGAGCCGGCGCTTTTCGACGAAGGCGTCCAGTTCTTCGGCGATTGCCGGGTCCATGTGGGGTTTTTCGTAGGTCGCCAGCCGCTCTTTCCAGACGCGGTTGGCTTTTTCGACGGCCGTCGGGCTGCCGGCTTCCGCCCATGTCTCGAAATTGCGCCAGTCGGAAACAATCGGCGAATAAAAAGCAGTCTTGTAGCGGTTCTGCGTATGCTGGGTGCCGAAGAAATGGCCGCCCGGCCCGACGTCGCGGATCGCCTCGAAGCCGAGCGCGTCATCGGACAGATCGAGTGGCGTGAGGAACTCGGCGACCATCTGCAGCATGTCGATGTCGAGGATGGTCTTCTCGTAGGAGCAGCGCAGCCCGCCTTCGAGCCAGCCCGCGGCGTGCATCATCATATTCCCACCGCCCTGAATCGCGCCCCACAGCGAGAACACGCTCTCATAGGCCGCCTGCGCGTCGACAGTGTTGGCGGCGCAGGTGTTCGAGGTGCGGTAGGGGACGTTGTAGCGGCGGGCGAGCTGGCCGCCGATCAATTGCGCCTTCATGTATTCCGGCGTGCCAAAGGCAGGCGCGCCCGATTTCATATCGACATTGGAGGTGAAGCCGCCATAGGCGACCGGGGCGCCCTTGCGCACCATCTGCGAAAACGCGATGCCCGCGAGCGCCTCGGCATTCTGCTGCACCAGCGCGCCGGCGATCGTCACAGGCGCCATAGCGCCCGAGAGCGTAAACGGCGTGACAACCACGACCTGGCCCGCCGAGGACATCTGGATGATGCCTTCCATCATCGGCACGTCGAGCTTCAGCGGCGAATTGGTGTTGATGATGGTGAAGACCGAGGGCTCGTCGAGCATCTGTTCGCGGGAGATGCCGCGGGCGATGCGGGCGATCTCGATGCCGTCGACATTGCGCTCCTTACCCAGCGAATAGATGTGGAACGCCTTGTCGGTCAGCGTCGCGAGGTCGCGGATGCATTCGAGATGGCGCACCGAAGGGTGGATATCGATCGGCTCCACCGGATAGCCGCCCATGCAGTGGATGATGTTGTGCATCTGCGCCAGCCGCAGGAAATTCCGATAGTCGGCCTGATTTCCCGGTCGCCTGCCGCTGTCGATGTCCGAGCAGTTCGGCGCGGATGCCATCATCGCAATGGTCACGTTGTTGCCGCCGAAGCGCACATTGTGCGCCGGGTTGCGCGCATGGACGGTAAATTCCGAAGGGGCGTGTGCGATCAGTTCGAGGATCATGTCGCTGTCGAAATGAACCCGCTCAACACCCTCACGCACGGCCGCGCCATGCTCTTTCATGATTTTGCGTGCCCCTTCATGCAGCACGTCGACACCGATATCCCTCAGCACACGCAGCGATGCGACGTGGATGGATTCCAGTTCATCGTCGGAAACCAGCCTTGTCGGCGCGAACGGGATTTTCAGTTGCCGGAAAGGCGCCTGCTCGAAGGCCGAGGCCCCACCGGCGCGCTTTCCGGCGCGTCCGCCGTGGCGGGCGCGGCCGACGGGCGCCTGTTCGGCAGAGTGAAGGGCAGCGGTCATGGACTTCCTCGTGGCAATGCGGGATTTGGCCGGCATAATGGACCGGCGGTCCCGCCATCATTGCGGAGGCGGCGACCACTAGCGCGAGGGATGCGACATGCCGGAAGGGAAGCGAATCGCCCATGATGTTGTTGTCATCGGCCTGGGCGCGATGGGAAGTGCTGCCCTGTTCCACATTGCACGGCGGGGTAAGCGGGTTCTGGGGATCGAGCAGTTCGAACCCGGTCACGATCGCGGTTCGTCGCACGACGAGTCGCGGGCTATTCGACTCGGTTATTTCGAGCATCCCAGCTATGTACCGCTCGCCCGGCGCGCCTATGAGAACTGGCGCGAACTCGAGCAACTTGCCGGGGAAAAGGTGCTGACCGTCACCGGCGTGCTCGAAATCGGCAAGCCGGGCAGCGTCATTGTCGAGGGGTCGCTGGCGGCGAGCCGCCTGCACGGGCTGGAACACGAGGTGCTCGACGCAGGCGAGATTCGAAGACGTTATCGGGAATTCACGTTGCCGGGCGACTATTCGGCCGTGTGGCAGCCCGAGGGCGGCTTCCTGCGACCCGAACTCGCCAACGCACGGCATTTGGAGCTGGCGCGCGCGGCGGGCGCGGAAGTGCTGGAGAATACGCCTGTCCTCGGCGTCGAGCCGACCTCCGGAGGCGTGCGGATCGTGCTGCGGGACCGGACGATCGAGGCTGCAAGCGCGGTGATCGCCGCCGGCCCCTGGATCGGCGAACTGGTGCCCGAACTGAAGCCGCACCTGACGCTCAGCCGGCAGGTGCTTTGCTGGTTTGCGCCGCGCGACCCGGACGCCGTGCGCCTCGGCATGCTGCCGGTGTTCATCATCGACGGTGAGGACGACATCGCCTACGGCTTTCCGGATTTCCTGGGCAGCGGGTTCAAATGCGCCTCCCATCACGCAAGCGGGACTTGGTCGCGGGCCGATGAGGCCAAGCAGGATGCCGGCCCGGCCGACGAGAAGCGGATGCGTGACTTTCTCGAAACCTACCTGCCTGCAGCCGCAGGGCCGCTGAGAGATATGCGAACCTGCATCTACACCAAGACGCCGGATGAGGATTTCGTCATCGACCTTTCGCCTACCGACCCGCGTATCGTGATCGCGTCGCCCTGTTCGGGCCACGGCTACAAATTCGCGAGCGTCATCGGCGAGGTGCTGGCCGATCTGGCGATTGAGGGCGAAACGCGACACAACATCAGCCGTTTCGAGATCGGGCGGTTCGCCCGCTCGCCGTCCACTGCTTACCGCGGCTGAAGACCTGCCACCAATCGGCGCTTGCCGCGTTCAAACGTCGATGACGAGCAAGAGCCGCAGCAGCAGGAAAGGCGACGCTGAACTCCGCGTCGGTACGTCGGGCTGGCAC
The DNA here is from genome assembly GCF_000236565.1 of Mesorhizobium alhagi CCNWXJ12-2. Taxonomy (GTDB): domain Bacteria; phylum Pseudomonadota; class Alphaproteobacteria; order Rhizobiales; family Rhizobiaceae; genus Allomesorhizobium; species Allomesorhizobium alhagi. The sequence continues at coordinate 36,445 of NZ_AHAM01000133.1, read as the reverse complement.
TACGCGGACTGGTGGGGACCATTCTATCCGAAGGAGGTGAAGAAGAAGGACGCGCTCGCCTACTACGTCACGCAGTTCAACTCGACCGAACTCAACGCGCCATTCTATCGAACGCCGACCGAGAAGGCGGTCGTGAACTGGCGCGTTGCGGCGCCAGAGAGCTTTCGCTATGCTTGGAAGGCCTCGCGTTTCATCACACATTGGCGGCGGCTGAATGTCGACGAGAACTCGCTTCACCTGCTCACCTCGCGACTCGACCTGCTGGGCGACAAGCTCGGGCCGGTGCTGTTCCAGTTGCATCCGCAGATGAAGGCGGACCGGGAGCGGCTGGCGGCCTTCATCAAGCGCCTGCCGAAGAAATATTCCTGCAGCTTCGAGTTCCGCCATCCGAGCTGGTACGAGGAGCCCACCTTCGAGCTGCTGCGCGACCATGGCATGGCGCTGTGCATCTCCGACCATGCCTCGGCTCCGGCGCCGCTGGAAGTCACCGCCGACTGGGTTTACGTGCGCAATCATGGATCCAGCGGCCGCTACCATGGCTTCTATTCCGACGCAGCGCTGAAGAAATGGGCGAGGCACATCCGGAAGTGGCGCAAGGAGGGTCGCGACGTGTGGTGCTTCTTCGACAATGACGTGAAAAGCGCAGCACCCGCCGATGCGCAAAAGCTGCTTGCACTTCTGGGCAAGGGCTGAGCTCGCCTTCACCACAGCCGCTTGAACGGTTCGCACTCCTTCCGCTACAGTCTTGTCATGAGCCTTGCACGCTTTACCCAGGTGCGTTCGCAATTCGCTTCGGTTCCGTCGCGGCGAACGCTGCACGCCGAGCTGCTGCGGCTTTGCGCTCGCATCGGCTATTCGCCGCCTGCCTTCCGCTGAATTCGCACCCGGCTGTTGCCGGATCGATTCAACTGGAAGGAACAACCCCATGACTTACCAGAACTATTCGCTCTCGCAGCTGCAGGCGATCGACTCCGCCCATCACATTCACCCGTTCACCGACCATAAGGAATTGCGTGGCGCAGGCTCGCGCATGATCACCCGCGCTGAGGGGCCGTTCATCTACGATTCCGAGGGCAACGAGCTGCTCGACGGCATGGCCGGCCTGTGGTGCGTGAATATCGGCTATGGCCGAAACGAGCTTGCCGAGGCTGCTTACGCGCAGATGAAGGAACTGCCTTACTACAACTCCTTTTTCAAATGCTCGACACCGACGCCGGTGCTGCTTGCGAAGAAGCTTGCGGACATCGCGCCGAAGAATATCAACCAGGTGTTCTACGGCTCGTCTGGATCGGAGGCCAACGACACGGCGCTGCGGCTGGTCCGCCACTACTGGGTGCTTGAAGGCAAGCCGCAGAAGAACCGCATCATCTCGCGCACCATGGCCTATCACGGCTCCACGGTGGCGGGAACCTCGCTCGGCGGTATGGACGGCATGCACAGCCAGCTTGGCGGGGCGGTGCCCAATATCGTGCATGTGATGATGCCCTACGCATACGAGCTCGCGCTGCCGGGCGAGAGCGACCATGATTTCGGCCTGCGCGCCGCCAAGGCCGTCGAGGACGCCATCCTGGAAGCGGGCGCGGACAATGTCGCAGCCTTCATAGGCGAACCGATCATGGGGGCGGGCGGCGTGAAGATCCCGCCGGCGAGCTATTGGCCGGAAATCCAGCGCATCTGCCGAAAATACGACGTGCTCCTGATGCTCGACGAGGTCATTACCGGTTACGGCCGGACGGGCGAATGGTTCGCCGCCCAGACCTTCGGCATCGAGCCCGACACGATCACCACGGCCAAGGCGCTGACTTCGGGCTACCAACCGCTCTCGGCGCTGCTGGTCGGCGACAGGATCGCCTCGACGCTGGTCGAGAAGGGCGGCGAGTTCTATCACGGCTACACCTATTCCGGTCATCCGGTGGCCTGCGCGGTGGCCCTCAAGAACCTCGAGATCATCGAGCGGGAGGGTCTGGTCGAGCGTGTCAGGACCGACACCGGCCCTTATTTCGCAATGATTCTGAAGGAGCGGATTTCCGGCCATGGACTGGTCGGCGAAGTGCGCAGCGTCGGTCTGATGGGCGCGATCGAGATCGTCAAGGACAAGGCGACGCGCGAGCGTTTCCAGCCGGCCGGCAGCGCCGCTGTCACCGTCCGCGATCACGCGATCGCGCAAGGGATGATGATGCGGGCGACTGGCGATACGATGATACTCTCGCCGCCGCTGATCTGGACCCGCGATACGATCGATATGGCCGGCGACCGCATTCTGAAAGCGCTGGACCTTGCCGAGGCCGATCTTCGCAGGGCAGACTAGGGCTGCAGACGCCGCCACGGGCAGGACGGCGGTTCTTGCCCGCACCAGAAGAGAGTTTGTCGATGACCGGAAAACCGCTCGTACCCCTTATCGAATACGAGATGGCCGACGAGGCCGTGCGCGCCGTCTATGATGACATAATGGCGACGCGCCAGGTCGACTGGGTCAATAATTTCTGGAAGGTGCTCGCGCACGATCCGGCCGTCCTCAAGCGAACCTGGGAAACGATCAAGGAAGTGATGGCGCCGGGTGCGCTGGATCCGTTGGTCAAGGAGATGATCTACATCGCCGTATCGGCGACGAACGGCTGCGAATACTGCACCTATTCGCACACGGCATCGGCGCGCAAGCTGGGCATGAGCGAAGCGCAGATGATGGAGCTTCTTGCCGTGGTCGGCATGGCCAACCAGACGAACCGCCTCGCGAACGCGCTGCGTCCGCCGGTCGACGTGCAATTCGAGCCGCGACCTTGACGATATCGCGACTCTGACGATATCGGGCGGCGTTTTCCTTCAAGGCGTCCTGGCTGCAACTTTCGGGATCATGCGCTAGCATTCGCCCGCTATAAACGAACGGGAACCAGAATGGCCGATCAACCGCTCAACCAACCGGCCGAAATCCCGTCGGAACTCGATCGCTGGAATTGGGGTGCGTTCTTCCTGAACTGGATCTGGGGGATCGGGAACAGTACGTACATCGCGCTTCTGGCGCTGATACCGGTTGTCAATATCGTCATGATCTTCGTGCTCGGCGCGCGGGGCAGCCGTTGGGCCTGGCGCAACCGTTACTGGCGCGACACGGAGCATTTCCGCAGGGCCCAGCGCAATTGGGCGATCGCCGGCCTGCTCATCTGGATCGCAGTGATCGGTGGTGTTGCAGGCCTGATCGGCGGAATTCCATACATGATGAAGAGCAGCGACGCTTACCAGATGACGATGGATCAGGTTCGCGCCGACGATCGCGTGAAGGCGGCCATCGGAACCGATGTGGTGGACAGCTACTGGATCAGCGGCAATGTCAGCGTCAATGCGGACGGCACCGGGGACGCGAAGCTCGACATTCCGCTCCATGGGGACAAGGGAACCGGCTCGGCGATCTCGCACGCTGTGCGGCGGGGAGGGGAGTGGGACATGCGCCTGCTTGTCATCAGAGTCGACGGTTCCGATGCGCCGATCGTCCTCGTCAACAAGGACAATATCCAGATCCCCGACGCCGCTATGGGGATATGATGCGAGAGATGAATTTCGGGCTGATGGGGTGACTACGGCAAAGACCGCGCTCGTCCGGCTACGGAGGAACACGGCTTTGCCAACAAACGCATGGCCCTTCGCGACACAGACGCTGCGAAAGTAAACAGCTCCGGTACGCGAGACCTGATCCGGAGCGGTGGGGCGGCTGCGAATGACCGCCCTTGAATTCGTTCTAGCCGGACATTGTTACTGCGTGGTTATCGAGAGCTTAAGCAAACCTAAATTTGCAACGATTTTGGACCTTTTGCCGAAGAATCTTGCAGCCGGCGAAGATCAGGCGGAATCGCCGCGCAGGAACTTTATGATGCCGGAAAAATCCGCTCCGCCGTGGCCTTGCGCGTTGAACAGCGCATAGAGCTGGGCGGCTTCGGCCCCGAGCGGCGTCACGGCGCCGGATTGCTGCGCGGCCTCCTGTGCCAGTTTCAGGTCCTTCAGCATCAGCGCCGCCGCAAAACCGGGCTGGTAGTCGCGATTGGCGGGGGAGTTGGGCACCGGGCCGGGCACCGGACAGTAAGTCGTCAGGGACCAGCATTGGCCGGATGAGGTCGACGCGACATCGAACAGCGCCTGATGCGACAGGCCGAGCTTCTCAGCGAGCACGAACGCTTCGGCGACCCCGATCATAGAGACGCCAAGGATCATGTTGTTGCAGATTTTTGCTGCCTGGCCTGCCCCGGCATCGCCGCAGTGGACGATGCGCCCGGCCATTGGTTGCAGAACAGGCTCGGCCTTGGCGAAAGCCTCCTTCGAGCCGCCGGCCATGAAGGTGAGGGTGCCGGCGGCCGCTCCACCGGTGCCGCCCGAAACCGGCGCGTCGATCGACAGCAAGCCGTGCTTGCCGGCGATTGCGTGCGCCTTGCGCGCCGAATCGACATCGATGGTCGATGAGTCGATGAACAGTGTTCCCTTGGCGGCCTTCGGCGCGATGTCCTCATAGACTGATAGGACATGCTTGCCGGCCGGCAGCATGGTGATGACGATCTCCGCATCCTTGGCCGCCGCGACGCCGTTCGCCATGACGACCACGCCGTTGTCGCGCGCCGTTTTAAGGTTCTCCGGGACAAGGTCGAAGCCATGTACCGCGTATCCGGCCTTGACCAGATTGGCGGCCATCGGGTTGCCCATATTGCCGAGGCCTATGAAGCCGATCGTCGTCATCAGTCTCTCCCGATATTTTCTGGTTCAGCGCCCAACCAGCGAGCGCGCGATGATGACGCGCATGATTTCGTTGGTGCCTTCAAGAATCTGGTGGACTCTCAGATCGCGCACCAGCTTCTCGATGCCGTAGTCGTGCAGATAGCCGTAACCGCCATGCAGTTGCAGCGCGTCGTTGGCGACGTTGAAGCCGGTGTCGGTGACGAGGCGCTTGGCCATTGCCGACCATTTGCCGGCGTCCGGCGCCTTGCGGTCGAGCTTGGCGGCGGCCGTGTAGAGGAAAATCCGCGCCGCCTGCAATTCGGTTTCCATGTCGGCGAGCTTGAACTGCAGCGCCTGGAATTGGTTGATTGGCTTGCCGAAAGCCTTGCGCTCGGCAGTGTAGGCGATCGCCTTGTCGAGGGCGGATTGCGCACCGCCGAGAGAACAGGCGGCGATGTTCAGCCGGCCGCCATCAAGCCCGGCCATGGCGATGCCGAAACCCGCGCCTTCACCCGACAAAAGGTTCTCGGCGGGAACTTTGCAGTCCTCGAAAATCACCTGGCGGGTCGACTGCATGTGCCAGCCCATCTTGTTCTCGAGTGCGCCGAACGACAGACCCGGCGCATCCTTCGGGATGACCAACGTCGAGATGCCCTTCGGACCCTCCTCGCCGGTGCGCACCATGGTCACGTAGACGTCGCTGTCGCCGGCGCCCGAGATGAATTGCTTGGCGCCGTTCACGACATAGTCGCCGCCGTTGCCGGGGCTGCGTACCGCCCTTGTCTTCAACGCTGCCGCATCCGAACCCGAGCCGGGCTCGGTCAGGCAGTAGCTGCCCAGCCATTCCATCGAGGTCAGCTTCGGCAGCAGCCGCTGGCGCTGTTCCTCGCTGCCGTACTTGTCGATCATCCACGCAGCCATGTTGTGGATCGAGATGAATGAGGCAAAGCCGGGACAGGCGCGCGACAGGGCTTCGAAGATGAGCACCGCGTCGAGGCGGCCGAGGCCGGAGCCGCCGACGTCCTCCGCAATGTAGATGCCGCCCAGCCCTAGGGGACCGGTTTCGCGGATCACATCGCTCGGGAAATGACGGTTGCGGTCCCATTCGAGCGCATTGGGAGCGACGCGATCGGCGGCGAAGGCCTCGGCCATTTCCTGGATGGCGCGCTGATCCTCGTTCAAGTCGAACTGGCCAGCGGTCGGGCCTACAGCGGCGTCCATGGCGTCCTCCCTGACGTTTTTGGCTATGCGTGAGGATCAATCTAGACCAATGATGCGCCCGCGCAACCCGCTCCGATGCGGAGCCGATGTGCATGAAAACGCTTCCGGAGACCCGGCGTGACGACAATTTTCGATGAACTGCTCCGGACTTTCCGCGGCTATCTGACCGGGTTTGACAACGAGACCCTTCGCGGCTTCGCCCGCGGCATCGACTGGTCGATGCCGTCGCGGCCGCTTGAGCCGAATCCGCTTGCATGCCTCGCGCATCTCGATCGGGCGGCCGAGCTTGTGCCTCCGCCGGCGCGGCGGCTTGCCGGCCTGCTGGCCGAGCACCGCCATGCATTCCGTTGGGGACAGACCTATACGGCCGCCGATTTCGGCAAGCGCTTCATAGACAATTACGGTTGGCTGGAAGCGTTCGGCACGCGCGGGCATTTCGCCAGTAATGCCGCGGCGGGCGGTTTCCTGATCCTCGGCCCGGACATTCTTTATCCGGACCATCACCACGTCGCCGAGGAGATCTATATTCCGCTGACCGGCGGCGCGGAATGGCGCATGGCCGACGAGCCGTTCCGGCGGCAGGAAGCCGGGGAAGTCATTCATCATGAGTCCGGCGTCAATCATGCGATGAGAACCGGAAGCGAGCCGCTGCTGGCGCTGTATCTCTGGCGCGGTGGACCGCTGGCCGAGCGCTCGACGGTAACCGGTTCGGTCGAAGCGGGCGGGTGCTGACCATGGTCAGGGCAATCATGCTGCAGGGCACGGGTTCGGATGTCGGCAAGACGGTGCTGGTTGCCGGCTTGTGCCGCGCCGCGCGAAATCGCGGGCTGAAGGTGCGGCCGTTCAAGCCGCAGAACATGTCGAACAATGCCGCAGTCGCCGATATTCCGGGCGAGCCGGGCGGCGGCGAGATCGGCCGCGCGCAATGGCTGCAGGCGATGGCCTGCGGCGTGGCGCCGTCGATCCACATGAATCCGGTGCTGCTCAAGCCCCAAAGCGATGTCGGCGCGCAGGTCATTGTTCAAGGCAAGGTGTTTGGCGAAGCGCGGGCGCGCGATTACCAGACGCTGAAGCCCCGGCTGTTCGAGGCCGTGCTCGATTCGTGGAAGAAGGTCGGGGAGGGCGCCGACCTGATCATCGTCGAAGGGGCGGGGTCTCCGGCCGAAATCAACCTCAGGCCGCGCGACATCGCCAATATGGGATTTGCCACGCGAGCCGATGTCCCCGTCGTGTTGGTTGGCGACATCGACCGTGGCGGCGTCATCGCGTCGGTCGCGGGCACGCATCTGATCCTGCCCGAGGAGGACCGGCGCATGATTGTCGGTTATCTCATCAACAAGTTTCGCGGCGATGTCACTCTGTTCGATGACGGCATCGCCGCAATCGAGAAATTCACCGGCTGGCGCTGCTTTGGCGTCGTGCCGTGGCTGAAGGCGGCGGCAATACTGCCCTCCGAAGATTCGGTCGTCCTGGAGCGACTGGCAGCGGGCGAGAGCCGTGCGCTTAAGGTGGCAGTGCCGGTGCTCGGGCGCATCGCGAATTTCGACGATCTCGACCCGCTGCGCGCCGAACCGCAGGTGGAGGTGGTGTTCGTGCGGCCGGGCGAGAGGCTGCCGCAGGATGCCGGGCTGATCGTCATTCCCGGCTCGAAATCGACGATCGGCGATCTCATGAAATTCCGCGAAAACGGCTGGGACCGCGACCTTCTCGAGCATAGGCGGCGCGGCGGCCATGTCGTCGGCCTGTGCGGCGGCTACCAGATGCTGGGCCGGACCGTGCGCGATCCCGAAGGGATCGAGGGCAGCGTGAGAGAGGCGGAAGGGCTCGGCCTTCTCGACATCGAGACGGTGATGGAGCCGGAAAAAACGGTGCGCAACGTGACCGCGCACTCGACGCATTTCGGTGTGCCGGTGGAAGGTTACGAGATCCATCTCGGCAAGACCACGGGTCCGGACTGCCTGCGCCCGGCAGCCGTCATCGACGGCGTCGAGGACGGCGCGACATCGGCGGACGGCAAGGTCTTCGGGACTTACATGCACGGGCTGTTCGGCGCCGACCGGTTTCGCGCGCGCTTCCTCGAAAGCCTGGGTGTCAGGGGCGGCGGCGTCGACTATCGCGCCGAAATCGAACGGGCGCTGGACGAGATATCCGCCCAGCTTGAAACCCATCTCGACTGTGACGCGATCTTCGCCGCCGCGCGCTGATACGCTGCAACTCTCAACGGTTCTCCTCGAACCATTTTACGATTGCCGGCATTTGTGGCTCGAAGCCACCGGGGATGAACACGTTGAACAGTCCGGCGAGGGCGTTGGTCCTGTTCGCGAAATCGTGCGTGATCCCGGCCGGGATGACGATGCAGCTTCCGGCCGGAGCGTCGATCCACTCGTCGCCGACCAGCAAAGAGGGCGTCCCCTCGATAACCCAGAAAATCTCATCGTTCGCTTCGTGAGAATGGGCGCCTGGACCATCGCTGCCCGGTTGCAGCCACCATTCGGAGACTGAATAGCGGTTCGCGGTCTCCTCGCCGTCGGCCTTGAAGACGGCGCGCATGGTCGGCGTCCGGTAGATGCGGCCTTCGCCCGGAGATAGCATTACTGGCAGTCGCGCCTTGTGCCGGTCGTCGCCCATCCCAACGCCCTCAGCTCATCGCCGGTTCGTTCGCCTTCGGCCAGTAGGTGCCGAAGGACCAGACATTGCCCTCCGGATCGGCGCAAACGAAATCGCGGCTGCCATAGTCGCGATTGGTCGGCTCCTCCAGGATCTTCGCGCCTGCCGTCTTGGCGCGCGCATAGATTTCGTCCGGGTTATCGGCGGCGACATAGACCGATTTGCCGCCCTGGGAGCCGGGACCGCCGACCATCCTGCCATAGGCGTCATCGCGCACATTGCCGACCATGATCATCGAGGAGCCAAAGGCCAATTGCGCATGCTGGATTACGCCGTCGGCGTCAGCGTATCTGGCGTGCACGGTGAAGCCGAAGGCTTTCACCAGCCAGTCGATCATCTTGGCTGCGTCGTTGTAGCGGAAGGTCGCGTAAATGCGGGGTGCTTCGATGTTTTCGGGCATCATGACATCCTTCTTCGGGATTGGTTGCGATAGGCCCAGATTGTCAGCCGGCCGTCTGGCAGTCTTGAAGAAATGTTACCGCATCAGGCGATTGGCGCCTTCCACGAGCCCGGCGTTGCGCCTGCCATTTCGCGAAACTCCCGCGCCAGATGCGCCTGGTCGGAATAGCCGCATTCCGCGGCAATGCCGGCCCAGCCGCTGGTTCCGGCTTGGCCGAGCGTCAGCGCGCGGTTGAAGCGGACGATGCGGGCAAATGTCTTCGGCCCGAGCCCGGTCTCGGCGGTAAACTGCCCGGCGAGGTGCTTGCGGCTCCAGCCGATGTCTTTGGCTATGGCGGTCACTGGCATGCGGCCGCCGGTGGAAAGCACGTTGCCGTATGCCCAAGCCACTTCGGGCCTGTTTGGCGGCGCGGCGGCGATGCGAGTTTCGACGAAACGCTCGGCAAGATCGAGGCGTCGATGCCAGTCGGGCTCGTTCGCCAGCCTTTCGCGCAACGCCAGTCCGTCCGCGCCAAGCGCGTCGTCGAGCGTCACCATGCGGTCGGTCAGTTCGGTCATGGGCATCCGGAAAAAACGGCGCGCCGCGAGTGGTGTGAAGTCGATCTGGACGCAGCTTGCGGTTCCGAACGAATCGATCACCACCGGCCCGGCAAAGAGGCCGGCCGCAAAGCTGCCGAAATGTTCGTTGTCGCCGGGAGCGCGGCCAAGCCCGATCGCAAACGAGCCGCTGAAGTTGATCACGAGAGGCACCACCAGCGATGCTGCCTCCACCTGGCGGAAGTGGCCGGCGGCCACTTCGCAATAGCCGGTCAACCGGGAGATTATCCCGTCCAGCCTCGGGCATGGCGCACGCTGCACCATCTTGTACTGGCCGGCTGGTGGCGGTGCAGGTATCGGCGGGGCATCAGGCTCGGCGATCATATGCGGCCTCCACTGTCGTGGAGCCTAGCAAGGCCCGAAACGTCCGTCAAAAACCCAGCATGGTGCGCAGCGGATGCGTGGGATCCATCATCAGCCGTACGGCGAGCGCGATGCAGGTGATCACCAGCAGCGGCTTGATCAGCTTCGCGCCATTACGGATTGCCAGCCCCGCGCCGACACGGGCGCCGAGAAACTGCACCACGCCCATCATCAGCCCGATCTTCCACGATACCGCGCCGACGAAAGCGAAAGCGGCGAAACCGCCGATATTGGAGGCGAAATTGAGCAGCTTGGTATGGGCGGTCGCCTTCAGCACACCATATCCGGCGAGCGCGACGAAAGCGAGCATGAAGAACGAGCCGGTTCCCGGACCGAAGACGCCGTCGTAAAAACCGATCACCGGAACGACCAGAAGCCCGAACAGGAACGGCGACAGGCGCTGGGCGCGATCGATGTCGTCCATGTTCGGCTTCAGGGCGAAATAGAGCGCAATGGCGACCAGCACGAACGGCAGGGCGATGCGCAGCAATTCGCCGGGCAGGATCGTCGCCAGAAGCGCGCCTGCAACGCCTCCACAGAGAGACAGAAGCGCCGAAGGCAATTGCCTGCGCAGATCGACATGCCCTTTGGAGGCATAGGCGATCGTCGCCGAGCCTGAGCCGAACAGTCCTTGCAGCTTGTTGGTGCCGAGCGCCTCGACCGGCGAGAGACCAGCCAGCAGGAGCGCCGGGACGGCTATCAGGCCGCCGCCGCCGGCGATCGAATCGATGAAGCCGGCGAAGAAGGCCGCAAGGGCGAGCAGGGCAATGGTCTCGGTGGCCAGATCGAACATGTTGTGGGGAACGCTTGGCCGGAGGGGTCCGTGAAAAATATGCAGCGTTCGACCACACACGGCCAGTTTGCGCAAGCCGCGTTTCACGCTACGTATTCTGCATGGCGCGCGAGAAGGAAAATTCGATGGCGACAGGAGTGCTGGCCCGCATACGGACGCTGTTTGATGGCGACCCCGGCGTTCGCAAGGTGGCGGACGATCCGGTCCTGTCAGCCGAGCTCCTGCTTTTGTTTCGCATGATCCTCGCTGACGGGACGGTCAGCGACAGCGAGATGGATACTTTCCGCCGCATCTGCCGCGAGGCGTTCGGGATCAGCGACGAGAGCCTCGACGGTGTCGTCGAATACCTGAATGATTTCGGCTACGAGACGAGCGGCGCGCAGGCACTGGCGCTGTTTGGCGAACTCGATGTCGAGCGCCGCAAATTGCTGGCGCGCCACATGGCCGAGATCGCCAAGGCGGATTCCGAGCTCGCCGAAAACGAAGTGCGGCTGCTTCGCCGCACGCTCGATATCCTGGGCATCAGCCCGGTTGATGTGGTGAAGCCGGCGGGCTAACCCTGCTCCTGAAGCCGGCGGGCAATGGCCCGGTGCAGGTCGGGCGCTGCGGCAACGAGCGCCTTGGTCGCCTCGGATTGCGGATGGTCGAGCACTTCGCCGGTCGGGCCGCGTTCGACGATCTTTCCCTCATGCATGATCATCACGTCGTCCGTGATGGCGCGGGCGACCGTCAGGTCGTGGGTGATGAACAGATACGCGACGCCGAGGCGGCCGTTCAGATCGGCAAAGAGATCGAGGATCTGCGCGCGAATCGAAACGTCGAGGGCGGAGACCGGCTCGTCGGCGACGACCAGCTTCGGCCTGGTAATGATAGCGCGGGCGATCGACAGGCGCTGCCGCTGGCCGCCTGAAAATTCGTGGGGATACTTGTCCATGTCTTCGGCGCGAAGGCCGACTTCGTGCAGCGCGCTCGCCACCACCTCGCGCCGCTCGGCCGGGCTGGGCTGTTTTTCCAAGAGATGCAGGGGTTCGGCGACCAGCCGCTCGACCTTGTGGCGCGGATTGAACGAGCCGTAGGGGTCCTGAAACACTACCTGCATGTTGCGCCGCGCCGGCTTCAGCGCCGCCTCGTCTCTGCCGGTCAACGTCTCCCCCATGAAGCGGATTTCGCCTCCGGACGGTCTGTCCAGCGCCAGGATCATGCGCGCCAGCGTCGACTTCCCGCAGCCGGAGCGCCCGACGAGCGCCGTGGACTGGCCGGGAGCGATCGAGAACGAGACATCGTCTACGGCGCGGAACGGCTCGGCCTTGTGAAACATCGACAGTCGCTGGCCGGGATAAAAGCGGGAGATGTTTTGGACCTCGAGGAGCGACGCCCTGTCCCCCGCAAAGGGGTGGGCAAGAACGCGCCTCTCCGGCACATGCGTCGAAGCGAGGGCGAGTTGCCGCGTGTAGGGGTGCGCCTGCTTGGACAGCGTCTGCGCTGTCTCGCCGGCCTCCATCACCTCACCATGGCGCAGAATGGTGATGCGGTCGGCCATCTGCGTCACGACGGCGAGGTCGTGAGAGATCAGCAGCAGGCCCATGCGGTTTTCGTCGACGAGATCGCGCAGCAGCTCCAGTATCTGCGCCTGCAGCACCACGTCGAGCGCGGTCGTAGGCTCGTCGGCGATCAACAGCTTCGGCTTCAGCGCGCAGGCGATGGCGATCACCACACGCTGGCGCTGGCCGCCCGACAATTGGTGCGGATAGCGCGACATCGGGAATTTCTTCTCGGGCAGGCCGACCCGGTCCAGTATCTGCCGCGCGCGCTCCTCGGCATCGGCGCGGCTGGCTCCGGTGTGCCAGCGAATGCCTTCGGCGACCTGCTCGCCGATCGTCTTGACCGGGTTCAGCGCCGTCATCGGCTCCTGGAACACCATGCCTATGTCGTCGCCGCGCAAAGCGCACATCCGGTCCTCGGTGGCCGCGAGAATGTCGATGCCGTCGAAGCTGACGCGGCCTTCAGTGCGCGCGGCGTTGGGCAGAAGCTGCATGACCGTCAGCGCGGTCATCGACTTGCCCGAACCGGATTCGCCAACCAGGCCCATCACCTCGCCGGCGTCGATCGACAGGTCGACATCCCTGAGGATCGGTGTCTCGCCGATTTTGAGCGACAGGTTTTCGATTTCGAGCAGGCTCATCGCTGCCGCCGCAATTTGGGGTCGAGCACGTCGCTGACGCCGTCGCCGAGCAGGTTGAGGCCGAGCACGGTAATGACGATGGCAAAACCGGGGAACAGCGCCAGATAAGGCGCGACCATCATCAGCGTCTGCGCTTCGAACAGCATGCGGCCCCAACTCGGCATTGGCGGTTGCGCGCCGAGCCCGAGATAGGAGAGGCCAGCCTCAGCCAGAATGCCGAGCGCGAACTGGATGGTGCCCTGCACCAGCAGCAGATTGGCGATGTTCGGCAGAATGTGCTCGACAGTGATCAGCGCCTTGCCCTTGCCGGCGGCGCGTGCGGCGAGGATGAATTCGCGCGGCCAGATCGCAAGCGCGCCCGCGCGGGCAACGCGTGCGAAAACCGGTATGTTGAAGATGCCGATGGCGATGATGGCGTTTATCGCGCCGGGGCCGAAGATGGCGGTGATCATCACCGCCGAGAGCAGGGCGGGAAAGGCGAATACCAGATCGTTGAAACGCATGACCGCTTCGTCGAGGAAGCCGCCGCGGGCGGCCGCCCAGCAGCCGAGCGGCACGCCGAGCCCCATGCCGATGCCGACCGCCACCAGCGCCACCGCGATCGAGTTGCGCGAGCCGACCATGATCATCGACAGGACGTCGCGGCCGAACTGGTCGGTGCCGAAGAGATGTGTAGCCGAAGGCGGCTGCATTCGGTCGGCCACGATAAGCTTGGTCACGTCATAGGGCGTCCAGAAGAAAGACAGCAGCGCCATGCCTGCGATCAGCGAAGTGATGACGAAACCGATGACGAATGAGCGGTTGGCAAAAGCTTTTGCGATGAAGCTGCCGAAGGTCTCACGCTCGAATTCTGCGGCAGGCAGCGTCATTGCCGGATCCTCAACCGCGGATCGACAATCGCATAAGACAGGTCGACCAGGAAATTGACGACGATTACCGTCGCGACCAGCAGCATGACGACGCTCTCCACGACGATGAGGTCGCGCTGGGTGATCGCCTGGAAGATCAGCCGGCCGAGGCCGGGGAGATAGAAGACGTTCTCGATGATGATCGTGCCGGCAATCAGGAATGCGAACTGCAGGCCGAGTATGGTCAGCAACGGGATCATCGCGTTGCGCAGGGCATGCCGCCACAGCACATAGTTGCGCGGCATGCCCTTGGCGCGTGCGGTGCGGATGTAATCCTCGCCAAGCACGTCGAGCAGGGCCGAGCGGGTTACTCGGGCAAGGATCGCAGCCTGCTGCAAAGCGAGCGCCACCGCGGGCAGGATCAATGCCTTGAAGGCCGGCCAAAGTCCCGCGTTCCAGCCGGGAAAGCCGCCGGCCGGCACGAGCCGGAGCCAGACGGCGAAAATATAGATTAGGATCAGCGCAAACCAGAAATTGGGAATGGCGACGCCGATTTGCGCGGCGCCCATCGACAGCGTATCGGCAGTGCTGCCGCGCCTTTGGGCGGAAAACACGCCGACGGGAATGGCAATTGCGGTCGACAGAAGGAGCGCCATGATTGCCAGAGGCAGGGAGACCACGACGCGTTCGGAAATCAGGTCGATGACTGGGACCGAGTAGGTGTAGGATTTGCCGAAATCAAGCGTCAGCAGCCCACCGGCCCAATCGAGATAGCGCAAAAGAATCGGCTGGTTGAGGCCCATCTGCTCGCGCAGCACCTGAACCGTCGCTTCCGAGGCATTCAAGCCGAGCATCAGCCGCGCCGGGTCGCCGGGCAAGATCTCCAGCACCGAAAACACCACGATCGACGCGACGACGAGCGTCAGCGCGCCGATGGCGAGGCGTTTGAGGAGATAGGTGGTCATCGGAGGGGACTAGGCGATGAGAAGTCTCGCGGGTTCCCTCGAACGCTCAATCCACCCATTTCACCTTGGTCAGGTCGTTCGCCTGGATGGGCGAGTTCGTCCACAAGCCTTCGACCTTGGCATCCCAGATGCCGATCTTCGGCAGCTCGAAGAGGAAACCAACCACTGCATCTTCGGCGAGGATTTTTTGCGCCTGGCCGTAGAGCTCCTTGCGCTTGGCCTCGTCGGAGGTGAGGTTCAACTCCTCGATGATCTTGTCGAAGGCCGGGTTGTCGTACTGGAAATAATAGTCGTCGCGCGAATAGATCTCAATGTCGTTCGGTTCGGTGTGAGACACGATCGACAGATCGTAGTCCTTTTCCGTGAACACCTGCTTCAGCCAGTCGGCCCATTCGACCGGGATGATCTCGAGCTCGATGCCGACATCGCGCAACTGCGAGGCGACGATCTGGCCGCCGTCACGCGCATAGCCGACCGGCGGAAGCTTCAGGGTTGCCTCGATGCCGTTCTCGAAGCCGGCTTCCTTCAAGAGCGCCTTCGCTTTTTCGACGTCGTGCGGATAGGTGCCGGTAAGGTCGACATAGGCCGGATTGTGCGGGGCGAAGTGCGAACCGATCGGCACGCCGAAGCCGCCGGAAGCGCCGTCGATGATCGCCTTGCGGTCGATCGCGTGGGCGATGGCCTGCCGCACTTTCAGATTGTCGAATGGCGGCTTCTTGTTGTTGGTCGACAGCACCGTCTCGCCTTCGGTCGAGCCGATCACCACCTTGAAACGCGGATCGGCCTGGATCTGCGGCAGGGCGTCGCCGAGCTGATAGTTCGGCAGCGCCTGCACGTCACCCGAAAGCAGCGCCGGAATGGCCGCGGCGGCATCCGGAATGATGCGGAACTCGGCCTTGTCGAGCGCGATCGGATCGCCCCAGTAGCCGTCCGCCTTGACCAGCGTGATGGCTGAACCCTTGGCCCAGTTCTGGAATTTAAATGGCCCGGTGCCGATCGGCTTTTCCTTGTTGGTCTCGGCCGATTCCGGCGCGACGATCACCGCATCGCCCCAGCCCATATTGTAAAGGAAAGAGCCCTGCGGATTCTTCAGCGTGACTTTCACCGTGCCCGGATTGACCGCCTCGACGGTATCGATCGCGGCAAACAGCGCCTTCTGCGCGTTGGTGGAATCTTCGGCGCGCGCGCGGTCGAGCGAGAACTTCACGTCGTCGGCGTTGAAGTCGCTGCCGTCATGATATTTGACGCCGGTGCGGAGCTTGAAGGTGTAGACCTTGCCGTCGTCGGAAACGGTCCAGCTTTCGGCCAGCGCCGGCAGAACTTCGCCGCTCGGGCCTATGCGGGTAAGCCCTTCGAAAACGTTGGCGTAGAGAACTTCATCAATGGCGGCGGCAGCGCCCGCCGTCGGATCGAGATGCGGCGGCTCCAGCGGGATGCCCAGCACCAGGTCGGTTCGTGCAGCCAACGCCGCGCTGCTCGTCGCCAGCGCCAGCATGCTTGCCGCGAGGATCGATTTCCAAACTTTCATTGAATCTACTCCCGTTCCCGAATTCCGGCTGGATAGAAGCGTTATTTGCAGCCGGAGTAAATCGCGTTTGTTGCAATCGGTACGCCTGCGGCCGAATCTTTCCGCGCCAGCCACAGGGCCGGGCGATCATCGCGCGGACGGCCCCCGCAGCAGCAGGTTCAGCCCGATGGCCATGACCTTGGCCGATTCCACCATGTCGGCGATGCCCACCCATTCGTCCGGTCGGTGCGCCAGGTCCAGTATGCCCGGCCCATAAGCGATGCAGTCGTGCAAATGGCCGATGCGCGACACGTGTTTCTGGTCGTAGGTGCCCGGCGAAATGACATAGTCGGGCTCCCGGTCGAAGACCTCGCGGATGCCCTGCGCCACCGCCGAGACAACCGGCGCGTCGCGCTCGGTCATCAGTGGCTGCACCTCCATGATGTCGCGGATGTCGTAGTCGAATTTCGGCCGGTCGCGCTTCAGCCGGTCGAGAATGGCCGTTACTTCACTTTTGACCTCGCCGATCTTCTCTTCAAGCAGGAAACGCCGGTCGATCGTCAGCCGGCACCAGTCCGGCACGTTGGGCGAGGGCAGGCCGGGCCGGAAGTCGTCGGTCTGGCCGCCATGGATGGAGTTGATGTTCATGGTCGAGCGGCGCGCGCCGTCCGGCACCACGGGCATGCGCGTCTGCTTGGCGTCGAGCGCGGGAAACAGGTCCTTCTCGAAGGCTTCGAGCACCGCACCCATGTGGCGCACGGCGCAGTCGCCAAGGAACGGCATCGAGCCATGCGCGATCTCGCCCTTGGTCTCGATTTCGGCCCACCAGACGCCGCGGTGGCCGAGGCAGATGCGGTCCTTGTTCAGCGGTTCCGGGATGATGACGTGGTCGACCTTCGGCTTGGAGAAGTAGCCTTTGCCGGCCAAATAGGCGACGCCGCCGAAGCCGCCGGATTCCTCATCGGCAGTGCCGGAAATCTCGATCGCGCCTGGAAAATCCGGATAGACATCCATGAACGCCTCGGCGGCGGTGATGGACGCGGCAAGTCCGCCCTTCATGTCGCAGGCGCCGCGGCCATAGACCCTGCCGTCCTTCACCACGCCGGCGAACGGGGCGACCGTCCAGCCTTCGCCTGCCTCGACGACATCGATATGGGAATTGAAATGAACGGTCGGCCCGGGCGTGCGGCCGTCGAAACGCGCGACGACATTCATCCGCGGATAGCGGTCCGTGTCGCCCGGCGAACCTTCCGCGCGAATGTATTCGACACCAAAGCCGCGCTTCTTCAGGCGCGCGCCGATATATTCGGCGCAGGGCCGGTATGCGTCGCCGGGCGGATTGATCGTTGGAAAACGGATCAGGTCGGTAGTGAGAGTGACCAGGTCGTCGACCCGCTCGTCGATCGTTTCGAGAAGCTTTTCATACATGCGTGAAATTGAGCAGGGTTGGGCCCGCTTTGGCAAGCCGCAATGCGAGCCCGCGCGTGGGCCAGCTTGTGCAACCTTCACGGGAATTGTTGGGATCGGCAGTCGGCACGGTTTTGGAAATTCTTAGGAAGTTGGTGTAACCTTCTTCACATACCGATTGCGAAGGGGGCGCTAGGCTTTTGGTATTTTGGGGGATCGAAAATGAACAACAGAATTCTTCTCGCGCTTGCATTTGCAGGGCTGCTGCTTGGCGCTTCGGCGCAAGGCCATGCGGCCAGTTTGGTGGCGAACATCAATGTGTCCGCCCAGACCATGACCGTTGTGAAGCACGGCCGCGTCATCCACACCTGGAAGGTCTCGACGGCGCGCAAGGGCTACATCACGCCACGGGGCACCTGGCGGCCGAAACGCATGCACAAAATGTGGCATTCGCGCAAATACGATATGTCGCCCATGCCCTATTCGGTATTCTACCACGGCGGCTACGCCATCCACGGCACGAACTACGTCAAGAACCTCGGCCGGCCGGCTTCGCATGGCTGCGTGAGGCTCGCGACCGCGAACGCCGCGAAATTCTATTCGCTGGTCAAGCAGATCGGACCGGGCAATACGCGTATCGTCGTCACAAACTGACTGGCAGCGATACGCGACCACTGCCGAAAAACGAATCCGTTGCGGCAACTTATGTCTATACAAATTTTCCCCTGAAATGGCGTTTTCGGGCATTTCATTTGGGGTAGGGCGTCTGTAGACATTGGCGGAGGAGCTCCGCCAATGAATTCCACTCCGCGTGTCGCGCTGTCCGAGCCCGTCGGCGACGAAGTACGCAAGACGACCTGCTACATGTGCGCGTGCCGCTGCGGCATCGATGTGCACATCAAGGACGGCAAGATCCGCTACATCGAAGGCAATCGCGACCACCCGGTCAATCGCGGGGTGCTATGCGCCAAGGGCTCGGCCGGCATCATGCAACACTACGCGCCGGCGCGGCTCAGGGCGCCGCTCAAGCGGGTGGGGCCGCGGGGCTCGGGCGAGTTCCAGGAAATCTCGTGGGACGAGGCA
Organism: Mesorhizobium alhagi CCNWXJ12-2; assembly: GCF_000236565.1. GTDB lineage: Bacteria > Pseudomonadota > Alphaproteobacteria > Rhizobiales > Rhizobiaceae > Allomesorhizobium > Allomesorhizobium alhagi. Next base: position 17,718 of record NZ_AHAM01000133.1, on the reverse strand, counting down.
TTGGGCATTGCGACCGGCTGGCTCGACGGCGTGCGCCAGTCCGATCCGAAGAAGCTCGCCTTCTTCACCGGCCGCGATCAGTCGCAGTCGCTGACCGGCTTTTGGGCACAACAGTTCGGCACGCCCAACTACGCCGCCCATGGCGGCTTCTGCTCGGTCAATATGGCGGCGGCGGGCATCATGACCATCGGCGGCGCGTTCTGGGAGTTCGGCGCGCCGGACTGGGATCGGACGAAGCTGTTCATCATGTTCGGCGTCGCCGAGGACCATGATTCCAACCCGCTCAAGATGGGCATCGCCAAGGTCAAGAAGAACGGCGCGCGGTTCGTCTCGGTCAATCCCGTCCGGACCGGATATTCGGCGGTAGCCGACAACTGGATCGGCATCCGCCCCGGCACGGACGGGCTGCTGATCCTGGCGGTCGCGCACGAGCTGTTGAAGGCACGGAAAATCGATGTCGATTACTTGATGCGCTATTCCAACGCGCCTTGGCTGGTCGTCGATGCGCCGGGAACCGCCGAACACGGGCTTTTCGCACGCGACGCGGAGGGCAGGGAGTTGGTTTTCGAAACTGTCACAGAGCGCATCGTTCCACGGGGCACGACCGGTGCAAGGCCGGCGCTGTCCGGACGCTATACGCTCGAGGACGGTCGCTTCGCCGTACCCTCGTTCCAACTCGTCGCCGAAAAATACCTCGATCCGAAATACGCGCCGGAGGCCGTGGCCGGCGAGACGGGCGTTGCCGTCGATGTCATTCGCGGACTGGCCGCCGAGATCGCCCGCGTCGCCTTCGACGAAGCCATTTCGATCGACCAGCCCTGGACAGACATGAATGGCGAGCGCCACGACAGCTTTGTCGGTCGGCCGGTGTCTTTCCACGCCATGCGCGGCCTGTCGGCCCATTCCAACGGCTTCCAGACGGCGCGCGCGTTGCACATGCTGCAGGTGCTGATCGGCGCGGTCGATTGCCCCGGCGCCTTCCGCTTCGAGCCACCCTATCCGAAGCCGGTCGAAGCGCATCCGACGCCGCATGGAAAGGCCGAGCATTTCGGCTCGAACAAACCCCTGTCTGGTCCGCATCTCGGTTTTCCGCGCGGGCCGGAAGATCTGCTCATCGATGCCGACGGCAAGCCGACGCGGCTCGACAAGGCGTTCTCGTGGGACGCGCCGGTCTCGGTGCACGGCCTGATGCACATGGTCATCTCCAATGCGCATGCCGGCGACCCTTATCCGATCGATGTGCTGTTCCTCTACATGGCCAACATGGCCTGGAACTCGTCGATGAATACGGCCGGCGTGATAAAAATGCTGGAGGACAAAGACCCCAAGACCGGCGAATACCGCATCCCTAAGATCATCTATTCGGACGCATACGCGTCCGAGATGGTCGCCTATGCCGATCTGGTGCTTCCTGACACGACCTATCTGGAGCGCCACGACTGCATCTCCATGCTCGACAGGCCGATCTCGGAGCCGGACGCCGTGCAGGATGCGATCCGCTGGCCGGTGGTCGAGCCCGACCGAGACGTGCGCGGCTTCCAGACCGTACTGCTCGATCTCGGCGTGCGTCTGAAGCTGCCGGGCTTCGTCGATCATCACGGCCGCGCGCTCTACAGCGACTACGCCGACTATATCGTGCGCCATGAGCGCCGGCCGGGCATCGGCCCGCTGGCCGGTTTTCGCGGGCCGAACGGTGATCGCGTCGGCCGCGGGGCCGCCAATCCCGACCAGCTCAAGCGCTATATCGAGAACGGCTCCTTCTTCTCGGCGCATATCCCGCTCGAGGCGCAGTTTTATAAGCATGCAAACAGGGCGTACCAGGACTTCGCCGTCCGCATGGGCTTCTTCGATACGCCGCAGCCGGTCACCTTCCAGCTCTATCAGGAGACGCTGCAGAAGTTCCGGCTGTCGGCGGAAGGGCTGCGCGAGCCGTTCGCGCCCGAAACCCATCGCCGGCGCATCCTCGACACGTTCGACCCGCTGCCGTTCTGGTATCGGCCCTTCGAGGAAGAAATCGTCGATCGCCAGACCTATCCCTACCAAGCGATCACGCAGCGGCCGGCGGCGATGTACCATTCCTGGGGCTCCATGAATGCCTGGTTGCGCCAGATCCACACGAAGAATCCGCTCTATGTGCCGGGACCCATTTGCGACGAACTCGGTCTCATCGACGGCGACTGGGTTTTCCTGACTTCTCACCACGGCCGCATCAAGGTCGAGATCGCGCGTATGGAGGCCGTCAATTCCTCGACGATCTGGACCTGGAATGCGATCGGCAAGCGGGAGGGGGCCTGGGCACTGGACCGCGACGCGCCGGAAGCCAGAAAAGGCTTTCTGATGAATCACTTGATCAACGAACTTCTACCGCCGAAAGGCGACGGCCTGCGCTGGTCGAACTCCGATCCGGTTACTGGGCAGGCGGCCTGGTACGACCTTCGTGTGCGTATCGAGAAGGCCGAGCCGGCCGCAGCGAGCGAACCGCGCTTTGCGCCGGTCTCCTCGGAAGGGCATTCGGGACCAAAGGAACTGCGCTACGGACAGGAGTGGGCGAAGTGACGCTTCTTCCCGCTCAGCCAACGCCGAAGAAGCTCGGCCTCGTCATCGATCTCGACGTCTGCGTCGGCTGCCACGCCTGCGTGGTCAGCTGCAAGGAATGGAACACCGGCGGCTACGGGTCCGCCCTGTCGGATCAGGATCCTTACGGCGCGGACGTTTCCGGCGCCTGGCTGAACCGGGTCCATACATTTGAAGTGATCCCCGAGGGTGGCGAAATCGTCGGCGAGGCCGGCGAAGCACGGATCGTGCATTTCCCGAAATCCTGCCTCCACTGCGAGGATGCGCCCTGTGTTACCGTTTGCCCGACCGGCGCGTCCTACAAGCGGGCAGAGGACGGCATCGTGCTGGTCGACGAGAATATGTGCATCGGCTGCGGGCTGTGCGCATGGGCCTGCCCGTACGGTGCGCGCGAGATGGATCTGGCGGCCGGCGTGATGAAGAAATGCACGCTGTGCATCGACCGCATCTACAACGAGACGATTGAAGAGGTCGACCGGGTGCCTTCCTGTGTGCGGACCTGTCCCGCCAATGCCCGGCACTATGGCGACTTGGCGGACCCGACTTCCGCAGTGTCCATCTTGGTCGCGGAACGCGGCGGCATGGATTTGATGCCGGAACAAGGGACGCTGCCCGTCAACAAATACCTGCCGCCACGGCCTCGCAAGCCGCTCGCCGACAGCGCGCATTCGCTGCCTCTGGCCGAGAATACGGACGGAGCCAAAGGCTTCTTCGGCTGGCTCGACGGCGTGCTGGAGCGCATCTGATACATGCACCCGGCATTTTCGATCGTCATTTTCACGACCCTGTCCGGCCTCGGGTACGGACTGGCGGCAGTTCTTGGGCTCGGCCTGCTCGACCCTGCCGCGACGGCAACCAAGATCGCCCATCTGCTGGCGCTGGCGCTGATCGCAACCGGGTTGTTGTCCTCGACGCTGCATCTCGGCAATCCGCAGCGCGCCTGGCGGGCATTGTCGCAGTGGCGTTCGAGCTGGCTGTCGCGAGAGGGCGTGATGGCGCTGATCACCTTCGTGCCGTTGGCATGGTCGGCATGGGCATCGCTCTTCGACGGACGTTACCTTGCCCTGCCGGGCCTTGTCGGCACCTTGCTTTGCGCCGTCACTGTCTATTGCACAGCGATGATCTATGCCTCGCTCAGATCGGTGCAGGCGTGGCACACGCCGCTGACGCCGCTCTGTTATCTCATGTTTTCAGCGGCGGGCGGGCTTGTGCTGGCGAGCTTCTTCGGCTTCGCCGGCGCGGGTTCGACGGTGCTGGCGCCGGCGCTCGCGGCGACATTCACGGCCGCCGCCTGGATCGCAAAGCTGTTCTGGCGGCACCGCATGCGCACGCTGCGGCCGATTTCGACGCCGGAAACTGCTACGGGGCTCGGCCGGATCGGCCGCGTCCGCCTGTTCGAGCGGCCGCATATTAATGAAAACTACCTGACAAGCGAAATGGGCTTCAAAATAGCCCGCAAGCATGCGGCCAAACTGTCGGCGATCGCCTTCTTGCTTGGGGGAGCAGTGCCTGTGCTGCTGCTCCTTGTGCTGCCCTTGGCCGGGGTGGGCGCCGGCCCGTCCGCTTCGTTGATCGCGCTACTGGCCGCATGCTGCCATGCGGCGGGCGTGTTGATGGAGCGCTGGCTGTTTTTCGCCGAGGCGCGCCATTCGGTAACGAATTACTACGGGGGTTGACTGTTCAACGCTTCTGCGGCTCGACTTTAGTTTCGGCATGGTCGGCTGACCTCTGGAAGTGAGTTTCCTCGACCTCCCTGACCAGCCTGTGGATCGCAATCTTCTGGGCGTCGCGCTCGGAGCGGCGCTGGATGCCCCACGGCGTCCAGAGCGGCGCGCTAGCGCCCCTCGGCTTGATTTCGATATTTTCGGTCATGCACTCGCCTCGCGTGATCACGACAATATATGATCACGATAAGTAAACGAGTGAAATCTGTTTTTGTTGCGGCAGCGATCAAATGTTCGAGAAAAAATGATGGTCAGGGCTGCTCGGAATTGGCCTTAGGCTTCTTGCGCCGCCGTCGCTCCCGCTTGGAAAGGCCCCAGCGCTTGTGGAACCACATCCACTGGCCCGGATCCTCGCGAACCCATCGCTCGACAACGTCATTGAGCAGTTGTGCAGTCGCCGTCACCTTGACGCGGCCCTCGGCATCCCGCGGCAGATCGACCTTCTCTTCAATTTCGAGCCGAAAACGGTTGCCGGGCAGCCGCACACAGCGGGCGGGATAGACGTCGCAATCATACTGGCGCGCAAGCTTCGGCAGAAGCGGGCTGGTTTCGCATTCGCGGCCGAAAAATTGCGTCCTGATCCCATAGCGGAACTTCTGGTCGACCAGAACGCCGATCGTCCCGTTCGCCTCCAATATTCGCGCCAGCGCGAAGGCCGCGCCGGTTCTCGAGGCGAGCAACTCGCCCATCGACGAGCGCCGCGTCGAAAGAATGTAGTCGGCGATGTAGGGATTGTTGGGCGGGCGGAACAAAGCCGTGACTTTCATGCCGTAGGCGGCGCCGGCAATCGGCAAAAGCTCGAAATTGCCAAGATGGGCTGTGAACAGGATGTGGGGCCTATCCTCCTGGGCAATGCGCTTGAAGTGATCGAGGCCGTCGACCTCAATGCGGCTGGATGCATCGGGATTCTGGTCGTCGTAATCGAACAGCGCGTCGAGAAAGATATACTCAGCCCCGAGGCGGGCCATATTGCCCCACATGTCTGAGGCGATGGTCTGAATTTCATCCTCGGTCTTTTCAGGGAAGGCCTTGCGCAGATTGTCGAGCGCGACGCGGTGGCGTCCGACCCATGGTCCTACGCGCCTTGCAGCGCGGTCGACAAAATCCAGCGCTCGATCGGTCGGTAATAGGCGAAGCAGGCGTAGGGCCAAAAGCGCGACCTGCGCGGTCAGCCAGTAATTGGCCTGCTTCAGCGCCTGGGCCAGACGGTAGACTAGGGCCTTCACCGCAGACTAGCTCACGCGAAGAATGATCTTGCCGAACACGTCGCGGCCTTCCATGCGCTTCAGCGCAGCGTCTATAGAGTCGAAATCGACTTCGGTATCGATCACCGGAGCAACGATGCCGGCCGCCATCTTCTGCATCGCGTCGGCCATATTCTCCATGCGGCAGCCGAAGGAGCCGAGAATCTTGAGCTGCTGCTGGAAAAGCTGCATCAGGTTCATCTGCGTCGAGACGCCGGATGTCGAACCGCAAGTCACAAGGCGTCCGCCGCGCTTCATCGACAGCATCGAACCGGCCCAGGTGTCCACGCCGACATGTTCGAACACCACGTCGACGCCCTTCTTCCTGGTCAGCTTGCGCACGACGCCTTCGAAGCGATCCTCGCGGTAATTGATGACATGGTCGGCCCCGAGCGCCTTGGCCTTGTCGATCTTGTCGTTAGAACCGACCGTCGTGATGACAGTGCAGCCCATCTTCTTGGCAAGCTGGATAGCGGCGGTGCCAATGCCCGAGCCGCCAGCCTGGACGAGGATTGTCTCCCCGGGCTCAAGCCTGGCATTGTCGAACAGCATGTGCTCGACGGTGCCGAACGTTACAGGCGCAACGGCCGCGCCGATGTCGGTCACGCCGGGAGGGGCAGGAACCAGAAGCCGCGCCGGCAGGTTGATCTTCTCCTGTGCGAAGCCGTCGAGATGGAAACCGTGCACGCCCGAAACGTGGTCGCAAAGATTGTCGCGGCCTTCGCGGCAGGCACGGCAGAGCCCGCAGGTGCGTGCACCGTAGATGGAAACGAGCTGCCCCGGCAGGAGCCCGGCGACGCCCGGCCCAACGGCCTCGACCTCGCCGGAGGCCTCTGCGCCCACAACCAGCGGCAGCTTGCGCTTGGCGAATGCCATGCCGCGCCAGCCCCAGACGTCGATGTGGTTTAGCGCGACAGCCTTGATACGCAGCGTCACTTCGCCGAGTGCGGGCGGCTGCGGCGGCGCGATCTCGACTGTTTCGAGCTTGCGGTCTTCGATGAGTTGCAGTGCGCGCATAGGTGCCTGTGATTAGGAACTAGGATGGTGCGTCCTTCGAGGCTCGCTTCGCTCGCACCTCAGGATGAGGGAGGTTTGCGCCCGCTGTCCTCATCCTGAGGTGCGAGCGAAGCGAGCCTCGAAGGACGCACGTGCTAAAAAGGGCCGGTGGCCGCTACTAGACGGGATCCCGGGCCATGACAAGGCAGGTGTTCTGTCCACCGAAGCCGAACGAATTGGAAAGCACCGTCGCCACCTCGGCGCTGCGCTTGGTGTTCGGCACCACGTCCAACTCGATCGCCGGATCGGGATTGTCGTAGTTTATCGTCGGCGGAATGACGCTTTCGGACATGGTCATCAGCGAGAAGGCGGCCTCGATCGCGCCAGCAGCCGAAAGCGTGTGGCCGATCATCGACTTGTTCGACGATATCGGCATTGAGCGAATGCGCTCGCCGAAGACGGTCGAGAGCGACATGTGCTCCATCTTGTCGTTTTCGGGTGTCGAGGTGCCGTGGGCGTTGACATAGGTAATGCCGTCGACGCCGAGGCCGGCATCGTCGAGCGCGGCCTTCACCGCAGCGATGGCCGGCGAGCCGTCGGGCTTTGAGCGCGTGCGGTGGAAATCGTCGGCCTTTTCGCCGCAGCCGCGCAAAATGCCGAGCACCTTCGCGCCACGCGCAAGCGCGCTTTCCAGGGATTCCAGAACCAGCGCTGCCGAGCCCTCGGCGAGCACGAAGCCGTCGCGGTCCTTGGAGAAAGGCTTCGACGCCTTTTCGGGTATGTCGTTATGCGTCGAAAGCGCCGAGAGCAACGAGAAGCGGATCAGCGCCTCGGCGGTCGCCGAACCGTCGGCGCCGATCGAAAGTGCGCGCTCGCATTCTCCGCGCCTGATTGCCTCAACGCCGAGCTGGATCGCAGTGGCGCCCGAGGCGCAGGCGGTCGAGAGCGTGATCGGCAGGCCCCGTGTGCCGAAACGGTCGGCCAGGCGGTCGGCGATCGAGCCGAATTGCGAGGTATCGAAGATGTCGAGCGAATTCAAACCTCGCGCCACCGTCAGAAGCCGATCCGCGGCGCTGCCTTCCTTGCCGGCATTGTAGAGCGAGAAGCGCTCGCTCCAGTCGAGTTCCATCGGCGGCGACGCCAAGAACAGGGGGCCGCCGAAATCCCCGGCATCGACACCCGCCTCGGCGACCGCCTCCTGTGCGGCCGTTTCCGCGAGTTCGTAGGTAAGTGCGCTGGCGCCTTTCTGGCTCGAGGCCAGGAAATCCACCGTGCCGGCAATGCGCGTGTTCAAGTGATCGACGGGAAAACGGACTATCGGGTGGATGCCCGACTTGCCCGATGTCAAAGCGTTCCAGTTATCGGCCTTGCCGACACCGAGCGAAGTCACTACGCCGATGCCGGTGACGGCCACGACCGGCCTGCCGAGATGGTCCGTGTATCTTGCCATTCTGGTTCTCCGGCAGTTCAGTCGGCTGCGACGAGCGCCATGCCTTCGAAATAGTGATAACCAACAGCGGTCGCCAGCACCGATTGCGGAATTCCCTCAAACGGCTTTTCGGAAGCTTCGTCGAAGGGGGGATAGCCGGCTTTCCTGTCGACAGCGAGCGCCGCCAGCGCAACGGCGAAGGGAAACTGCGCTTCCTTCATGTGGCCGGTCAGGGTGGCGATGCCGCGGGAGGCGATTGAATTGTTGCTATCCAGCGCAGATTTTTCGGCCTTCGTGGCGGTATGCGCACCGGATGCACCAGACATTGCGAGCAGCGGGCGGTCGGCGGGAGCGGCAGCCTTGTCGATCAGTCTTGCCACCGAGCTATCGAAATCTCCGTTTCTGCGCCGCGAGCGGCCGGATACGACGGCTTCCAGCTGCGCATAAACATGCCGGCCGCGTGCTGCAGCGTGCTCGCGCGATTCCAGTACAAGAAAGGCCGCGCCCGATCCGGTGATCACGCCGCCGCCTTCGGCGCCCTGCCGCTGCCAGACCGGCTTCCAGGGCCCACGGTGCAAATAGCCGCCGAGTTCGTAGCCCAGGAGCATGTCGGGATGCTCGGTCTGAAAAGCGCCGCCGACCAGAACATGCGAGGCCTGGCCCGAGCGGATGCGCGCTGCGGCGGTCTCCACGGCCGAGACGCCGGCGCCTTCCTCACCCATGAAGGTGCGCGAGGAGCCGGTGACCTTGTGCACGATCGAGATGTTGCCGGCGAGCAGGTTGGACAGCTGCGCCAGGAAGAGGGTAGGGCGAAGCTCGGTCGTCAGCTTCTCGTTGAGCAGCACGTCACGGTCGGAGCGGCTTTCGGATGCGGCGAGAATGCCGGAATCCACAGCCTCGTCGCGCTCGCCGCCGCCGGCTGCAACCACCATGTCCATGGTCGCGCAGAGTGCTTCGTCGCCCTTGATGCCGGCATCGTCGAGCGCCAGCCCGGCGGTGTAGGTGCCGAGGCGCTGCCACGTCTCCATCTGGCGCTGGTCACCGCGCTTGGCGATCTGCAGGCCCCAATCGATCTCGGGCAAGGGATGGATGACGTAGGGCGGATAGCGCTCGGCGTCGGTGACCGGTTGGGGCCGCCCGGCGGTCAGCTTTTGCCAGTGCGCGTCGGCGCCTTCGCCCAGCGACGAAACGAGGCCGATGCCTGTTATAACGACGTCGTTGGGGCTCATTGGCGATCGTTTCGGGTTCAGGCGCTCTGTTCCGTCGGAGAGATCAGGCGGCGGCTTTCGCCGCGACGAGACCGTCGATCTTCGCGCACAGGTTCTTCATCAGGAAATACTCGTCAGTCGACGCCTTGCCGTCATTCACGTCCTGCGTCCACTTTTCGAGCGGCACCTTGATGCCGAATTCCTTGTCGATCGCAAAGACGATGTCGAGGAAATCGAGGCTGTCTATTCCCAGATCGTCGATTGTGTGGCTGTCAGGGGTGATTGTATCGCGGTCAATCTCGCTCGTTTCGGCGATGATGTTAGCGACTTTGTCGAATGTCGTTGACACGGCTTTTCCTTCGATTTGCAGGCGGGAGACTCCGCGCGTGTTTGGTCCGGCTCTCTAATCGGTTTTTCCCGGCAGGAAAAGACCCAATCCGTGCGGCGAAGTCTGCAGGCATTAGTTGAAGACGACGCGGCCAAGCACATGCAGCCCCTGCTCGGTAGGCCGCACGATGATCGCCTCGCCCTCGCGGGCCGAGACGCCGGTAAGCGCCTTGATGTTCTCCTCGTGGGTGATCATGACGAGATTGCCAGAGCCGGAATAGGCGCGGATTTCGGCCATCACGGCTTCATTTTGGGCGGCCGCTGCCTCTTCGCCCGGGCTCAAGAGGTCGAGCGCCTCAAAGGGCTCTACCTCTCCGTCGCGAAACGCGATGCTGCCTGTTTCGAGCGCGCGGCAATAACGGCTTGAAAGAACGCGTTCGGTCGGGGCCGCTCGAGCGGAAAAAAGCGAACCGATCTTGCGCGCCTGCTGCTGGCCGCGATCCGAAAGGTTTCGCTGCGTACCGCAATCCTCAATGTTGAAGCGTGCCGGCTCGGCCGCTCCAGGCGCAATTGCATGGCGCAGCAACACCACCTGCTCGCCCTCGCGCAGCAACGCCCAGCCGGCCTCGGTGGCTTCGGCTTGGGCGAAGGCGAGCAGCGAAAGAAGGACAATCAAAGCTCGACGCATACAGGATCCTTGGCGCTAGATGGATATAGGGACGCGAAAGTCGATTGAAAGACAAGCTTTGACAGGCAGTTGCGCCGCTTTCTCCACTCGCCTATCAGGCGACATGTCTCCGCTCACAGAAACCGTGCTCTTCGTCTTCGCGCTCGTCGCGCTCGGCTATCTTGCCGGGCTGACCGGCTATCTCAAGGCCGAAACCGGGGACGCGCTGTCGCAATTCGCCGTCGGCGTGGCGCTGCCGCTGTTGCTGTTCCGCACGATGGTAGAGGCAGACTTCCATGGCGCGGCTCCCTGGTCGCTCTGGGCGACCTATTTTGTCGCGGTGGCCGTGGTCTGGACCTGCGGTCATCTCGTAACCACCCGCGTTTTCGGGCGCGAGGCGCAGGCGGGAGTCGTCGGCGGCGTCGCAGCTTCCTTTTCCAACCTTCTATTGCTCGGCGCTCCCTTCATGCTCGGCGTCTTCGGGCAGGCAGGCTTCGAGATCCTCTCACTTATCCTGTCGGTGCATCTGCCGGCGATGCTGATGGCGTCGATCATTCTTTTCGAGGTTTTCGGGCGCGGGGGCGGTGTCCATCCTATCCAGATCGTCAGGGAATTCCTGCGCAAGATTTTCGTAAACCCGCTTGTAATCGGCATCCTGGCCGGCCTGTTGTGGCGCGTGACGGGCTTGGCGCTGCCCGGACTTGCTGCTCGGCTGGTCGATGCGCTGGCAGACATTGCCGGCCCGGTGGCGCTATTCGCCATGGGGTTCGGACTGCGCAAATTCGGATTGTCGGGCAATATTCGGCCGGCGCTGGCGCTCACCGTGCTGAAGCTCTTCCTGATGCCGGCAGTGGCGCTAGGCATGGCGATGCTGCTTGGCCTGCCGCCGCTTTCGGCGAAGGTCGCGGTCGCTGCGGCCGCGCTGCCGTCCGGCGTCAATTCCTACCTCATCGCGATGCAATTCGGCACGGGGCAGGGGCTGGCCTCCAACCAGTTGACGATCGCCACGGCCTGTGCGGCCGTGACCATGGCTTTCTGGCTGACCGTCGCGCAGGCGGTTTTCGGCTAGGACTGGACCAGCAAGCGGCGGACCATTGCGATTGATCGCGCGGCGGGCGCTGGAGTAAGAGTTTGCGCACGCGAACGGCGGATGGTCGGTTCTGAAAACGGGTCCGACCGCAGGAGCCGCCATTCGTCCACAATTCCGGAACAGTGCCACAGCGCGCTGATGAGAGGCGACCAATGCTCCAGAAAACCAGCCATTACATGCGCCAGGCAAACCTCATCGGCGGCAAATGGGTTCAGGCCGATTCCGGCGTGACGATCGACGTGATCAATCCGGCCAACGGCCAGAAGCTCGGCACCGTGCCGAAATCCGGCGCCGCGGAGACTCGGCGCGCTATCGAGGCGGCCGACGAGGCGTTCCAAGGCTGGCGCAAGACCTCGGCGCTGGAACGTTCGAAACTGCTGCGCAAGCTGCACGATGCGATCATGGACAACCAGGATTCGCTGGCCGAACTGCTGACCATGGAGCAGGGCAAGGCGCTGTTCGAGGCCAAAGGCGAAGTCGCGATTTCGGCCGCCTATATCCTTTGGTTCGCGGAGGAGGGCCGCCGCACCTATGGCGATGTCGTTCCGTCGCCATGGGCCGACCGCCGCATCATCGTCACCAAGCAGCCCGTCGGCGTCATAGCTGCGATCACGCCGTGGAATTTTCCATCCTCGATGCTGGCGCGAAAGATCGGACCGGCCTTGGCTGCCGGCTGCACCGCCGTCGTCAAGCCAGCTTCGCAGACGCCCTATTCGGGCCTTGCCTGGGGCGCTCTCTGCGAAGAGGTCGGCTTCCCCGAGGGCGTCGTCAACATCGTCACCGGTTCGGCCGGCGAGATCGGCGACGAAATCTGCGCCAATCCGCTCGTGCGCAAGCTGACCTTCACCGGCTCGACCGAAATCGGCAAGATCCTGATCCAGAAATGCGCCTCGACCGTCAAGAAGGTATCGATGGAACTCGGCGGCAATGCTCCGTTCCTTGTCTTCGACGACGCCGATATCGACCGTGCGGTCGAGGGGGCGATCATCGCCAAATACAGGAATTCCGGCCAAACCTGCGTCTGCACCAATCGCTTCTTCGTGCAGGCCGGCGTCTATGACACGTTTGTGGAAAAATTCGCCGCTGCCACCGCGAAGCTCAAGGTCGGCCCCGGTCTTGAAGAGGGCACCACTCAGGGGCCGTTGATCGACGACAAGGCTGTCGCCAAGGTCGAGGAATTCATAGACGACGCCAAGTCCCATGGCGGCAAGGTCGTTTCCGGCGGCAAAAGGCATGCGCTTGGCGGTTCGTTCTTCGAGCCGACCGTGATCTCCGGCGCCACGCCGAAGATGCGTTTCATGAAGGAAGAGATTTTCGGGCCGGTCGCACCTGTCTTCAAGTTCGACACTGAGGAAGAGGCCGTCAGGCTGGCCAACGACACCGAATTCGGCCTAGCCTGTTATTTCTACACCGGCGATCTCGGCCGGGCGTTCCGCGTCATGGAAGGGCTGAAATACGGCATGGTCGGGGTCAATGAAGGCCTGATCACCACAGTCGAGGCGCCGTTTGGCGGCGTCAAGGAATCGGGCCTCGGCAAGGAAGGCGGCCATCAGGGCATCGAAGACTATCTAGACACCAAATATGTCTGCATCGGCGGCCTCGGCCTCTGAGGCTGCTCGACTTCAACGCAATCCGACGGGAGGGCGCAATGGCGGACGACGAAGTCTTCGGCACTACGGATGGCGGCGAAGCCGTTCAGCGAATTTCGATAATTGGCGGAGGGCTTTCGGCGGGGATTCTCAACTGGGGCGCTATGGTGCAGGATCTGCGGCTCTCCGGCCACGACGCCCCCCTGGTGCTCGGGTTCGACAGGTTCGAAGACTATCCGGCGTACTCACCCTATTTCGGCGCGATGGTCGGCCGTCATGCCAATCGCATTCGCAACGGGCGTTTCACCCTCGCAGGCCAGCACTGCCAGATCGACGGCGAGCATCCTGAAAAGCACGGACTGCACGGAGGTTCCGATGGTTATTTCAGGCGCCTGTGGACGCTGGAGAAAGCCGGAGCGGATTTCGTCACTCTGTCGCTGCACGATCCCGACGGCTCGATGGGATTTCCCGGCGCGGTCGACGTCCGCTGCACTTACCGGCTACGAAATCCGGGCGTGCTGTCCATCGAACTCACCGCGACGACGGATGCGCCGACGCTCTGCAACCTTGCCCACCATTCCTATTTCAATCTCGACGACGGCGGCAGCGGCGACATTCTCGACCACCGGATGACGGTCAACGCCTCGGCATACCTGCCGGTGGACGAATCGTTGATCCCGACGGGAGTGGTGAAGCCTGTGGATGCGACGCCGTTCGATTTCCGCCTGGCCCGCACCATCCGCATGGAAAGCGAGGGCGAGCAACTCGAGTACGACCACAATTTCTGTCTGGCGGCCGCGCGCGGCCCGCTCAGGCAGGCGGCCTGGATTCAGGGCGCGTCGTCCGGCGTCGAGATGGAAGTCTGGTCGACCGAACCCGGCCTGCAATTCTACATCGGTCAGCACCTGAAGCCCGATGCTGCAGGGCTCGACGGCCGGCGCTATCAGAAGTTTTCAGGCTTTTGCCTGGAGCCGCAGACCTGGCCGGATTCGCCCAACCGGCCGTATTTCCCGCAAGCGACGCTGCTTCCGGGTGAAACTTATCGCCAGACGACGGAATACCGGTTCCGGCAGGTCTGACTGGCTGAAAGGTCTACCTGTCGAAAGCCATTTTCAACAATTCGAATGGCGCCAGCGCCCCGCGCACCTGAACCACCGTCGCCGCAACGCGGTGCGCGCGCTTGGCAGCATCGGCGGGGGCGAGACCGAGCAGGCGGGCCGCGAGATAGGCGCCGTTGAAGCTGTCGCCCGCGCCGGTGGTGTCGACCGGGCTCGCCACGTGAATGGCAGGCGATTCGAACGTGTCGCCGTAATGCAGGATCAGAGCAGGCTGCTCTCCGTTCTTGACGACGACTTCGGCCGCCCCGGCATGCTCTATCCGCCTTGCCGTCGCCTCCAGGGAAGAATCCCCGAACAGCATCTCCTCATCCGGAAATGTCGGCAGTGCAATGTCGGTGACGGCCAGCGCTTCGCCGATCGCCGTGCGCGCAACGGAAATGTCCGGCCACAGTTTCGGCCTGTAATTGGGATCGAAAGCTATGTGGGCGCCATGCTCGCGCGCGTTGGCCAAGGCATCAAGAAGTGTACGCCGCGCCGGTTCCGCCAGAATTGCCAAAGTGATTCCGGAAAAGTAGATAAGCTCCCGGTTTTCAAGGCTTTTCGCCAATGCGGCGGGGTCGTCAACGAGCCGGCGCGCGGCGGCGTCGTTGCGCCAGTAGGTAAAGGCCCGCTCCGCGCCGGTGAGCGTGATCGCGTAGAGGCCCGGCCGTGCTCCCGGCAGGATCGGACTGTTCGCGATGCCGATGTCGTGGGATTTGAAGAATTCGATCTGGCCATGGGAGAACGGGTCGTCGCCGAAGGCCGAGACATAGTCGACATGGTGGCCGGGCATCAGCGCGCGCATGGCCCAGAGCGTGTTAAACGTGTCGCCGGCATAGGCCATTCGCCAGAGGCTGCTGCCTTGGCTCGACAGTTCGATCATGCACTCGCCGACTGCCGCGATGCCATGCGCCATGCAATTCCTCCTTCGCTGTCGCCGCCCGTTCTTTAGCCAATCGAAAGCGGACTTGCCACTACCCCGGAATGGCATGTTGCGGCTTTTCGTTCCTGTTCGAAGCGACTACTTTGCAACGCTCGGAATCGTGGTGGAGATAGAATTGACCCGGATATGGCGCTATGCCGCCGCTGCTCTTGTCGTCGGCCTGATCGCGGCCGGCGGGATGATGGCCATGCACGGCTCGTCGGCTCCTCCAGCCGACCTCGATCTCTCGCGCTCAAAGTCATCGGAAAAGGACGTATTCCTCGTCTCCGTCGAGCCGGAAGCCGGATCATTCAGGCAGGGCGAATTGCATTCATGGGTGCTGACCGTCAAAAAGCCGGACGGGACGCCGGTGGAAGATGCCAGCATCGCGGTCGATGGCGGCATGCCCGACCACAATCACGGCCTGCCGACCAGCCCGAAGGTCACCGCCCATATCGGCGAAGGCCGCTACCGCGTCGAGGGCGTGAAGTTCAACATGGGCGGCTGGTGGGTCTTGCGCTTCGCCATTTCGTCGCCAGCCGGCGCCGACGAAGCCGTGTTCAACCTGACGCTGTGAGCGGGTGATGCGAGGGCCGCTGGCAGGAGTGGCGTTTGGACTGATTGCAGCCCTGACGCTAGGTGGCTGCGACGAACCCGACTTCACCGAAGCCGAAAAGGCGATGATAGCCTCGCTATCGCTTTCGGCATTGCCGCCGCTGCCGCCGGACCCGAC
Organism: Mesorhizobium alhagi CCNWXJ12-2; assembly: GCF_000236565.1. GTDB lineage: Bacteria > Pseudomonadota > Alphaproteobacteria > Rhizobiales > Rhizobiaceae > Allomesorhizobium > Allomesorhizobium alhagi. The sequence continues at coordinate 2,118 of NZ_AHAM01000133.1, read as the reverse complement.
GAACCGCTATGCGGATTTGCCTGCCGCGGCGGCCTTCGGGGCAACGCTGTTCTTCGAGCAGCGGCTCAGCCGCGACGGCAATGTCTCCTGCGCCACCTGCCACCCCAGTGACCGCCAGTTCCAGGACGATCGTCCGCTCGCCGTCGGCGTCGCGACCACTAACCGGCGCACCATGCCGCTGGCCGGGGTGGCGCGCAGCCCCTGGTTCTTCTGGGATGGGCGCAAGGACAGCCTGTGGTCGCAGGCGCTCGGGCCGCTGGAGGACGCGCGGGAACATGCCGGAAATCGCACCGCCTACGCGCATTTCATCGGAAAGGAATTCGCCGACCGTTACGAGCGGATTTTCGGGCCGCTGCCGGATCTTTCCGGACTGCCAAAGAATGCGGGCCCTCTGGGAACCGAAACTGAAAAGGCAGCCTGGAAAGGTATGAGCGCGGAGCAGCGCGCCTCGATCGACGAGGCATTTGCCAATCTCGGCAAGGCAATAGCGGCTTTTGAGCGGTCGATCGTGCATGAGCCGACGCGTTTTGACCGCTTCGCCGATGCTGTGGCGGCCGGGCGCGAGCCTGAAGGCGAGGCGACTTTATCCGACGAAGAAATCCACGGGCTTAAACTATTCATCGGCAAGGCGAATTGCGTGACCTGCCACAACGGCCCGCGTTTCACCGACGATCACTTTCACAATACCGGCGTTTCGCCCGTGAAGGGACTGCCGGAAGACCGCGGCCGCGAGACGGCTGTTGCGCAGGTCGCAGCCGATCCGTTCAACTGCCTTGGCGCATTCCGCGATGGCGACGAGGAGGCCTGCGGCGAGTTGCGCTTCATGGTCAAGTCGGGCGAGGCGCTGAAGCGAGCCTACAAGACGCCGTCGCTGCGGGGCGCGGCCACCCGCCCGCCCTATATGCATTCCGGCCAGATCGCGACGCTTGGCGATGTGGTGGACCACTACAACACCGCGCCGGGCAGTCCCCGCGGCACGACCGAACTGCATCGGCTCGGTCTGTCGGAACGGGAGCAGGCGGCTCTGGTGGCGTTCTTAAAGACGCTGGCGGAGTAGGGGATCACCTGTCCTTGACCGTTTCCATCGCAACGAAGGTCGATGTCTGCGAAACGTGCGGCAGCGCCGAAATCCGCTCACCCAGAACGCGCCGGTATGCGGCGATGTCCTTGGTGCGCACCTTCAGCAGATAATCGAAACTCGCCGCCATCATGTGGCATTGCTCGATCTCCGGAACTCCCTGTACGGCGCGGTTGAAGGCGTCGAGCGCGGCGGAGCGGGTATCGGATAGGGTGACCTGCACGAAGGCGACATGGCCTTCACCCATGCGCTCGCGATCGATGACCGCCGAATAGCCGCGGATGAAGCCAGCGTTTTCAAGACGTCGCACCCGCGCCTGCACTGGGGTCTTCGACAGGCCAACCTTCGCCGCCAGTTCCGCCATCGAGAGGCGGCCATCGCGCGACAGCGCGGCCATGATGTTGCGGTCGATGCGGTCCAATTGATCTTCGTTCATGGAATGACAAGCGCAGCTGCGGTTATGCTGGGTCCATTAATAGGTCGAATGGCCTGTATGGTCCAGCTTTTCGGTCCAAATCGCATTTCCGTTTGTGATAGCTTGAGCCGATCATCTCCATCCGCTTGAATGCTCCGACAGGATCGCCATGACCGCGCACCCGCTTGACGCCATCCGCAACGCCATCCGCGCCAATTATCTGCCGGACGAGGGGGAGGCGCTGGCCCGTCTCATCGCCGCCGCCGATCTTTCGGCCGATGAGCGCCAGGCCATTTCGGCGCGGGCGGTCAAGCTGGTCAAGGCGGTGAGGGGCTCGTCCGATCCGCGCCTGATGGAAGTGTTTCTCTCGGCCTACGGACTGTCGACCAAGGAAGGTGTGGCGCTGATGTGCCTGGCCGAAGCACTGCTGCGCGTGCCCGACGCCGAGACGATGGACGACCTGATCCAGGACAAGATCGCGCCGCATGACTGGTCGGCGCATTCGGGAGGGTCGAGCTCGATCTTTGTGAACGCGTCGACCTGGGCGCTTATGCTCACCGGCCGCGTGCTGGATGACGAAGAGGACGAAGGCATTGCCGGCACGCTGCGCTCGATGGTCCGCCGT
>NZ_AHAM01000134.1 GCF_000236565.1 Mesorhizobium alhagi CCNWXJ12-2 | reverse complement strand
AACCCCTGCCGGTGATGCCGGTCGACCACCCGCTCACCTTCTTCGGCCCGTACAATGAATTCGCCGGCACCGGCAAGGAGATCGGCTGGCCGCTGCTGCGCGACCAGGGCAACTCGGCCTATATGCGCGACACCGGGGACCCGAAAACGGCCGAAGGCGGGCAGATCGAGTGGGGCTATTACGAGGAGACCAATCCGCGCCTTTGCCATCCGCGCGACATCCTGGAGAAGGACCAGGCTCGCCTTTCGCCCTCGCAGCGCGACCTCGACATGGAGCAGATCATCGAGCCGCTGGAACGCGCCATGGAGCTGACGCCGATCCTGGCCGAACTGGGCTACAATGAGAGCCATTCCTTCAACGGGCTGCTGCAGGTGACGACGGATGGCGGCCCGTCCGTCGGCGAAAGCCAGAAGGTGAGGGGGCTCTGGTACGCCGTCGCCATATGGGTCAAGGACGGTCCGGCCTTTGGCAAGCTCGTCGCCGACTGGATGACCGACGGGCGCACCCCGATCGACCATGCCAGGATAGATTTTTCGCGCTTCTATCCGCACCAGATGAACGAAGAGTTCATCGAAGGCCGCTGCGGCGAGGCTGCGCAGAAGGTCTACAATCCGGCGGTCCATCCGCGCGAACCTTATGTTACCGGCCGCAATTTGCGCCGCTCGCCCTTCTACGAGCGCGAAAAGGAACTTGGCGGTTATTTCATGGAGCTCGGCGGCTGGGAGCGCGCCCATGGCTACGCCGCCAACGAGCATCTGTTGGAGAAGTACGGCAACCGCGTGCCGGTGCGCGAGAGCGAATGGGACAACCGCCATTTCTGGCGCGTCTCCAATGCCGAACATCTCGCGATGAGCGAGGATTGCGGCATCGTGAACCTGTCGCATTTCGCCATGATCGACGTCGAAGGTCCGGATCATGTCGCGCTGATGGAATGGCTGTGCGCGGCAAAAATCGGCGGCGACGCCAATATCGGCAAGGGCATCTACACGCACTTCCTCGACGATGAGGGCATGGTGCGGGCCGACCTGACGGTGATCCGCATGGCCGATCGCTGCCGCGTCGTCGACGGGGCGGACGCCGGGCCGCGCGACTTCCACTACATCCGCCGCGTGGCCGAAGACAAAGGTTTTGACGTCACAGTCACGGATGTCACGGCGAAATACGTCACCATCGGCATCTGGGGGCCGAACGCGCGCGCGACGCTGCAGAAGGTCGTGGAGGACCCGGACGGGCTCTCGCCGGAGAATTTTGCCTTCGCCGCGATCAAGCCTGTCAGGATCGGCGGCAAGGATGTCACTGCCTTCCGCATATCCTATGTCGGCGAGCAGGGCTGGGAGCTGCACATGCGCTACGAGGACGGCCTTGCCGTCTGGGACGCGCTGCGGTCGACCGGCGTGATGGCCTTCGGCGTCGAGACCTACGCCAACAGCCGCCGCATGGAGAAGAGCCTGCGCCTGCAGAATGCGGACCTGCTCACCGAATACAATCTGCTGGAGGCCGATCTCGCTCGCCCGAAGGTCAAGGAGGCGGATTTTTGCGGCAAGGCCAAGCATCTGGAGTATCGCGCCCGCGAGCATCAGCCGGCCATGCTCTGCACTCTCGTCATGACGGAAAACGTCGATCGGCAAGGCGTCGCCCGCTATCCCGTCGGCACAATGCCGGTGATGGATCCCGAAACGGGCGAAACGCTGGTCGACGAACTCGGCCGCCGCTCCTTCACGACTTCGGTCGCCTATGGCCCGACCATCGGCAAGAATATCGCGCTCGCCTATCTGCCATGGGCGTATTGCCAGGAAGGCCGCAAGCTGACGGTCGAATATTTCGGCGAGGCCTACCCGGTCGAGGTTGTGGCTATAGGCTACAAGCCGCTCTACGATCCGGAGAACTTGAAGCCTCGGACCTGACGGGTCGGCCAGGCCCTCGCAGAATCGTGAAAGCCGGCGCCGGCAAAATCGGCCGGGCGGCTTTTTCATCGGCCGCATTTAACGTAACCTCGCCACATGTCCCGCGTGGCACGAGGATGGCGGCGCCTTTCCGGCAGCGCAGCTTTTGCGCTGAGCCTTCTTCTTGTGCCCCACGGCCATGCCGCCGAGCAGGTCGATATCGAGCTTGTCCTGGCCGTCGATGTCTCGCTCTCAATGTCGCCGGACGAGCTGGAGATCCAGCGCCAGGGCTACGCCGCGGCGCTCACTCATGACCGCGTTCTGGAGGCGATCGCCGCGGGCGTACACGGCCGGATCGCCGTCACCTATGTCGAATGGGCGGGCTCGACCTCCCAGCACATCGTGGTGCCGTGGACGGCGATCGCGACCCGGTCCGACGCCGAGCGCTTCGTCCGCCAGCTTTCCGCCAGGCCGCCCAACAGCGCGCGGCGGACCTCGATTTCAGGGGCGCTGGATTTCGGTGGTGATCTCTTCGCCGAAAGCGGTTTTCAAGGCATGAAGCGGGTCATCGATATTTCCGGCGATGGCCCCAACAATCAGGGCTCGCCGGTGACGGGCGCGCGCGACGCGCTGATCGCGCAGGGCATCACCATCAACGGCCTGCCGCTGATGACCAATGGCGGCCTCGCCAGCGCCTACGATGTCGAGAACCTCGACCTTTACTACCAGGATTGCGTGATCGGGGGGCCGGGCGCCTTCATGATCCCGGTCAACGACTGGTCGCAGTTTCCCGAGGCGGTGCGCCGCAAGCTGGTGCTGGAACTGGCCGGGGACTCCTCTGAGAGTACTCGCGACGAGGCGGTCCACCCCCCGGTTCGACTGGCGCAGGCCACTCCCGGCTATGACTGCATGATCGGCGAAAAGCTCTGGCGCGACCGCTCGTGGATGTGGGACGACCGGTGAGCGCTCCTTGGATGGACATCAGTCCCGCGAGTGCGTTGACAACCACGCGGCCATCCTGACAAATCGCAGGCGAACCAATCAGAAGGGGAACTCCATGAAGAAGAGCGCAATTTTCGGCGCCGCAATGACGCTTGCGATCGGCATTCCGCTGCCGGCCATGGCCGATACGGCGCTTACGCTGGGCCTGAGCGGCTGGACTGGTTTCGCGCCGCTGACGCTGGCGAAGGAAGCCGGCATCTTCGAGAAGCACGGCCTCGACGTGACGCTGAAGAAGATCCCGCAGGCCAGCCGCCATCTCGCAATGGCGTCGGGCGACATACAGTGCGCCGCCACGACGGTCGAGACCTGGATCGTGTGGAACGCAAACGGCGTGCCCGCCAAGCAGATTTTCCAGCTCGACAAATCCTACGGCGCAGACGGCATGGTGGTTCGCAACGATGTCAACGCGATCGCGGATTTGAAGGGCAAGTCCGTCGCCGCTTCGGCGCCCGGCACTGCGCCTTATTTCACGCTCGCCTGGTTCCTCAGCAAGAACGGCCTGTCGGTCAAGGACGTGAACGTCGTCAATCTCGAGCCTGGACCGGCCGCGCAGGCCTTCCTCGCCGGCCAGACCGACGCGGCGATGACCTACGAGCCCTATCTGTCGAGCGTGCGCGAGAAGCCCGAAGCCGGAAAGATCATCGCCACCACCCTCGACTATCCGATGATTATGGACACGGTCGGTTGCACGCCGGCGTTCCTCGAAGCCAATCCGGATGCCGCCAAGGCGCTCGCCGCCAGCTATTTCGAGGCGCTGGAATTCATCGCTGCCAAGCAGGACGAGGCCTATGAGATCATGGGCGCCGACGTGAAGCAGTCCGGCGAGCAGTTCGGCAAGTCGGCGCAATATCTGCGCTGGCAGGGGCCGGAAGAGAACAAGGAATTCTTCTCGGGTGAATTGCAGGCGTTTTCAAAGGAAGCCGGGGCGCTCCTGAAGGAGATAGGCATCATCAAGGAAGTGCCGGATATCGACAGCATTATCGACAAGAGCGTTGTCGGGGCAAACTGACGCCGCTATCACGTTTTCCTGCTCGAAGGCCGCGCCCGCAGCGCGGCCTTCGGATTTTCAGGTCATTCGCGACCTCAGCTTAAAAGCGAGCACTCAATGTTCCGTCCCCTGCAACCCGTCGGACAAGCGGCCCGGTTCGCGCTCGGCGTCTCGTTTTTCGTCCTCTTCATCGCCGGATGGTCGGTGGCGACGCTCGGCGGCTATGTCTCGCCGACCTTCCTCGCCGACCCGCTGACGATGCTCGCCGACGGTTGGAGCCTGCTCACCGAGCAGGGTTTTCTGTTCGACATCGGCATGACGATCTGGCGCGTGGTGGGCGGCTTCGTGCTGGCGGCGATCGTCGCTGTGCCGCTCGGCATCATGATGGGCGCCTACAAGCCGGTCGAGGCGTTCTTCGAACCCTTCGTCTCCTTTGCCCGCTATCTGCCGGCATCCGCCTTCATTCCGCTCCTCATCCTCTGGGCGGGCATCGGCGAAACGCAGAAGCTGCTCGTCATCATCATCGGCTCGCTGTTCCAGGTCATCCTGATGGTCGCGGTCGCGGTAGGAAACACCCGGCGCGAGCTCGTCGAAGCCGCCTATACTCTGGGTTCGACCGATTCAGCCATCGTCAGGCGCGTCATGATGCCGGCCAATGCGCCGGAGATCGCCGAGATCCTGCGCCTCGTCCTCGGCTGGGCCTGGACATATGTCATCGTCGCGGAGCTCATCGGCGCCTCCTCCGGCATCGGCTACATGATCATCAACAGCCAGGCGCTGCTGGCGACGGGGCAGATCATTTTCGGCATCATCGTCATCGGAATCATCGGGTTGATCTCGGATTTCGCCTTCAAGGCGCTCAACCGCTGGCTTTTCCCCTGGAGGCTCGCATGAGCAAGCTCGTCGTCGAAAACCTCTCCCGCACCTTTCCGGGAGTGCACGGAGGCGAGCCGGTGCGTGCGCTCGAACCGGCCGATCTCAAGGTCGCCGCCAATGATTTCATCACCATCCTCGGCCCATCCGGCTGCGGGAAATCGACCTTGCTCAGGATCGTAGCCGGTCTCGACCAGCCGAGCACCGGCCAGGTAAAGCTCGATGGGCGGGTGGTGACTCGCCCAGGCCGCGACCGCGGCATGGTGTTCCAGTCCTACACGCTCTTCCCTTGGCTCACCGTCGCCCAGAACATCGCCTTCGGCTTGCGCGAGAAGGGGCTGCCGCGCAGGGAGCAGGACGAGATCGTCGCCTCCTATATCGACAAGGTCGGGTTGAAAGGCTTCGAGAACCATTGGCCGAAGCAATTGTCGGGCGGCATGCAACAGCGCACGGCAATCGCCCGCGCGCTGGCCAACGACCCGGAAATTCTTCTACTCGACGAGCCCTTCGGCGCGCTCGACAACCAGACGCGCGGACTGATGCAGGAACTGTTGCTTGGCATCTGGGAGCGCGAGCGCAAGACCGTAGTCTTCGTCACCCATGATATCGAGGAGGCGATCTTCATGGCGTCGCGGGTTCTGGTGATGAGCGCCCGGCCTGGCAGGATCAAGTCGGACGTTGCGGTCGACCTGCCGCATCCGCGCCATTACACGATCAAGACAAGCCCGGAATTTTCAGCGCTCAAGGCGAGGCTGACCGAAGAAATCCGCGTCGAGGCAATGCGCAGCGTGGAGGCGCATTGAGCTGAAATGCTGGATCTACGCGGCTAATAGCTGCTTGCGATCAATCCGCTCCTGCTGCGGCGAGCGTGCGTAAAGCTCGCGGTAGCATTTCGAAAAATGCGAGGCCGAGACAAAGCCGCAGGCCACCGCCACCTCTACCACGGGCATGGAAGACTGGATCAGCAGGTGGCGCGCGCGATCCAAGCGGATCTCGAGGTAATAACGCGCCGGCGAGCGGCCCATTTCGGTTCGGAACAGGCGTTCGATCTGGCGGCGCGACAGATCGACATTGTCGGCGATCTCGATCAGCGACAGAGGCTCAGACAGGTGCGCTTCCATCAATTCGATGATGGTCAGCACCTTTGAATTCTGCACGCCGAGCCGCGCCCTGAGGGGCAGCCGCTGGCGATCGGTCGGGCTGCGGACGCGGTCTGTCAGCACCTGCTCACAGACGCGGTTGACGAGATTGTCATCGAAATCGTCGCCGATCAGCTTCAGCATCATGTCGAGCGCGGCGGTGCCGCCGGCGCAGGTGTAGATGTTCTGGTCGACCTCGAACAGGTCGGCAAAGACATTGGCCTTGGGGAAGGCTTCCGAAAAGCCTGGCAGGTTTTCCCAGTGGATGGCGCAGCGCTTGTTGGACAAGAGCCCGGCTGCCGCCAGTATATGCGCGCCGGTGCAAAGTCCGCCGACCGCCACGCCGCGATTGTATTCCTCGCGCAGCCAGGCGAAGGCTGACCGGTTCTGGTATTTCTCGACATTGGTGCCGCTGCACACCACCACCATGGACGGGCGGTCGGGGCCGGACATCTTCCTGCGTTCGTCTTCAAGCGAGGTGTCGACCGCGCATTCGACGTAGTTCGAGGCGCGAACAGGCTTGCCGTCGAGACTCGCCAGCCGCCAACGGTAGGCCTCGTAGCCGAGCATGCGGTTGGCCGACCGCAACGGATCGAGCGCCGTCGCAAAGGCGATCATTGTGAAATCGGGAACAAGGAAGAATACAAGCGAGCGCTTGATGGGATGCTTTATTGCGTTCACGGCGGCCTCACGCAAAACCCGGATGACGCGAACAGGATGTCGCGATCGGACCAGCGTCATCAGGAAAAGCCAGCGCTGTCAATCGGCTAGGCGGCCACAGCGCAACTTTATTTGCGACGCGTGGTCGCAATCCGGCTAATTAGAGGCCGATCATGTATGCGGTGGTTGCAGCGGCGCAAACGCTTCGCGCAAAACTAAAGCCGCCGCCCTGACCGGCGGGGTCAAGACGGCGGCTTTTATGCATCGGTTGGATCGCTCAGGCGATGAAGCCGAGACGCGCTGCCGCCACGGCGCCGGACTGGCCGGGCATCGTGCGGTCGAGGCGCTGACGCTCGAGCGCGGTGGTCAGGTTCATTTCGCGGCGCCTGCCGAACATGCGGGACAGGAATTTCATGACACTTCTCCATGCATTGTGGTTACACGGGGTGCCTTCGCTTGATGGAGTGGGGCAACTCGTTTTGACGACGCTGATATAGTTGGCATCTGCAGTAAAAATAAGCGGCGAAAGCGAAGCGATTGATATGAAATGCGACATCGAATGCGACATCGCAGCAGGGTTTTCGCCTGAAAAATAAGCAGAAACAATCGCTTGTGGGGTAAACTCACCAGCTATGCGGCTTGTTCAGATGCGTCATGCGCGCGGCGCATGGCTGGGGGCTGGTCTTGGCGGCTCAAGTCCGGGCAAGAAAAAACCCGCCGGATGCATTTGGAGCGATCCGGCGGGCACTGTCGGCGTCACACATGTTTACTTGTCTCCGGCCCATGAGCCGGACTGAAGGCGCGGCGCGCGGTTCGTCGCATAGGCGTCGGGCCAGCCGATGTCCTTCTGGATTTCCGCAGGCAGGGAGCGAACCTGCCGTTCGGTCAGGTAGCGGGTGCGTGCGGCGCTGTATTCGGCGGCATAGCGGCCGATGGTCGAGAGGATGGACATGTCGGTCTCCTTGGTCTCGGTCCTGGTCTTGGGTCCCAGGACCCTTTCACGCTGTTGACTATCCGCCCGAATTGATGTTCAATCAAACGAAATGAAATGATAGTTTCGATCAGAAAATTTGAAGGGACCGGACGCGATGAACGCCCCGCTCAATCACCCCCTGCCGCTGCTCGACCTCGATGTGTTGCGCACCTTCGTCGCCATCGCCGAGACCGGCAGCTTCACCACCGCCGCCAACGCAGTGTTCCGCACGCCTTCGGCCGTCTCCATGCAGATCAAGAAGCTGGAGGATATTCTCGGCCGCTCGATGTTTTCGCGCGACGCACGCTCGGTAGCGCTCACAACCGATGGCGAAATGCTGCTCGGCTATGCAAGGCGACTGCTGGCGGTCAATCGCGAGGCGGTCTCCAAATTCATCGTGCCGGACATCACCGGCGTGGTGCGGCTCGGCTCGCCGGATGATTATGGCGAGCGCGTCCTGCCGCATGTCCTGAAGCGCTTTGCGCAGACGCACCCCTCGATCGCCGTTGACGTCACCATCGACCAGAGCGTTAATCTGCGCCGGCGCATGGACGACCGCGCGCTCGACATCACGCTGGTCACCAATTCCTACAAAAACTCGATGTCCGGGGCCGAGGTGCTGCTCACCGAGCCGATCGTGTGGGCCGGCGCCAAGGGCGGCTGCGCACACATGCGCGAGCCGCTGCCCGTTTCCATGTGGGAAGAGGGCTGCGCGTGGCGGGCCGGCGCGCTCGAGGCGCTGGGGCGGGAAGGGCGCAACTACCGTGTGGCCTATATGAGCGCCCACACCACCGGCCAGCGTTCCGCCATCCTGGCCGATCTCGCGATCGCTCCGCTGCCGAAGTCCTTCATCGGCTGCGACATGGTGGAACTCGGACCGAAGGACGGCCTGCCGGAGATCGGCAGCTACAGCCTGGCGATGTTCATTGCGCCGGACGCGTCTGCGCCGGTGAAAGCCGCCGCAGACCATATCCGCGCCGCCTTCGAAGTGTTTCGCGAGACAGGCAAGTTCTGACAATCCGCCTTTTCCCGAGGCGTCTGTGCGCCCCGGGAAAAACTCAGCGCAGCGATTTCCAGTAGGCCGAGCGGAAATGCGCGCCGCTTTGCGAGCCTTGGGTCGCTGGCCAGCCAATATCCTTCTGCAGTTCCGGCGGCAGCGCGTTCATCTCGCGGATCGCCTGGCTGTTGCGGCGCGCTTTCCTGAGCGCGGCGCCGAAGCGTCCGATTTCATCGAATATCGACATGGCAAATCTCCCTCGAATATCCACCGATACGGAGCCTTCCGTATGGTGGCGGCGGATCAATGCACCGCCGATGTTTCAGAACGATTTCGGCGAAAAGCCCTTTGGTTTCAGAGTTGAAACATTTGCATGCAAACGAGTTGCGGTGACGCCATGGCGGCTCAGCGCAGCGACTTCCAGTAAGCCGACTGGAAATGACTGCCGCCTTGCGCGGCGCGGCGGGCCGGCCAGCCGATGTCCTTCTGGATTTCCGGCGGCAGGGCGTTCATTTCACGGATGGTCTGACGGTAGCGGCGGGCTTTTTTCAACGCCTCGCCAAACCGGGCGATGTCGTCGAGTATCGACATATTGGCCTCCCGATGAGCCTTTTCATTGGGGTCGCGGGGGCAGCGACCGGGTCTTTCGTTTCGCGCATTTTGGCGCGAACAAGCCCTCGGTATCCGAACGGGAGGCGTTTGAATGTGAGCTTTTTCACGCCGGCAGCGCCTCGGCGCTCCACGCTGGTAACACTGGCGTGAGATGGTTGAACGGGGGTCTCGGCCCCTTACGGCGCTAGCTCCTCGAGCGCCGTGCGTCGCGGTCTTCGCGCGAGCGCCGGCGCGGCGTCGCATCGCCGGCCACGCCGCCCTCGCTGACCGTCTTCCGCGGCGGCAGCTTTACCTGGCTGGCAAGCTTCGGGAACGGATCGATCTTGTTGGGCAGCGCCATGGCGCTGATGAATATCTGCTGGAAATGCGGCTCGAGCGCGGTCTCGATCTTTTCGATCCGGTTCACCGCCTGCTCGATCTCGCGGCGGTGATTGCGGTTCAGCAGCGCCATCAGCGCGCCTGTGCCGGCGGCGTTGCCGACAGCCTTGACCTCGGCCAGGTCGCAATCGGGGATCAGTCCCAGCACCATCGCGTATTTCGGGTCGATGAAGGAGCCGAAGGCGCCGGCAAAGCGGATCGTATCGACATGGTCGACGCCTTGCTTTTCCATCAGAAGCTTGACGCCGGCATAGAGTGCGGCCTTGGCGAGCTGGATCGCGCGCACGTCGTTCTGGGTCACCGTCAGCCGGGGCTCGCCATCGCGCAGCAGATACGAAAAAGTCCGGCCGTTCTGGATTATACGCGGGCTTTTCCCGGCCATCGCGCCGTCGATGACGCCGTCCTCGGAAATTATGCCGGAAAGGTACATTTCCGCGACCACCTCGATGATCGCGGAGCCGCAGATTCCGGTGACGCCGGTCACCTGAACAGCTTCCTCGAAGCCGGGTTCATCCGACCACAGTTCCGAGCCGATGACGCGGTATTTGGGCTCAAGCGTTTCCGGATCGATACGCACGCGCTCGATCGCGCCGGGCGCGGCGCGCTGGCCGGACGATATCTCGGCGCCCTCGAAAGCCGGCCCGGTCGGGGAGGAGGCGGCGACCACGCGGTCACGGTTGCCGAGCACGATTTCGGCATTGGTGCCGACATCCACCAGAAGCATCATGCTGTCCTGGCGATAGGGGCCTTCCGACAGTGTGGCGCCTGCCGCATCTGCCCCGACATGGCCGGCGATGCAGGGCAGCAGATAAAGGCGCGCGCCCCGGTTCACGTCGATGTCGATCTCATGCGCCCAGTATTGCAGCGCGCCGGAAACCGCCAGTGCGAAGGGGGCCTGCCCGAGTTCGGTCGGATCGATGCCGAGGAACAGATGGTGCATGATCGGGTTGCCGACGAAGACGCAGTCGAAAATGTCGTGGCGGTCGACATTGCCTTCCTTGCAGACCTTGCCGATCAGCCCGTTCACCGCCTCGCGCACCGCTTGCGTCATCGCCCCGCGGCCGTCCGGGTTCATCATCACGTAGGAAACGCGGCTCATCAGATCCTCGCCGAAGCGGATCTGCGGGTTCGACGTGCCGGAGGAGGCGGCGATGCGGCCCGACAGCAGCGAAACCAGGTGCATGGCGATGGTCGTTGAGCCGATGTCGCAGGCAATGCCGTAGGCTTCGTTCTTCAACCCCGGGAACAGGTCGATGATGAAGGGCCGCGACGAATCCATGTCGCGATGGACGACCGCCGTCACGCCCCATTTGCCTTCGCTCAGCTCCGGCTGGTTCGGCAGCCTGGTCCGCAGGATTTTCTGGATCCGCGGGATCAGGTGCGGCGAGACCAGCAGGTCCTTCCAGCCCCAGTCTTTCTCCAGCGCCACCTTCAGGCGATCGAGGTCGCCAAGCGGCTTGTGCATATCGGGCTCGTCGACCTCGACATAGCAGAGCTGCACCGCGGCATTGCGCTCGATGACGCGATCGGTCGCGGCCTTGCGGATGGTCTGCGCGTTGATGACCGTGTCCTGAGGGACGTCGATGACGAGGTCGCCGAGGATCATCGAAGAGCAGGAGAGGCGGCGGCCATCGGCCAGGCCGCGAACGCGCTCGTAGCGCTCTTCCTTGGCGCCTTTCGGCGAGATGTGGTCGTTGGACGAGACGATCTTGTGCTTGGCGAAATTGCCTTGCTGAACCTCGACCTGGCAGCGCCCGCACGTCGCCCGCCCGCCGCACACGCTCTCGACATAGACGCCGAGCGAGCGCGCGGCATCCAGGATCGGCGTGCCGACCGGAAACCGCCCGCGCTTGCCGGAGGGCATGAACAGGACCAGAGGGTCGGTTATGTTGGGTGGCGGGTTCATTGCATGCTGCTTTCCGGGGTTCCTACGCTGCGCTCGTCCGCAACGTAGGGCGCAATCCTATACGATCACCCCCGCGCCATCCGCGCCTCGCGGCCGCCGCGGCGGCGTCCGCCGTTGGCTCCGCCTTCGCCTGGCGCATTGACCTGCGTCGGAGCCGCCACTGCGTGGCCGCCTTCGCCAGGCTTGTAATCCTTGTAGGTCCTGATCCAGTTTGTGCAGTCCCGGTCCGTGCCGTTGAGCACGTTGGCGGCGCGAACCGCCTCCATTTCCTGCGGCCGCACCGGGTTCATGATCGCGCTGGTCATGCCGGCGCCGATCACCATCGGGATGAAGCCGGCATTGATGCCGTGGCGGTGCGGCAGGCCGAACGAGATGTTCGACAGGCCGCAGGTGGTGTTGACCTTGAGTTCTTCGCGGAGGCGCCGCAGCAGCGCGAACACCTGGCGGCCGGCGTCGCCCAATGCGCCGATCGGCATGACCAGCGGATCGACGACCACATCATGCGCCGGAATGCCGAAATCGGCGCAGCGCTCGACGATCTTCTTCGCCACCGCGAAGCGCACGTCGGGATCCATGGAAATGCCAGTCTCGTCGTTGGAGATGGCGACGACCGGAACATTGTATTTCTTGATCAGCGGCAGGATCGCCTCGAGCTTCTCCTCCTCGCCGGTCACCGAGTTGACCAGCGGACGCCCCTTGGCGACCTTCAGCGCCGCCTCGATCGCCGCCGAGACAGAGCTGTCGATCGAGAGCGGCAGGTCGACCAGGTTCTGCACGATCTCCAGCGTCTGCACCAGAAGCGCCGGCTCGGTCGCATTCGGGTCGACGGCGGTCACGCCGGCGTTCACGTCGAGCATCGTCGCGCCGCATGCGGCCTGCTCCAGCGCGTCCTTGATGACGGTCTCGAAATTGCCCGCGATCATTTCCGCGGCAAGCTTCTTGCGGCCCGTCGGATTGATGCGTTCGCCGATCACGCAGAAGGGCTGATCGAAGCCGATGATGATTTCTCGGGTTGCCGAGGCAACGATCGTACGGGTCATGTGATCCTCCAAAAGATATAAAGACTTCTTTATATCGTTATCTATTTCGATTCAAGCCAATGGTGATCGATCCGCGTTCAATGCGCGGTTTTCACCAGGTCCGATTGCGTCTCGACGATGTCGTCGTGCAGGATGTGGTCGAGGCGGTCGGCAACCAGCTGGTCGTCGCTGCGCATTTCGCGCTTCCATGGCCGGCGGCCCTTCAGCACGCCTGATTCATCCACGATCTCGGCGACATACTCTTCCTGCCGGTAGGCCATCACATGGATGCCGGAGACGCCCGGTATCTCCTTGACCTCGTTGATGATGTCGATGGCAAGCTGCTTGCCTTCCTTTTTCTGATCCTGGGCGCCTTCCAGGCGCTTGATGATCGCGTCGGGGATGTGGATGCCCGGCACGTTGGAGCGGATCCATTTGGCTGTCTTGGCCGAGGCCAGGGGCCCGACGCCGCACAGAATGAAGCACTGCTCGGTATAGCCGAGGTCGCGCACCCGCTGCATGTAGTTCCGGAACATCGGCACGTCGAAGCAGTACTGGCTCTGCACGAACTGCGCGCCGGCGGCGATCTTCTTGCCCAGCCGGTAGGGGCGGAAATCGAAGGGCGGCGCGAACGGGTTGATCGCGGCGCCGAGGAAGACCTGCGGCGGCGTCGTCAGCTTGCGCCCGGAAAGGAACTTGCCGTTGTCGCGCATGATGCGGATGGTTTCGAGCAACGACATGCAGTCGAGGTCGAACACCGGCTTTGCGCCCGGCTGGTCGCCGGCCTGGACGCCGTCGCCGGTCAGGCAGAGCATATTGGCGACGCCCATGGCCGCGCCGCCGAGCACGTCGCCCTGTATTGCGATGCGGTTCTTGTCGCGGCAGGCGATCTGCATGATCGGCGCATAGCCCATACGCGTCAGCAGCGCGCAGATGCCCACCGACGACATGTGGCAGTTGGCGCCGGAGGCATCGACGGCGTTGATGGCGTCGACCCAGCCGTCGAAGACCTTGGCGCGGTTGTAGACGTCTTCGGGGTCGGCGCTGTCCGGCGGGTTGAGTTCCGTCGTCACGGCAAATTCGCCGCGCCGCAGCACTCGTTCCAGCCGGCCGCGCGAGGAGTGGCCAGGCTGGGGGTCGAGCGGCCGATCTATGCCGTCCGGGTGTTCGTCGCGTTGGCGGCTCGTCATGCCGACACCTGCGCCTTCGCCGCATCGCGTGCTGCCGCGGCTTGCGCGGTGACGCGCAGCCACGCGGACGTTTCGCGCAGCGACTGATCGACCGGCTTCTGCACGTCGAGGATTTTGTCGCCATGAACCATGTTGCGCGACCCTTCCCAAGCCTTGACCCAGACGCAGGGCATGTCGGGCTCCACCTCGCAATTGCCGTTGGCGCGCACGCCGCCGCAGGGACCGTTGCGCAACTGCTTGGGGCAGTTCATAGGACACGACATGCCGGTCGAGGAAAGAATGCACTGGCCGCACATGCGGCAGTCGAACATAAGACCTTTTACCCGCTTTTCGACGAATGTGACGGGAGCTTCGACGCGGCTGTAGCCGATTCTGTTCCACAGCGGATGCAGCATCAGGAAGATGTCGGCGAAGCGGGCGTAAAACCATTCCAGCGCTCTGCTGTGGCGCACCGCCCACAGCCGCACCGAATAGGAGCGCTGCACGCGCCGCTGCGGCGACACGTCGGCCGGCCTGTAGGCGGTCTTGGGCGCCGTACGGCTGACCACCGTGGCCTGGGTCACGCCGCCGGAAGCTGCGGGCGGCACGATTTGTGCCCCGTTGGCCGGCCCCGCGGCCGTGGTGGAAATCGGCTGGGTGTCAGACATCTGCCTTGCCGCCTGCCTTGGCGAGAGCGATCAGGCGCTCCCGGTCATATTGCGTATCGAGGTCGGCCGCCGCCTTTGCAGCTTCCGCTTCCAGGTCGTCGCCGACCGGCACCGGATCGGCCTTGCGCCATTCCGCAAGATAGGCGTCCGTTTCGGCCGCGCCAGACCGCATCGCCGCCATGTCGATCGCCTCGGTGAAGCGCAGCGGCAGTTCGCGCTTGGCGTTCTGCCGGCCCTTCTTGACGATGACCTGCGCGGGGATATCGCGCCAGTAGACGATGATCAGGTCGGCCATTCAACTCACTCGATTTAGAGCATGATCCCGAAAAGTTGCGGGCTTTTCGGACGAGATCATGCGGCCTGGTAAATACCTGGAGTCCCATTCCGATCATTCGGATGAACCGGGGCTCCAAGTGACTGGAGCATTGCCGCAAGCGTCATTCCGCTGCTTGTTATGAGACGACGCGCGCGCATTCAAATGCGACGCGCGATCATGTCGCAAAAAACAAGATGGAATGTCGCGAGGTTCTACCACACGCCCTTCGTCAACCCCGTCCACAGATAGCTCCAGATCGGCGGATGATACCACTGCCTGGAGGGCAGGCCGGTCTCGACCGGACGCATCTTTCCAGCCAGCGCGTCTTGGATCGCAGAAACGCAGATTTCGCGGGAAAGTGCGGCTAGCCGCAGCGGGTAGAGCATCAGATTGTCGCCGGGCGCCGGCCCGCCGCGCACCTGGTGCAGCACCGCGCCAGTATCGACGCCGGCGTCGACCAGATGCACGGTTGCACCGAAGTTCTCCGAATCCCCGCTCGCCAGCGCCCAATAGCCGCCATTCATGCCGCGATATTTCGGGGTGATGCCGGCATGATAGTTGAGCACCGGGCAGGGCATCGCCGCCAGCGCCTGCCTGGAGAGCATCCGGCAGCCGGCGAGCAGCACGACCGCCGGCGCGGCGGCCTCGATCGCATGCAGGAATTCCGGTGAGTTGGCCGACGGCACCTCCACGATTGCCTGGCCGGCGCGGGGAGCGGCTTCCAACCCGTTCTCGACGACGATTTTCTCCGCACGGCCTGCAAGGAAGCGCTTGCCGAGCCTGGTCAGGACCATGGTGCCGATCTGCCCGGCGACCTGCAGCCGGCCCTGTCTGCGTGCCCGCCGACGCAAAAGTTGCGCCTTCGATTCCGGCGTTTCAAGGATTACCGTCACCGGCCCGAGCCTGTCGGCAACCGCGTTGACGATCGCCCATATATGCGGACCGCCTTCGGTCACGATGACGATCGATTGGGATTTCGGGTCTCGTTTCATTGCGGCGAGCGATGGTTCTCCATGGAAGCCCCGTGGCCGGGAACGATCCGAACTATCGCATTGCAGCCTTACCGCACGCTTAAATCATCCACCCCAGGACTGCCTGGGTGGCCGCGCCGGCTGCGCCGATGACGAAGACGATGACGGCGATGGACGCTATGGCGACGACGCTGCCGACCGCAAAGAGGATGCCGTCGCGCTCAGAAAGCGCCAAGCCGAGAAGGGTGGTGGCGAAGGCCGGCAGCCAGTTGCCGAGCGGAATGGGCAGGGTCACGATGACCGCGAGCAGAAAGGCGATCGTGCCTATGATGCGGTCGCCGCGCTTGCGCCAGAACGGCCAATAGCGCGGTGTGACGTATCGTTCGAGACGGACGAGGCGCGGCACGACCCGCTCCATGATCGAGCGGAACTGCTCGGCCGGCAGCGACTTGTCGGCGACGAAGCGCGGCAGCCAGGCGCGCTTGCTGCCATACATCATCTGCGCCGAGACGATCAGCAGCGGCAGGCCGAGAATGGCGGATGCGCCAGGCGGCAGCGGCAGAAGGTTGAAGGCGGCGAAGAGAACGAGGAGGGCGGCGAAGCTGCGGTCGCCGAGCGCATCGCGGATCGAGCCCAGCGTCACCCGGCCGTTGGCGTCGCGGGAAAGTTGCGCAAAAAGCTGGGAAAGCCGGCGCGGCCTGCGCCGCACGGGGGCCCCTTCGATCTGGCCCGCCTCGAATCCCTTCATTTCAGCTCTCATACGCCCGCCTTAACCCGAAAAGCCGCAAGCCCCTGCGGTATCTTACCCCATTCTGTCGTGCGGGGGTTAAACCTTGATGACAACTCTGCAAGCAAGGCCAATTTGAGGTCGGCATACCCGAAATGCAACAGTCGGCGCTTACTAATGCATGGCTCTCGAAAGTGGAATCACTTTTCGGAATAGCGCACGGCGCGCTTCAACGGCGGAATTCGAGGATATCGAGCTTGGATTCGTAGTAGGGCGCCGGAAACTCGATCCGCCACGCCTGCGGCCCGGTGCGAAACGCATAGCCGACGTGGTCGCTTTCGGGGCCGCTGCCATAGGGCTTGGCCGCGTCTCCGGCGACATGAAACGAGCCGAGATAGATGAGGCGGGTGTCGCTCTCGG
Source organism: Mesorhizobium alhagi CCNWXJ12-2 (assembly GCF_000236565.1). Taxonomy (GTDB): domain Bacteria; phylum Pseudomonadota; class Alphaproteobacteria; order Rhizobiales; family Rhizobiaceae; genus Allomesorhizobium; species Allomesorhizobium alhagi. The sequence goes on along the minus strand of NZ_AHAM01000134.1, from coordinate 6,647 downwards.
TATAGAAGCGGCCCTCGGTGCGCTGTGAACCGCTCACCTTCTTCAGCATCCAGCCGGAGCCGTCGTCGGAAACGCGGCATTTGAACCAGCCATAGATGACGAGCTCGGCGAGCCCCCCTGCCTTGGTGGTGCGGCATTGCCAGTCGCCCACCATGTCGAAATCCGACCACGAAATCGGCTCAGCAGCGAGCACCGTGTCCAATTCGGCCACATCCGCCGGCGCGCCGGCCTTGGCCTCCTCCAGCGCTTCCTTCCTCGTCGCCTCGTAGTTTTCCAGCCGCGCCTTGTCAGCCTGCGTGATCAGCTTTTGCACCACGCCGTCGGCGGCGGCATTCGCGGCCGGCAGAGCGAGGAGGGCGGCGAGAAGCCAGGCGCGGATTTTCATGAAGATGCTCCGGAATTTGCCGCGACCTCTCCCGAGGATTCCGGCGCTTTCGTGGTCAGTGTGGGGGAACAAACTTTTGCGAGTGACGGCATGGGATCGCCTTAGCCAGTAAACGCTTTTCATGCGAGAGGCCAAGCACTTCGGCGCTCCCTCGGCGATCCTGTCGAATCCCGGCTGGCGGCGAGATGCAGGTCTGAGACGCCGATGGTCGCGGAATCCGGCCGTCGGAGCATGTCTGCGCTGTCACCGGGTCGCGACCCATCCGGTCCACAGCGTCGGATAATCGGTCACGAAACCGACTTTCGAGACGGTCAGCGTTTCGTCATATCCGTATGCCGGCGAGCGGTAGTGAAGCTTGTCCTTCCCGGTGCGGCGGTAGGTCTGCTCCACGATGCCGAGTTGCAGCGAGAACTCCAGATAGTACGCGGCGGGAGCAGGGGTTTCCACCTTCTCACCCGGATCGAGGCGGCGGATGGCGATAAGGTTGGTCGCGGGCGTGAACCCGAGGTCGAGATCGATACACCCCCTTGCAGCAGGCTGCACCTTCCCGTCGAGCAGCCAGTCGCCGTCCGGCGTCCTTTCAATGTCAAATGCGAGCTCGTCCAGTCCGACTGATCCATGCACTCTTGCTGACAGCGTTCGCCATGCGGCGTCGCAATCGACCGCATAGTCGAGCATGCAGGCCTTGCCTTGGTGATCGAAGATGGTACTGCCGGAGAGCCGCCAACCATCCTTCATACGGATTAGACGGCAGCCATCATGGCCTTCGGTATCCAGCCGCCGCCAGAATGCCGTCGCGACAATCTCGTTCATGTGCATCCTCGCTTGACGGATTTCAGTGCCATCGAACCAGGTCGTGAAGCGGATCGTGCAATTGTGGGCCGCCTGCCGTCACGGTTTCCTGTTGCCAGCCTTGCCTCAGGAGACAGCGACCTCAGGCAGGGAGTATCGCCGCCCCCGCAAGTGCCTTCGTCAGATCGCCATAGCCGGTAAAGCGCTTTTCGTAGGCGAGCCCGAGCATTTCGGCGGCGTCTTCCGCGACCTTGTCCAGTTCGGGATTGTCGGTCTGCGCCAGATAGACCAGCTTCTCGTAATTGCCGAAATAATCCGCGGCGAGTTCCGGGTGGCGGTCGAGGCCGAGCGGCTTGATGAAGAACGCCTCGAATTGCCGGCACAGGAAATCGGTCATGTAGAAGGCCAGCATGTCGCGGTCGCCGGCCGCCTCGAAGGCGTCGATGCCCTGGTAGAAGGCGAAGCAATGCGCGCCTTCCATGCGCTCGACGCCGTGCTTTTCGCAAACCGCATCCAGCATCCCGCCGGTGCCGCAATCGGCATAGCCGACGAATATGCGGCTATAGCCTTCCGCCTTCGCCTCGGAAATCGCCTTGTCCATGGCGGGCGGAATCCTGTCGGGATAGTAGTGGAACTCGGCCGGCAGGCAGGTCAGTTCGAGATGGTCGAGCGCCAGCTGCTCCTTCACGGCCAGCACCTCGCGCGCGATCATGCCGCAGGCGATGACCAGCAGTCGTTCGTCCTTGTTTTCTCTGCCTTTGCGCGTGGTCGTCATGGAACCACTTCAGTTCGAATTCGTTCCTGTTGGCTTATCTAGTCAACGAGGGAGCCACCGTCCATGAAACTGCCGCGCTTTGCACCAATTGCGGCCATCCTGGCTTGCGCCTTGATCGTATCGGCATGCGCCAATACGATCCGCGGCGTTGGAAGGGATGCCTCCAACACCGTCAACGCCACGGAGCAGGCGGTCGAAGACGTCGCCAACTAATTTAGCTGGATCCGTCCTGGACAGCATTTACTCTCAAGCAGCGCGCACGTTGTGCTTGCGCTTCATGAAGTCCTTGGCGGTCTCCACCGCCACGGCCGCGTCGCGGCAATAGGCATCGGCGCCAACGGCCTTGCCGAACTCCTCGTTGAGCGGCGCGCCGCCGACCAGCACGACATAATCGTCGCGAATGCCCTTTTCCTTCATCGTGTCGATCACGACCTTCATGTAGGGCATCGTCGTGGTGAGCAGAGCCGACATGCCGACAATGTCCTGCTTGTGCTCTTCGATCGCGTCGAGATATTTTTCGACCGGGTTGTTGATGCCGAGGTCGATGACGTCGAAGCCCGCGCCCTCCATCATCATGCCGACCAGGTTCTTGCCGATGTCGTGGATGTCGCCCTTGACCGTGCCGATCACCATCTTGCCCTGCTTGGGCGCGCCGGTGGCGACGAGCAGCGGGCGCAGGATGAACATGCCGGCCTTCATCGCATTGGCCGAAAGCAGCACTTCTGGAACGAACAGGATGCCGTCGCGAAAGTCCTCGCCGACGATGCGCATGCCTTCGACAAGCGCTTCGGTCAGCACCTCGTAGGGCTGCCAGCCGCGCTCCAGAAGGATGTTCGTGCCTTCCTCGATCTCTTCCTTGAGGCCGTCATAAAGGTCGTCGTGCATCTGTTGCACGAGTTCGTCGTCGGAAAGTTCGGAAAGGATGATCTCGTCGTCAGACATGTCAGGCTCCTCGCGTCCGCCGGCAATCATTCCGGCGGCCTAGAAATTCGCACCAATACCTATCGTGCAAGCGCAACAAATCCATAGCTGATTTGCGACTTCCTGCAAAAGGAAAGCGACCGGGGTTTAGGACGTATTTCTTGTCGATTTTGCGACAGTGCTTGGCGCTGGCGGGCCGTTTCGCTAAAGGGTCATGGCTACGATCCGGGCAATGGCGCCATCAGGCGCGGATTGCTTGATTTCTAAGGATGATTTCGATGGAAGAGAACCGCTTGTCCGAGCAGGAAGCCTCCAATTCACGGCGAGGGCGCGCCGCGAGCGGCGGCGCCGCGGCTAGGCGGGCGGCCCGTTCGGGCGGCGGGCCGGGCACGCAGCTCACCTACATAAAGCGCAAGATCAACGTCTTCGAAGTGCTCGACGAAGAAGGCCTGGCGCTCATCGAGGCCAATGCCGACACCGTTCTGGAGGAGATCGGCATCGAGTTCCGTGACGACGCCGAGGCGCTCGCGCTGTTCAGGCAAGCCGGCGCCGACGTCAGGGGAGAACGCGTGCATTTCCCCAAGGGCCTGTGCCGCCAGCTGCTCAAGACCGCCCCGTCGAGCTACACCCAGCATGCCCGCAATTCCGCCCGTTCGGTAGAGATCGGCGGCAAGGGGACAGTCTTCGCGCCGGTCTACGGGCCGCCCTTCGTGCGCGACCTGGACGGCAATCGCCGCTACGCCACGATCGAGGATTTCCGCAATTTCGTGAAGCTCGCCTATATGGCCCCGTCCATCCACCATTCGGGCGGCACGGTGTGCGAGCCGGTCGACGTGCCGGTCAACAAGCGCCACCTCGACATGATCTACTCGCACATCAAATATTCCGACAAGCCGTTCATGGGCTCGGTCACCGCGCCCGAGCGCGCCGAGGACACGGTGGCGATGGCCAAGATCCTGTTCGGCGAGCAGTTCGTCGGCGACAACACGGTGCTCACCAGCCTGATCAATGCCAATTCGCCGATGGTGTTCGACGAGACCATGCTCGGCGCGCTGAAGGTCTATGCCCGCAACAACCAGGCCTGCATCGTCACGCCTTTCATCCTTGCCGGCGCAATGAGCCCGGTCACGGTCGCCGGCACGCTGACGCAGGTTCTGGCCGAAGTGCTGGCCGGAGCATCGCTCACCCAGCTGATCCGCCCCGGCGCGCCGGTGCTGTTCGGCACTTTTGCTTCCTCGATCTCGATGCAGTCTGGCGCGCCGACCTTCGGGACGCCGGAGCCCTCGCTGGTATCCTACGGCGCGGCCCAGCTCGCCCGCCGCGTCGGCCTGCCGTTCCGCACCGGCGGCTCGCTCTGCGCCTCGAAGGTTCCGGATGCGCAGGCGGCCTATGAAAGCGCCAACACGCTGAACTCGACCATTCTGGCGGGCACCAACTTTGTCCTGCATTCAGCCGGCTGGCTCGAAGGCGGCCTCGCCTCCTGCTACGAAAAATTCATGATGGATATCGACCAGCTCGGCATGACCCAAAAGTTCGCCGAGGGCGTCGATCTTTCGGAAAACGGCCAAGCGATGGACGCCATCCGCCAGGTCGGCCCGGGCAGCCATTATCTCGGCTGCGACCATACGCAGGCCAATTTCCAGACCGCCTTCTATCGCTCGGCGATCGCCGACAACAATTCCTATGAGCAGTGGCTGGCCGAGGGCCAGAAGACCGCGCCGCAGCGCGCCAACGAACTCGCCCGCCGCTGGCTCGAAACCTACGAAGCCCCGCCGCTCGACCAGGGCGTCGACGACGGCTTGCAGGACTTCATCGCGAAGAAGAAGGAGTCCATGCCCGACGCCTTCACTTGAAAGGAGCCCGATGCAGGCGGGGCTAAAGTCGCCAACATCATCCACAAGGAAGTCTGGCGGAGCGCTTTCAAGGAGCCGGACGAGAAGGGGTGAGCGTCCGCGTACAGATGTTGTAATCAACCCTCTTGCACCACTCCCTGTGATGTGCAAGATGTATGAATCTTACATCTTGCGGGGCTTGATATGAACGACATGCAAATCACCGTCCGGATTTCCGAGACGTTGGCGCAACGGCTGAATGCGCATCTTGACGGCAATCCGGCATTCTCACGATCGAGCGTGGTGGTAAGTGCTTTGGACGCCTTTCTGCCGGCGTTGCCAGACACTATTCCCAAAAAAGATCGTCGGAGGGCACCGCCTGGTGCGGGACAAGATGAGGCAAGCGGACGAGAAGGTCGCGATTTCGGTATCAACGCAGGACGAAGGCTTGCGGAAAAGCTAGGTTCGCTGATCAATCCAACAGCAACTGAACTCAAGCTTGTGGACGGCCGTCATGCCACAATTCGTACAGCCAGAAGGCGAAATACACAGTGGGGGTGCTTGGATAGCGTGCTTGGGCGCGTAGATACTATCATCTGCGCCTACACCAAGGATGATAGGAATTTCCAGCTTTGGGAAATCGCCCCTGAGGTCTGGCTAGATAAGGCTCGTCCGGCATCGGCCGGGCACAAATTGCATGGTAAGCTGACGCTTATTGGCAAGGCGACAGCAGAGAAATTCGGTAAGAGGTTGCCGGACCAGTTTTTGTGAATTCAGTGGTCTCCTTAGATCGAGGAAACGTCGATGGAGCGTCAAAGCTTCGAAAGTGTTTGGGATGCGCTGGAAGAATCCTCGGGAGAGGCCGCGAATATGAGCATGCGTTCGTCGCTGCTGATCGCGATCGAGCAGCAGGTGCGCGGTTGGAACGTCACACAGGCGGAGGCGGCACGGCGGCTCGGCGTCACTCAGCCTCGCCTAAATGATCTCCTCCGGGGCCGGATAACGAATTTCAGCCTGGATACATTGATCAATCTGGCCGGGCAGGCGGGGCTCACGGTCCGGCTGGACATCGCCCGGGCGGCGTAGTCGCTTGCCGCAGGGATTGGAAACCTCAGCCAGCGGGATTTGTCCCGAACTCGTAAACGCTCTTTCGCCGCACGGCCTCATCCTGCGAGGCGGCTTCAATTTCGGCGCTGACGAATCCGTCCCGTCCGTCCTCTCCGGCGCTCCCGCCAAATCCGCGCTTCTGGTTGGCCAGGCCGGCTCCGCGCCGTGGCCGCATTTCCTGCGCTGGCTCGAAACCCAGCCGGCCGGTCTGAAAGACCCCCTCGACAGTTGGTCACGCCAAATCATCGGCGCGGTGGCGCAAGATTTCGGCGCGCGAGCGATCTCACCATCCGACAAACCATATCTCCCGTTCCAGCAATGGGCGATGCGCGCCGAGGGGCTGAGGCCGTCGCCGCTCGGCATCCTCATGCATCCGCAATACGGTCTCTGGCATGCCTATCGCGGCGCGCTGCTGTTCGAGACCGAACTTGCCATCCCGCGACTTGAGAAACCGATTCATCTTTGCGATCTATGTGTCGGAAAACCTTGCCTGAAAGCCTGTCCGGCCGACGCTCATTCCGAGGCCGGATTCGCCCACGAAGCCTGCCTGTCGCATGTCCGCGGCCCCGACGGCGCGCCGTGCCGCGACGATGGCTGCCTCGACCGAAACGCCTGCCCTTACGGAACGGAATACCGTTATCCCATCGACGTGCAGGCCTTCCACATGGCTGCGTTCGCGGGCATTTGACGCCGGGCCGCCTGCGTGGACAGAATCCACCTCCATTTCGGCTCGTCCGCAAAAGAAGTGTTGCGGATCAATGGCATAAAAGCCGGCGAGAAGAATTTTCGCACCGGATTTGTTCACATCCCTCGTCCCTCCCGCATAATCCTCGGT
>NZ_AHAM01000135.1 GCF_000236565.1 Mesorhizobium alhagi CCNWXJ12-2 | reverse complement strand
CTCGCCCGGCCCCCGCAGCACCGGCAGCCGCGAAAGGCCGGGGATCGGCTCGGTCACGAGATAGAAATGCTCGCAGGCATGCAGCGGGATGGTCACGCCCGACATCTGGCCGAGTTCGCGCGCCCACATGCCGGCGCAGTTAACGACCACATCGGCCTCGATCGTGCCCTGTTCCTCGCCTCTGGCCCAGGAAACACCGGTGACGCGGCCATCCTTCTGGTGGACGGCGGCGACTTTCACACCCTCGACGATCTTCGCGCCGCGTTGCCGTGCGCCCTTTGCCAACGCCATGGCGATGTTGGCCGGATCGCACTGACCATCGAGTGGCAGGTGCACGGCACCGACAACATCCGAAACGTTGAGATGCGGATACATTTCCTTGACTTCGCTCGGCGAAATCTCGCGAACGTCGACGTCGAAGGCGCGGGCGAGCGACGCCTGGCGGTAGATTTCGTGCTTGCGCTCCTCGGTTAGCGCGACGGTGATCGAGCCGACCTGGCGCATGCCCGTGGCGACGCCGGTCTCGGCCTCCAGCCTGACGTAGAGGTCGGCCGAATATTTCGCCAGCCGCGTCATGTTCTGCGAGGCACGCAACTGGCCGATCAGGCCCGCCGCATGCCAGGTGGTGCCGCAGGTCAGTTGCTTGCGTTCCAGAAGCACGATGTCGGTCCAGCCGAGCTTGGCCAGATGATAGGCAACCGAGCAGCCGGAAACACCGCCGCCGATGATGACCGCGCGGGCTTTGGAGGGCAGGCCGGCCATCCGTCAGGCTGCCTTGCTGCGATAGGAGGAAGCGAAGCGCCGCAGGCGTGTCGCGGCTTCCAGCAGCACGTCGTCCGGCTGGCAGAGGCTGACGCGGATATGGCCGGCGGCGGCGTCGCCGAAGCTCGATCCGGGCATCACCGCCAGCTTCTCGGCTTCGAGCAGCGCCCAGGCAAATTTCTCGCAATCCGGCTCGACGGCGCGAATGTCAAGCATGACATACATGCCGCCTTCCGAGCCGCGCACGGTAACGTTGTTGAGGCCGCGCACTTCGTCGAGGAACACCTTGCGCCGCCCGTTGTAGGTGTCGGCGATCTGTTTCACGCCATAGTCGTTCTCCAGTGCCTCGGCCGCCGCCTGCTGGATGAAACCGGTGAGGCCGTAGGTCGTCACGAGGTTCAGGCTGACGAGCAGCGAGATCATGCTTTCGGGGCCAGTCAGCCAGCCCATGCGCCAGCCGGTCATGCCGTGGCTCTTCGACATCGAGTTAATGACCAGCGTCCGCTCCGCCATGCCGGGCAGAGCGCGCGGCGAGATGTGATGACCACCGCCGAGCGTCCAGTAAACCTCGTCGGAGAGCAGCCAGAGGTCGTGCCTCACGCAAAGCTCTGCGATGGCTTCAAGGCTCTCGCGCGAATAGATGGCGCCGGTCGGGTTGTTCGGCGTGTTGATGAGGATCGCACGCGTATTCGGCTTCAGCGCCGCTTCGATCGCCTCGGCGCGTGGTTGAAAGCCGTCCGCCGCTTCCGCCTCGACGACCGTGAAGTCCGCTTCGGCCGCGCGGAAGGTGCCGGGATAGGTCGCGTAGTAGGGCGCCACCACAACGGCATGGTCGCCGCGGTCGAGCGTGCCCTGCACGGCGGCGTAAAGCGCAAGCTGTCCGCCCGGCGTGACGAGCGCTTCGGCCGCACTCGTTTCGACGCCGGTGCAGCGCGTCGAGGCGCGCGCCATCGCCTCACGCAGCCGCGGTACGCCGGGAAGCTGCGTGTAGTGATGATGGCCGGTCCTGAGGGCCGCCACGCAGGCCTCGACCGTCTCGCCCGGCGTGTCGAAGTCATGGTCGCCGACCGATAGAACGATGATCGGTTCGCCGGCTTCCTTGCGCTTCCAGGCTTCGAAATGGACCTCCCAGCCGTCCTTGCCGGACGGGATGATACCACTGAGGCGTTTCGACGACGTTGGCATTATGCTCTCAGCCTTTCGTTTCCCGGATCCCACAGCGGCTCGTCCTTCTGGACAGTCGCGTTGTGGCGCTCGCCGAAAATCTCGACCTCTACCTTCGTCCCCGGCACAGCCAGGTCGGCGCGGATCATGCCGAGCGCGATCGATTTGTCCACCCTGTGGCCAAAACCTCCTGACGTCGTCTCGCCGACGATCTTGCTGCCATGCCATAACGTCGACATGTAAGGCGCGTCGCAATCGCTGGCTTCCACCACCAGCGTAACGAAGCGTTTCTTCACCCCCTGCTGATTTTCGTTCTGCAGCGCCGCCTTGCCCTTGAAATTCGGCTTGTCCCATTTGACGAAACGTTCCAGCCCGCCTTGCAGGATGGTGTAGTCGGTCGAAAGGTCCTGCTTCCAGGCGCGGTAACCTTTCTCCAGCCGGAGCGAGTCCAGTGCGAACATGCCGAACGGTTTCAGCCCGTGCTTCTGGCCAGCCGCCCATACGGCGTCGAAGACTGCCGCCGTGTCTTCAATCTTGGTGTGGAGTTCCCACCCGAGCTCGCCTGCGAACGAGACGCGAACGAGCTGAAGCCAGCGTCCTTCTATCTGGCAGGACTGGTGCGACAGCCATGGCGGCGAGAGGTCGGCGTCAGTCACTTCGGCCAGGATTTTTCGTGCATTCGGCCCGGAGAGGATCTGGCAGGCGAAGGCGTCGGTCGAATTTTGCAGCGTGATTTGAGTCTCTTGCGGCAAATGCTTCTGAAGCCACTCGAAATCGTGCAGCTCCGCCACCGAAGCGGTGATGAGGAAGAAGAAATCCTCATCGAGCGCCATGATCGACATTTCGGTGACGATGCGGCCCTTGTCGTCGGCGAAATAGCCGAGTCCGATCTTGCCGGGTTTCGGTACGACGCCTGTGATCATTGTGGACAGCCATTCCCGCGCGCCGGGACCTTGCAGCCGGTAGCGCGAAAAGCCGGGCAGATCGAGGATGCCGGCGGCATCGCGTACCGCCAGGCATTCCTCGCGGATGCGCTTGTGCCACGGCCCGTCGCGGGTGAAGGTCTGGGTCGATTCCTCCGAGGTGTCGTCGTCCGGATGGGCGAACCATGTGGCGCGTTCCCAGCCATTATAGGCGTTGAACTGCGCGCCCAGCGCCGCAATGCGGTCATGGATCGGCGACAGCTTCTTCCCGCGCCCCGCCGGCCAGGCATGGCGCGGGAAGTGGATCGCGTATTCGTGGCCGTAGATTTCCATGCCCTTGGCCACGCAGTACTCGGGATCGGAAGCGAAGGCGGTGAAGCGGCGCGGGTCGCAGGACCACATGTCCCATTCCGTCTGCCCTTCGGTCACCCACTCCGCCAGCACCTTGCCGGCGCCGCCCGCCTGCGCGATGCCGAAGGTGAAGACGCAAGCCTCGAAGGCGTTGGGCACGCCGGGCATCGGCCCGATCAGCGGATTGCCGTCCGGCGCGTAAGGGATCGGCCCGTTGATGACTTTCGACAGCCCCGCCGTGCCGAGGATCGGCACGCGGGCGATGGCGTCGTTCAGATACCATTCCAGCCGCTCCAGATCGTCCGGGAAAAGCTGGAAGGAAAAATCGTCCGGCATCGGGTCGTTGTGGGTCGCCCAGTGCGCCCGGCAGTTCTTCTCGTAAGGCCCGAGATTCATGCCGTTCTTTTCCTGGCGCAGATAGTAGGACGTGTCGACATCGCGCAGCAGCGGCAGTTTTTTCCCGTGCTCCTTCGACCATGCCGCCAGTTCGGGGATTTCCTCGAAAAGTATGTACTGGTGGCTCATCACCATCATCGGCACGTCGCGTCCGAACATCTTTCCGACTTCGCGGGCGCGATAGCCGGCGGCGTTGACCACGTATTCGCACCGAATCTCGCCTTTCGGCGTCTCGATCACCCACTCGCCGTTTTCGCGCCGCACGCCGCTGACCGGGCAGAAGCGAACGATCTTCGCGCCCATGTCGCGCGCGCCCTTCGCCAAAGCCTGGGTCAGCTGCGCCGGATCGATATCGCCGTCGCTCGGGTCGTAGAGCGCGCCTTTGAGTTCATGAGTCTCGATGAATGGATAGCGAGCCTTGATCTCGTCGAGACCGACCACATCGATATCCATGCCTTGGTAGCGGCCCATGCCCTTGGCGCGCTGGAACTCCTGCATGCGTTCTTTGGTATGAGCGAGCCGCAGCGAACCGGTGACGTGATAGTTCATCGGGTAGCCGACTTCTTCCGCCAAGCCGCGGTAGAGTTCTGTCGAATAGCGCTGCATGTTCATCAGCGACCAGGATGACGAGAAGGTCGGAACGTTGCCGGCTGCATGCCATGTCGAGCCGGAGGTCAGCTCGTTCTTTTCCAGAAGCACGCAGTCGGTCCAGCCGGACTTGGCAAGGTGGTAGAGCGACGAAACGCCGACCGCGCCGCCGCCGATGATCACCACGCGCGCCGTCGATGGAATTTCAGCCATTTCTCTCTCCACTTTACTCAATAGACCGGCGGCGAAACCACCCAGACGACCACCGCCGGGTCCGCGCCCGGATTGCGCCAGCGGAACGGCTTGTTGGCGAAACGGAAGCTGTCGCCCTCGCCAAGCCGGTACCACGTTCCGGCAATCTCTAGGTCGAATGTGCCCGAAACCACGTAGCCCGCTTCTTCGGTCGGCCGGCTGGCGGCGGCCTTCAGTTCTGCGCCCGGCGCGAATTCCGAGCGCAGCACCTCGAAACTACCGCCGAGATCGGGCGACAGAAGTTCCTCCACCAGTCCGGATTCGGCTGTGCCAAGCGAACGGCGGCGGCCGGCGCGCACGACTACGCCGCGCTCGCCCGCGTCGGGAGCATCGTGGGCGAAGAACAGGCTGACGGGAACGCCGAACAGTTCGGCGAAGGCGCGCAGATCGGCCAGCGACGGCGCGGATAGGCCGCGCTCCACCTGGCTCAGCCAGCCCACGGAGCGGCCGAGCTTCAGCGCAATCTCGGCGAGCGTCAGGCCGCGGGCCTTGCGCAACGCACGGATGTCGCGCGCAAGCATCGTGTCGGAGCGCGCCGTTCGTCGCTCCTCCAATTCGTTCCGGTCCTCTGTCTGCACAACGTCCATGAAAATCTCTCCGGAAATTTCATGAGCCATACCTTTGTGAAATTTTCAAGCGATATTTCACGGGATGCAGGTATTGCTTGCGAGACTCGCGGGTCTGGTGCAAATCCGGCGCGGCAATCCTATGTGAGCCGCATTGTGAAGGGGTAATCCATGCTGGCGCCGGAAAACAGAACTCTGGATCTGGACGAAGCGGCAATCGTCGACGAGGCGATCACGTCGCGCCGGTCGGTGCGCGCCTTCTTGGCCGATCCCGTCGACGAAGCGACCATCCGCGCTATTCTGGACGTGGCCGCGCGCGCTCCTTCGGGCACAAACATGCAGCCCTGGAAGGTTTATGTGACAACCGGCGAGACCAAGGCCCGCATCGCCGACGCTATCCTCAATTCGGGCATCCGCGCCGAAAAGGCCAAGTGGGATGAATACCGCTATTACCCCGACCAGTTCTTCGAGCCCTATCTGACAAGGCGGCGCGCCGTCGGCTTCGCGCTCTACGGCCATCTCGGAATCGGCAAGCGCGACGTCGACCAGATGCGCGCCCAGCACGACCGCAACTTTGTCTTCTTTGACGCGCCGGTCGGGATGATCTTCACCATCGACCGCCGCCTCAACCAGGGATCGTGGATCGACTACGGCATGTTCCTGCAGAATATCATGGTGGCGGCGCGGGGCAGGGGCCTGCACACCTGCCCGCAGGCGGCATTCGCCCCATACCACAACCAGATCCGGCCGGTGCTCGGCATTCCCGACGAGGAGATCGTCGTCTGCGGAATGGCGCTGGGCTACGAGGACGTGACCAAGCCGGAAAACGATCTGCGCACTGAGCGAGCGCCGCAGGAGGAGTGGGTGAAGTTCGTGACGTGACGGCGTCTCTTCATGAACAACTCAGCTACGTCTTTTTAACCCTGTCGCGGTCGGCGAAGACGGCGGCGATCAGGATGACCACGGCGGCGACGGCGCAGATGAGCCGCACGATGTGCCAGCGCCACCAGGCATCGCGAAGTTCAGTCCAGTTGTCGGGTATTGCGTCGGCAGTCCAATCCATCACCTCGGCATTGATCGGCTGGTTGAAGAGCCGAGTCACGAGTCCGGCGGCGACCATGGCCAGAAGGGCTGCGAAATAGAGCCGGAAGGGCCGAGCCTTGCTGCGCGACAGGAACATCAGAAGCAGCGTGAGAACGATGGCGGTCAGACCCATAACCGGCAAGAGTACGTTCAAGCCGCGCACGGCTCCCTGATGGACTTCAACGAATGTTTCGGCTGAGTAGGTCGACGGATTATAGCCTCGCCAAATGCCGAATATGCTTCCTGCCACCAGCGAGATAACGAGGATGTCGACAAGCTGCAACGCACTGTTGAGAGCCGGCCGCATTGACATCCTCCATTGCCGAGAAATATCCCACCGCCACTCGCAGTGAGCGTTGCGGAAGCCGCGAAGGAGCGGAAGGTATGGGTCGAACTGCGTCGCTGTTATTTGTTGGTCAGGTTGGCCACAACGCGCTTTTCCATCAGCCACTTGGCGCCGCGCGGCCAGGCGTAATTTGCCCCCATGCGCAACCCCGTATAGCCGACGGAGACGGGCGTTCCCGTTTCGGCGTCGACGACCTTGATAAGCATCTCGAACTCGGTCCGGCTGATCCTGTTGACGATGCCCGTCATGGCCAGTTCACCACCGAGCTTTGACGCAATTGCCGCTTCGCAGCCGTTACAGCGCCGCAATTCACCGGCCTTCGATATTTCGGCGGCCGCAGGTTTTGCGTCGACAATCTTGTATCCCGTCGCCAACAGGTGGTTCTTTGCAACTTGCGTGGATTCCGCCAGGTATCTTGCATCGTGTTCGTCCTGAGGAATAATTCCCGACGCTGCACTCGAATCCATCATCTCGAAATCGAAAACGACGATATCCTTGACCGGCTCGACGGCGGCCGCACCTTGAACGGCCGCCAACAAGGCCAAGCTCATCAGGAAGCAGGCTGGAACTCCGTTTGTCCTTGCCATCATCTTGTCCTCCCGTCTGCCTCTTCGGCTATGCCTGAAGAAGGGCGCATCGGACATTATCACCACCCAGTGTCGAGCGCCATCAAAGGCGCGGTGGGCAGCGTACCAAGGATGTTGGGAGCCATGCGGTGCAGGGCAGGGAGCCTTCGAGGGCCAAGGAAGACGACTCGACGGCTGCCTCACCTCACCTCATAGCCGACCTCCTCGCTCGCATGGCATAGCGCGTTCCAGAACGCCCGCGCGAAGGAGCGGAAGACATAGAGGTCGAACTGGCTCGCCCCGGTTCTCTGTATCTGCGCGAAGATGTCGTGATGCACTGTGGAGCGGCCCGCGCCCACCGGAAACGCCGCCAGCGAAAAATCGATGGCGAAGAATTTCGCCAGCACCCATTCGGCTTTCGGCCCGGCAAAGCGGATCGCAGTGCGGCCGTGCGACAGGTCGGTGACGGTTCCTGTTTCGCTGGTGATCGCCGCGCTGAGCGTTGCGAATAGTCCCTCGGCCTGATCGACGACCAGGAATTTACCCGGCGCAAAGCCGAACGCCGCCTTCTCTTCGGTGAAGACGCCGCCGCCCGCGCCATCGGGCAGCACGATACCGGCGACGGTCCGGATCGCGCCCATCAAAGCCTTTTCCTCGCCCGGCCAGGCGGTGGCCTGCACGATCGAACCCGGCTGCGTCTCGCTCAGGATCACGCCGACACCCGCGGCGAAATTGCCGTGCGAACCCGGCCGCCAGACCGGCTCAAGCGGTGAAAGCTGGTCAACCATGCATGCGTTTCCCTTCGGGATCGAAGAAGTGGTTGCTGACGATCTCGACCGGGCCGAAGCGATTTCTCAGCGGGTCGGAGACGAATGCGCGTGCGCCGTGCCGCTTCTTGCCGCCCTTGACCAGCGCCAGGCCGATATATTTGCCGAGCATCGGCGAATAGCAGACGGCAGTGATGTGGCCGATCGAATTCCTCGGCGCAGCCTCGTTGTCCTCGACGATATGCGCGCCGCCATTGAGCGGCCGGTTGTCGAGCGCGATGACGCCGACCAGGCGCACCCGGTCCACGTCGGCAAGGCCCTCGCGGTCCATCATCATCGAGCCGACGAACGGCTTTTTCTTCGACAGCATCCAGTCGAGGCCGAGATCCCGCGCCGTGGTGCGCCCGTCGATCTCCGCGCCGGTGACATGGCCCTTTTCGATGCGCATCGTGCCGAGCGCCTCCAGCCCGTAGCAAACCATGCCGTAGGGCTTGCCCGCTTCGATCAGCGCTTCCCAGACATGCACGCCATGGCCGGCGCCGGAATAGACCTCGAAGGCCATTTCGCCGGAGAAGGAGAGTCGGCAGATCATCACCGGCGCGCCGGCGATCTCGCCGTGGACGATGCCCATGAAGGGCAGCGTGTCATTGTCGACTGCCGTCCCGGTCACGCAGGATGCCAGGATTTCCCGCGCCTTCGGCCCGGCGATCGCCGCCCCCGCCCACTGATCGGTGACGGAGGTAAGTTGCACCTTCAGCTCGGGCCAGACCACGTCAAGCAGATATTCGAGATGCTGCATGACCTTGCCGGCGTTGGCGGTGGTGGTGGTCATCAGGAAGTCGTCGTTGCCGAGACGCCAGGTCGTGCCGTCGTCGAGCGCGATGCCGTCCTCGCGCAGCATCAGGCCGTAGCGGGCCTTGCCGACGGCAAGGGTCGAAAACATGTTGGTGTAGACGCGGTCGAGGAAATCGGCGGCGTCCGGGCCTTGCACGGCGATCTTGCCCAGCGTCGAGACATCGACGATGCCGGCCGCCTCGCGCGTCGTTTTCGCCTCGCGCACATAGGCCTGCTCGACCGTCTCGCCGGCAAGGCCATAGATAGCCGGCCGATGCCAGAGCCCGGCGGCATACATGGTCGCGCCGTTCTCGACATGCCAGTCATGCATGGGGGTCAGCCGCTCGGGCTTGACCTCGCCATAGCGCTCGGCCGCCAGCGCGCCCAGCGAAACCGGCGCGAAAGGCGGGCGGAACCGGGTGGTGCCGACATCGGAAATGGGCCTGCCCTGCGCATCGGCCATGATGGCAATGCCGGGAACGTTGGATGTCTTGCCCTGGTCGGTCGCCATGCCGAGCGTGGTGTAACGCTTCAGATGCTCGACCGAAACGAACCCCTCCTTGTAAGCGAGGCGGACATCGTCGGCGGTCACGTCGTGCTGGAGGTCGACGAAAGCCTTGCCCTTGGCCCTGATCTCGAACACCGGAGCCGGGTGCGGGTCCAACACCGGCGCTTCGACCTCGGGCGCGTATTCCGCCCTGCCGATCGAACCGGCAGCCGAGAGGCCGGCAGCGACGCCTTCGGCCAACGCCTCTGCGGTCGTAAAGCGCCCGTTGAATGCGCCCGCGCCGACCCAGTTCTGCGTCGGCTTCGGCGGCAGGAAGGCCTGCAGCGTCTCATTCCACTCCGGCTTCAGGCCGGCCTGGCTCGCCAGATGGATGACCGGCGACCAGCCGCCCGAAACCAGCAGGCAATCGGCATCGAGATGCCGCGCCTCGCCCGACAGCGCGCCGTTCGCGAGATCGAACTTCTGCACCTTGATGCCCGAGACATGCTTGCCGCCTTCGGTCGCCACCACAGCATGGCCACGCAGCAATTCGCCGCCGGCCCCCTCCGCGATCTCCTGCGCCGCGGCGGAAATTTCATCCCGCGCGTCGACGATAGCGGTGATTTCCGCGCCGGCCTTCCTCAGCGTCGAAGCGGCGCGGTAGGCGGCGTCATTGTTGACGAACAGCGCAACCTTCTGCCCCGGCAGTATGCCGAACTCGTTGGCGTAGCGCTCCGCAGCGCTCGCAAGCATGACGCCGGGCCGGTCATTGCCCGGAAACACCAGCGGCCGCTCGAATGCGCCCGTCGCCAGCACCACCGATCCGGCCCAGATCGACCAGTGGCGGTGGCGCGGCTCGCCCTTGCCCGGCGCGCTCTTGTGGTCGGTGACGCGCTCCAGCGCGGCCATGTTGTTGTCGTCGTAATAGCCCCAGACGGTGGTGCGCGGCAGGAGCCGGACGTTGTCGCGCGCCTTCAGGTCGCGCACCATGGTCGAGGCCCATTCCGCCGCGGCCATGCCGTCGATCGTCTCGTCCGACCAGTTGGCCGAACCGCCGAATTTCGGCTCGAGCTCGGCCAGGATGACCCTTGCGCCGTTGTCGGCCGTGGCTTTCGCGGCCACCAGCCCGGCCGGGCCGGAGCCGACCACCAGCACGTCGCAGAAGGCGTTCATGCGCTCGTAGCGCGCCGGGTCCCTGGCAATGCCGGCACGGCCAAGGCCCGCCGCACGGCGGATGAAATATTCGCAGAACATCCAGAAGCGGGTGCCCTTCAATGGCCCGAACACCGGCCCCATGAAGGTCTTGTAGTAGAAGCCGGCGCCGAGGAGCTTGCCGCCGAGTTGGTTTGCCGCGCCGAAATCGAAGGCGAGCGTCGGGAAGCGGTTCTGGCTGACCACGGTCAGTCCGTCATAAATCTCCAGCATGGTCGCCGGAATGTTGGGCTCGCGCACTTCGCCGTGAAGCACCGTCACCAATGCGTTCGGCTCGTCGACGCCGGCCGTCAGCACGCCGCGAGGGCGGTGGTATTTGAACGAGCGCCCGAACAGCGTGACGCCGTTGGCGAGCAGCGCCGAGGCCAGCGTGTCGCCCGCATGGCCGGTGAACGGCCGGCCGTCGAAGGTGAAGCGGATCGTGCGCGTCCGATCGACGCGCCCGCCGGTCTGGCTGCGGCGCGGGCTCATGAATGCGCTCCCGAACGGCGGTGGCCGTGGGGCTTTTTGTGGCGTTCGTCGCGGGCAAAGCTGACGCTGGTGATCTTGTGGGTCAGCGTGTTGCGCGTGAGGCGCAGATGCGCGCGGCAGCCGCCGGCATGCTGCCAGATCTCGTTGTGGTCGCCGGCGATGTTGGTCCGATCATAGACATAGGCGTTCCACTCGGCCTGGTCGGTCGAGGCCGGGTCGGGACGGGTGCGGTTGCCGTCGCCCTGGTAGCTGAATTCGGAAAGGTCGCGCGGGCCGCAATAAGGACAGTTTATGAGCATCTGCTGATGTGCCTAATGAAGCTTGGGCGTCGAGCCCTGGCCTTTTTCGTCGATGAGTATGCCGCGATGGAAACGGTCGAGCGTGAACGGCGCGTTGATCTCGTGCGGCTCGTCCCGAGCGATCGTGTGGGCGAAGCACCAGCCGGAAGCCGGAGTCGCCTTGAATCCGCCGTAGCACCAGCCGCAATTCAGATACATGCCGGGCAGGGGGCCGGTGGTGATGATCGGCGAGCCGTCCATCGACATGTCCATGACGCCGCCCCAGGAGCGCAGCAGCCTGACCCGCGCGAAAGCGGGGAACATGGCGAGCAACTCGCTCATCACCTCCTCGACCAACGGCAGGTTTCCGCGTTGCGCATAGCTGTTGTAGCCGTCGAGGTCGCCGCCGAAGACCAGCCCGCCCTTATCGGACTGCGAGACGTAAAGATGCCCGCCGCCCCAGGTGATGACGCCGGGCAGGATCGGCTTCAGCGATTCCGACACGAAGGCCTGCAGCAGATGGCTTTCGATCGGCAGCTTGTCGATCCCGGCCAGCTTCATGACGTGGCCGGTGCTGCCCGCCACCGCCACCGCCACCTTGGCGGCGCGGATTTCGCCGCGGCTCGTGGTTACGCCGGTGATGCGGTCGCCGTCGCGCAGGAAGCCGGTGACCTCGCAATTCTCTATGATGTCGACGCCGCGCCGGTCCGCACCGCGCGCATAGCCCCAGGCCACGGCGTCATGGCGCGCCGTGCCGGCCTTGGGCTGCAAGAGGCCGCCGACCACGGGGAACCTGGCTGAAGCCGAAACGTCGAGGCCGGGATAGAGCCTGGCGATCTGGTCGGGATCGAGCAGTTCGGCGTCGCCCCCTCCGTGCCGCATGGCGTTGCCGCGGCGCGCATAGTCGTCGAACTGCGCCGGCGTATGGGCGAGGTTGAGGATGCCGCGCTGCGAGAACATCACATTGTAGTTGAGGTCGTGCGACAGGTTTTCCCAAAGCCGCATCGAGTGCTCGTAAAAGCGAATGCTCTGCGGATACAGATAGTTGGAGCGCACGATTGTTGTGTTGCGGCCGACGTTGCCGGACCCCAGCCATCCCTTTTCCAGCACCGCGACATTGGTGATGCCGTGTTCCTTGGCCAGGTAATAGGCGGTCGAGAGGCCGTGCCCTCCGCCCCCGACGACAATCACGTCATAGGAAGGTTTCGGGTCGGGCTTGCGCCAGGCCGGCTTCCAGTCGCGGTTTCCCGTCAGCGCGTTCTTGAGCAGCGAAAAGGCCGAATATTCCGCCATGGATCATGTCTTCCGGTTCGGGCGATGGCGCACACTAGTGGCACGGCTTGTGCGCCAAAGCCAATATTGCGCCATGGCTTTTCATAAGGCCGACTCCTTGCGCTCTGCTGCCGCCTTTCCGTCGCTCCTACGCCGCCGACTTGCCCGGCTCGTTCTGCATCTCTATCACTGTCGGGCCCCACCGACGCGTTGTCATTTGAGTCGCCTGGAGATAATGCCCGTTTTCCTTCGATCCCTTCTCGCACTGATTTTGCTGGCGCTTTCGGCGCTGGCGTTTCCCGCCCTCGCGCAGGGTCCCTCACCGAACGGTTCACCCATCATCCGGGAGCAGCGGGCGGTCATGGACGGCCTGCGCCAGCGCACCGATCAGCTCGAGAAGCAGATCGCCGCGAATTCCGAAGACGATTCGCACCTCGTCGATATCCGCCTGCAGCTCGAGGAGACGGAGCGCCAGTTGCTCCAGAGCAGCGTTGCGTTCAGGCCCCGACTGACCGAGATCAACAATCGCCTTGATCAACTGGGTCCCGCGCCGGCCGAGGGCCAGCCGCCCGAACAGGATCTGGTCACCCGCGAACGCCAGGCGCTCCTCGCTGAAAAGGCGGAAATCAACGCCGCGCTCGGCGTCGCCGAAGACCAGTCGATCCGGATCAACGCGCTGATCACGCGTATCACCGAGATGCGGCGCGACCTGTTTTCGCGGCTGCTGACCCGGCGCTACGACATAGGAACGGCGCTGGCGGGCGAGGTCGCCGAGGCCGCGAGGAACGAGGCGACGGACCTTTACCGCACCGTCGCGTCCTGGGTGCGCTTCGTCGTCCAGTTCAAGCTGCGCTCGGTTCTGTTCGCCACCTTCTTTGCGCTGCTTGCGGCAGCGATCCTCTTGATCGGCGGCAGGAGGCTTTTCGGCCGCCTGTTCGAAGCCGACGGAAATGTCGAGAGCCCGTCCTATCTCAGCCGCCTGTCGGTAGCGTTCTGGTCAACGCTGGTGCCGACTGCGGCCTTGGCCGTTTTCCTCACCACGACCTATCTGCTTTATGATTATTTCGCCGTGCTGAGGGGCGACATCGGCACGATGATGACGTCGCTCTTCATCGTCATCGGGCTGGTCTTCTTCGTCCACAGGCTTGGCAGTTCGGTGCTTTCGCCGCGCCTGCCCAACTGGCGGCTCATCGCGGTCGACACGCAGGCCGCCAGGCTGTTGCTGTGGCTGGTTTCGGCGACCGCCATCTTCACCGGTATCGACGTGTTCCTGAGCACGGTCTATTCCGTTCTGGATTCGCCGCTATCGCTTACCGTCGGCGAAAGCCTGATCGCCACGGTGCTAACCGGGATTCTGGTCGTGCTCATAGGGCTGGTGCGGCCTTTCACCGGCGAGGACGGCCGGCCGAGGCGCTGGCATCCGGTGCTGAGCGCCACCCTGTTCCTGCTCGGCGGCGTCACTATCGTTGCTGCCCTGCTCGGCTATATCGGCTTTGCCCGCTTTCTTTCTACGCAGATCGTGGTCACCGGCGCGGTGCTCGCCACCATGTATATCGGCTTCCTGTCCGCCAGGGCGGTGGCGGAGGAGGGCGCTTTCGCCGGCACTACGCTTGGCCGGCGCTTCGAGAGCAGGTTCAGCCTCGACGCCTCGACGCTCGACCAGCTTGCGCTGGTGGTCAGTATCGCCATCAACATTCTCATCCTAGTCGTTGGCGTGCCGCTCATTCTGTTCCTCTGGGGGTTCCAGCCCGGCGACATCCAGGCTTGGGTCTACAAGGCCGTGACCGGCATCCGGATCGGCTCCTTCACCCTCTCGTTCACCGGAATTTTTTGGGGCATACTGGTATTCGTACTGGGCTATTTCCTGACCCGCTGGTTCCAGGGATGGCTCGACGGCTCGGTCATGGCGCGCGGCAAGGTTGATGCCGGCGTTCGCAATTCGATAAGGACAGTGGTCGGCTATGCCGGCCTGGCGATCGCCGTCCTGATGGGCGTCTCTGCTGCCGGCATCGACCTTTCCAACTTCGCCCTGATCGCCGGCGGCCTGTCGCTCGGCATCGGCTTCGGCCTGCAGAACGTCGTCTCCAATTTCGTGTCAGGCCTGATCCTGCTTGCCGAACGTCCGTTCAAGGCCGGCGACTGGATCGTGGCTGGCCCCGTTTCCGGCACGGTCAAAAAGATCAGCGTGCGCGCCACCGAGATCGAGACGTTCCAGCGCCAGACCGTCATCCTGCCGAATTCGGACCTGATCAACAGCGCAGTCGGCAACTGGACGCACCGCAACAAGCTCGGACGCATCGAGATTCCGGTAGGTGTGGGTTATGGATCGGATGCGAAGCGGGTCCATGAGATCCTACTAGAGATCGCAAGCAACCATCCGCTCGTGCTGAAAAATCCGGAGCCCTTCGTTCTCTTTTCGGCCTTCGGCGACTCATCGCTGGACTTCGAGGTCAGAGTTTTCCTGGCTGACGTAAGCAACGGCGTCATCGTGCAGAACGATGTCCGGTTCGCGATTCTCGAAGCTTTCGCGCGCGAGAACATCGAAATCCCGTTCCCGCAGCGCGACGTCCACCTGAAACGGGAACCGCCGGCCGAGAAATGGCCGATCGACGATGACAAGGTGGAGGCTGAGTATTTCGAACGGGCCAAGGCGCTCGAGGAGAAGGCAACGCCGCAGCCGGCGCCGAGACGCAAGCGCCGTAAGCCGGACCCAAGTTAGGTCCGCCGGCAATCGTGGCATGAATGCGGCATTCAGTTGCGGTTCAGCTTCGAACTCCTATAAGGTCGCGGCAAGAGCAGGAATGCCTTGCTCAATGCAACAGAGGCGGTGGCAACACCGATAATGAAATGATGAAGCCTGTGATCGCCACTGCTGCCCTTCTTTTCCTGGGCACCACGGCTTTCGGCGCCAGCGCGGTCAATCTGGATTCCGAGCCGCGCACGCTGATCGTCACCGAGGGCGGCAACAAGACCGAGCTTGCGCTCGGCGGCGGCGAAACGGTCGAATTCTGCCAGGGCGGCTGCTTCGTCACCATGCCTAATGGCGACCGCCAGGCGCTGACCGGTTCCGAGACGATCGAGATTTCGGGCGGCGTCGCCCGCGTCAAGTAACGTTCGCCGACATTGAATTTCGAGGCCGGACCGTTTGTCCGGCCTTTTATCGTTTCCGATAACCCGACCTTAAGCACGACGCCGGAAAAACCGGCGCACGCAATGGTTTAGCGCCGCCTGTTTAACCTTCCATAGCCCTGTTGCCGCTATACCCGCACGAAGACGCCGGAAAACGGCGCGGCGGGAAACAACAGGGCTTCAGACATGGATGCGCGGTCGGACAAGAATGCGGCGCCGCTTGCGGTCGACCTCGACGGGACGCTTATTGCCGGCGACCTGCTCTGGGAAGGGCTGTTCCTGCTCATCAGGAAGAACCCGCTGTTTCTCTTCCTCGTGCCGTTCTGGGCGGCGCGAGGCCCGGCGGCGCTGAAGCAGGCGATCGCCGCCCGTGTCGACATAGATCCGGCGTCTCTGCCCTATCGCGATACAGTGCTTTCAAGGCTTCGCGATGAACGCGCCGCCGGCCGCAAGATCATCCTGGCAACCGGCACGCCGCGAAAGTTCGCCGACGCCATTGCCGCACATCTCGGCCTCTTCGACGCTGTGATGGCAACCGACGGCCTGCACAATCTGACCGCCGGACGCAAACGCGCCGCGCTCGTCGAGGCCTATGGCGATGGCGGCTTCGATTATGCCGGCAACAGCCGCCACGATTTGAAGGTTTTCGATGCCGCCCGAGCGGCGATCGTGGTCGCGCCCGACCGCCATGCCGCGCGCTGGCAGGCAGCGCATGGGTCGGAGACGATCGACGCGCAGAAGCCGAGCTTTAAAACCGTCCTTAAGATGCTGCGCGTCCATCAGTGGCTGAAGAATTCGCTGATTGCGGTGCCGATGGTGCTGTCGCACGAATACCTCAACATGCCGATGCTGCTCGCCTGCGCGCTGGCCTTTGTGTCGTTCAGCACTGCCGCGTCGGCGATCTACATCGTCAACGACTTCTTCGACCTGGCGCTCGACCGCAAGCATCCGAGCAAACGCAACCGGCCCTTTGCCAGTGGCGTACTGTCGATGCCGTTCGGAATGGCGTCGGTCGCCGTGCTTTTGGGCATAAGCTTCGCCACCGCGGCCTTCCTGCCGCCGCTGTTCATGGCGGTGCTCGCCACCTATCTCGTCGCGACCACCGCCTATTCGCTGTCGGTCAAGCGCATGCTCCTGCTCGACGTGCTGATGCTGGCGTTCCTCTATACGATGCGGCTCCTTGCCGGGGCGGCGGCGACCGGCGTCGATGTCTCGTTCTGGCTGCTCGCCTTCTCCACCTTCTTCTTCCTGTCGCTGGCGCTGGTGAAGCGCTTCGTCGAGCTTCGTGCTTCGGATCTGGTGCAGGGCGAGCGCATCGCCGGGCGCGGCTACCGCGCAGAGGACCAGGATGTCATCGCCCAGGCCGGCATGGCCTCGGCATTTTCTTCGGCGCTGGTGCTCGCGCTCTATATCGACAGCGCCGCCGTGCGCGAACTTTACCCGCATCCGTGGATGGTGTGGCCGCTGGCGCCGATCGTGCTCTATCTCACAATGCGCGTCTGGATTCTGGCGCGGCGCGACGAGATGCACGACGATCCTGTCGTGTTCATCATCCGCGACTGGCGCAGCCAGCTCGTCGCCGTCACCGGGGGCGTGATGCTCCTGATCGCGGGCTGGGCATGAGCGGCGACGCATACCAGAGCTTCGGCCGGGCGACCCCGCCGGCGCGGCGCGCCCTGTCGGCGGCGCAAGCCATCGCGCTCCTGAAAGGCGGCGGCGCGGGCGAGGGCTCGGTCCTGCCTTACGGCAATGGCCGTTCCTATGGCGATTCCTGCCAGAATGACGGCGGCAGCATCGTCGACATGCGGTCGCTGAACCGGATTCTCGGCTTCGACGCCGAGACCGGCGTGATCGAGGCCGAAGCCGGAACGCTGCTCAGCGACATCATCGCCCGCGCGGCGCCGCACGGATATTTCCCCGCGGTCGTGCCCGGCACGCAGTTCGTCACGCTGGGCGGGGCCATCGCCAACGACGTGCACGGCAAGAACCATCACCGCCGAGGCAGTTTCGGCTGCCATGTCGTCTCATTCACGCTGCTGCGCTCGGACGGCAGGACCTATGAATGTCGGGCGCCCGCCAATCCGCGCCTGTTCGCCGCCACGATCGGCGGCATGGGCCTCACCGGCATCATCCTCTCGGCAAAGCTCAGGCTGATGCCGGTTCCGTCGCTCGATGTGATGGAGGAGATAAAACCTTTCTCCGGTCTCGCGGAATATTTCGACCTCGCCGAGGCGGCCGACCGCGACAATGAATATGCCGTCGCCTGGATCGACCAGCTTGCTGGGGGAGCCGATGCGGGCAGGGGGCTGCTGATCACCGGCAACCACGCCAGATACGGCGCGCGCGCCGCCAAAACCGCGCGGGCGAAGCTGTCGGTGCCGTTCCAGCCGCCATTCACCGTGCTCAACCGGCCATTTCTTACGGCGTTCAATGCCGCCTATCGCTGGCGCAAGGGCAGCGCCCGCGGCGTCCGGCAGGCAGGCTACCAGGGCTTCTTCTTTCCGCTCGACGGCGTCTCGAACTGGAACAGGCTCTATGGTCAGCGCGGGCTGTTCCAGCATCAAAGCGTCGTGCCGGACGAGGCAGCGCGGACAGCAGTCCCGGCGCTGCTCGCCGCTGCCCGGGCGGCCGGGCAGGGCTCGTTCCTTACGGTGCTGAAGCGCTTTGGCGCGACACGCTCGCCAGGCCTGCTCTCCTTCGCGCGCCCAGGCTACACGCTGACGCTCGATTTTCCCAACCGCGGCGCTGCGACGCTCGCCCTGCTGAACGAACTCGACGCCATCACGACCGGCGCCGGCGGCGCGGTCAATCCCTACAAGGATGCGCGCATGGGCGCGGAAGTATTCGCTGCGTCGTTTCCGAATTGGCGCGAAATCGAGGCGGTCCGCGACCCGGCTTTCATGTCCGACCTATGGGCGCGGACGGCACGGGTTTTGCTGGATAGGGGTGAGGCGCTCGCGCATGCGGCCGAGTGACCCGTTTTGGATCATCCTCCAGTCAGGCGCTGTTCCAAAAATCATCAAAGGCGAGGGTTGATGAAGACATGAAATACATTGCGTTCATACTTTTTACGGTGATGACCAATGCCGCCGCGCAGCTGATGCTGAAGCACGGCATGATGACGCTAGGCCCGATCTCGTTCGCCGGGGTCAACCCGGTGATCAAGCTCCTGCAGATCGTCTTCAGCCCTTGGGTGTTCCTCGGCTTGGCGACCTTCGTTATCTCGATGGCGTCTCATCTCTATGTGCTGTCGAAGGTCGAGCTTTCCTTCGCCTATCCCTTCCTCAGCCTCGCCTATGTGGCGGTCGCGGTCTTCGCTTATTTCGTCTTCCGCGAGGATCTAAACGCCTGGCGCATCGCCGGCATCGGCTTCATCTGCGTCGGCACCGTGCTGATCGCCCAAAGCGGGCGCGGCCATGAAGAACTGGCCGCCTCCCCCTCAACCCCCCTTCAAACCAGTGAGCTTGCGCAATGAGACACATCATTTTTGGAGGCGACGGCTTCGTCGGCCGTCATCTGGCGCCGAAACTCCTGGCCGACGGCCAGGAGGTCATCGTCGCCGATATCGTCAAGAGCGACCTGGCGCACTACCGCCATGCTCGTTTCGTCACCTGCGACGTGACCGATCCGGATTCCGTGGCCAATGTCGCGATCCGACCCGACGACATGGTCTACAACCTTTCGGCCAAGATGCTGTCGCCGATCCAGGTGCGCGCCAAGCGCCACGATTTTTTCTTTCCGGTGAACTATCACGGCACGGAAAACATCATCCGCGCCATGGACAAGGCGGGCGCAAAACGCCTCGTCCACTTCACCACCGACATGATCTACGGCCACACGGTCACGTATCCCATGACCGAGGACCATCCGGTCGCGCCCCTGGGTGAATATGGCTGGTCGAAGCTGAAGACAGAGGAACTCGCCGCCGAGTGGCGCACGAAAGGTATGAACATATCGCTGTTCCGGCCGCGCCTGATCATCGGCCCCGGCCGCCTCGGCATACTGGAAAAGCTGTTCAAGCTGATCGACTGGAACCTTCCGGTGCCAATGATCGGCTCGGGAAAAAATCCCTACCAGTTCATCTCCGTCTTCGACTGCGCCGAGGCCGCGCGGCTGGCCTGGAAGGCCGGCGTTCCGAACGAGGCCTACAATCTCGGCTCGCTCAACCCGCCGCCGGTGAGAAAACTGCTCGGCGACCTGATCAAGCATGCCGGCTCGAAATCGCTCCTCATTCCGACGCCGGGTTGGGCGGTCAAGCGCACGCTCGACCTGCTCGACCTGATGAACATGCCGCTCATGGATCCGGAGCAGTACCTCATCGCCGACGAGGAATGCGTGCTCGACGTGTCGAAGGGCAAGCGCGATCTCGGCTGGGCGCCGCAATACCGCGACGAGGACATGCTGATCGCCGCCTACAAGGAATACCGCGCCAAGAAAGACGGCCACGAAGTGGTCGCATCCCAAGTTCCGGCCGAATAGGAGAGCCTGATGAACGTCATGACCAAGCCAGAGACGACCCATGCCCGCGCGGTGGTGAAGGCGCCGGCGCTCTCGCCCGATGCAATCGCCAAGCCGGACTTGATCAGCGTCGAGGCCGCCAAGGCGATGGACCTCGCCATGATGACCGACCTGTTCAAGGCGCATCTCAATCCGGGACAGCTTCATTTCATGAAGCTGCTCGGCTTTCACAAGGTGAAGGTCGAGAGCGCCGAAGGCATGTTCTATGTCGACCAGAACGGCCGCAAGATCCTCGACTTCTTCGGCGGCTTCGGCTCACTGGCCTTCGGCCACAACCATCCGCGCATTCTCGAAGCGCGCAAAAAATTCCAGGACGAGAAGCGCCACGAGATCGCAATCGCCTTCATGTCGCAATATGCGGCGGCCCTCGCGCATAATCTCGCAAGATGCTCGCCGGGCAACCTCGATATGGTCTTCCTCGGCTCCTCCGGCTCGGAGGCCATGGAAGCGGCGATCAAGGTCGCCGAGCGCGCCGCCGGTCCGAAGCGGCCGAAAATCGTCTATGCGGAGAACTCCTTCCACGGAAAGACCAAGGGCGTGCTGTCGATCACCGACGGCCAGCTCTACCGCGGCGAATTCAAGCTGACCGACAATACGGTGCGCGTGCCCTTCGCCGATATCGACGCGGTCGAGGCGGCGTTCAAGTCCGATCCGGCGATCGGCGTGATCGTGCTTGAAACCATCCAGGGCGGCGGCGGCATCGTCCAGGCGCCGGCCGAATATTGGCAGAAGCTGCGCGCACTATGCGACCAGTACGGCGTGCTTTGGGTCGCGGACGAAGTGCAGTGCGGCCTCGGCCGCTCCGGCCGCTTCTACGCCTTTGAGCATTACGGCGTCGTGCCGGACGTCACCGCGCTGGCGAAATCTCTCGGCGGCGGCAAGTCGGCCGTCGGCGCCATGATCGCCAGCCGCGAGGTCTATATGAAGGCCTACGGCACGCCGAAGACGGCGATGATCCATGCGGCGGCGACCTTCGGCGGCATCGGCGAAGCATCGATCACGGCGATCGAGGCGCTCAACGTGCTTTACGACGAGGGGCTGATCGACAATGCGGCCGCGACCGGCGGCTACTTGCTGGAGCGGCTGCACGCGCTGCAGGCGAAGCATCCCAAGATCATCAAGGATGTTCGCGGCAAGGGCTTCATGATCGGGCTCGAGTTCCACGATTTCTCGCAGACCCTGCCCATGGTGCTGCGGCCGATCGTCAGCGTGCTCGACGACAAGCTGAAAGGTTCTCTGTCGGGCTTTGTCGGCGCTCTGCTGCTGCGCGACTACGACGTCCTCGTCGCCTTCACCGAATACAACCGCAACGTGATCAGGCTGGAGCCGCCGCTGATCTGCCAGTCGGAACATGTCGATCGCTTCGTCGACGCGCTGGACAGCCTCCTGTCGCGCGGGATCGTTTCTATCGTGAAGGATTTCGTCAAAAGCCAGGTGAAGTAGGGCGGGATTTCACCTGTTGCGAGAACGGCCGGGGCTATGCTCCGGCCGCTTGCGTTTGGGCAGACCGCCTCAGGCGGAACCAAATCTCCGGCGGTCGGGCCGGCCGCCGGCACGGTTGGTTCGTTCACTGTCGTTCTTGCGGCAGCGGCGCGCCGGTATACTGGTTGAAGCGCTGCGCCGGCACTGCGTCGCTGACAGCCATGGCCTTGGTTTTGGCGCCGACCGCCTTCCACCAGAGCGGGAGCGACTTGAAGGAGAACACCTCGTCGAAGTCGGTGGCGAACGAGCCTTCGTCCATTGGTACGTTACCGGCCCGATTCTGGAACCATTTCATCCAGTCCGCCGATCCCGGCGCCGGCGAGCAGATATAAGTTCCGTTCGGATCCCGCTGACCCTCGCCGTTGCAGAGTTCAAAGCCCGGAGGATCGTCGGAAGGGAAAGACGGGAGCAGGAATGTCACCATCTCGTGCCTTTCGACGTTCCATTGCGACGTGCTGTGGCAGTTAATGCAACCGGAATTGGGAGCGTTCACGATGGGTTTCCCGTCGACGACGATGTTGTTGCGGCCGCCGTCGTTGGGTCCGGACAGACGGCCGCCCCAGCCGAGCGTTTGGGTGGAATAGAGCGGCGCCTTGGGATTGTTCCAATTTTCCTTGAGAGGAGCGTCTTCGGTCGTCGCCTCCGGATCATTGCCCCATTGGACGCCGAGCGGCACCATTTTATCCCAGATATCGCCCGGCGCCGAAGCGTCATACACCAGCGTCATGAATACCCAGCCCGTCTGCGGCGCTGACTGGGTATCCTTCACGATGATGTCGAATTGTGCGATGTAGCTCGGCCAGACCGATGGGGTGGTCGCGTTGCCGACCGGAATATAGAGCGGCCATTCCTGCGCACGCTCCATCGCATCCCACCAGTCGGTCGGCTGGTTCGGATCGGTGGATGCGAACATTGCAGCCTTAGTGATGATCGACCCCTCGACGAACTGGGCGTTTTCGGTCTTCAGCGTCGGCTGCATCGCCGAATTGCCCCAGAAATTGTAGAGGGAATAGGCCGCGCGCTGATCGTAGTAGGTCAGCACATGGGTCTGGAACGTCGCCCGAAGTCCTGTGTCGGGAAAGATCGCAGGACCGAACTCGCCGGCCGGATAGCTGCCATGGATCGATTCCCGCAGCGTGCCGAGCCAAGGCTCATTGTACCAGCCTGCTTTGGCGGCGTCCCAGCTGTCGTAGTGCATGATGAGAGCGCGGCTATTCTCGGTCACCGCCTCTTTCAGCGCGTTGGCATAGGCTGCGGCATTGTCGATCGTGATAGGGCCGTTGCCGATCGCCTCCTGCCACGGCGCATTCTTCAAGGGGTCTGGCGCTGTCGGCCAGTTGTGATTGAGCGTAAAGAGCGGGCCGGCATATTCGCTGCCGGGCGGAATCTGGCCGTTGTTATCCTGGAAGGGATTGGCCTTCTGGAGCACTTCGAGCGGCGGACCTCCATGCGCGCTGAAGGCAGTCTGGGCGCGTGCGTCGTCGGCAAACGCAAGCGTCAGAACACAGAACGGCAGGGCATGGGTGAGGTGAGCGAGGCAACGGTGCATGGCAATCTCCTTAATGTCTGGGGGGCATCAGGAAGAAAAATGCAGTCGGTAAATCGGCTGGTGCACGGATCCGCTGGCAGCGCTTCACGACCAATGCGCGATCATGTCATCACTGCCACACGTAAAAGTAGAGTGCAGCAAAGGCGACAAGCGCGCGATAATGGGGGCGGGCAGTATGAGTTGTGGCCCGCACATGCATTCACGGTTAACGCAAGCCTAATCCAGCTTTTCCGCAAACTTTGGGTGCACATAGGCGTCGTAGCAGGCGTCGAGAGCGATCTTGCGATGGCCAGCCATCATCGGCGCGTAGAGTTCCAGAAGTGCTGCGTTCGCCGTCGTAGGCGGACATTTCGGATGCAGGATCAGATCCGTTTCGCGAATGGAGTCGGCGACCAGAGGGCCGGGCGGCGGCACGGCGCGCGTCGGGTCGGCGCCGATGGCGACGTGCTCGGGCGCGCTCCTGTCCATCAGCCACGGGAACGGATTGACGAAATTCAGCGCCATGATCGTCTCGAAGCGCACGCCGTTCTCCGCTTCCAGCGCCCTGATGCTGTCGATTGCGTGGTCGATCGCCATAAGATGCGTGATCTGGAAGTCGAAATCGGAATAGAGGATGAAGCTCGGCAGTTCGCCCATCCGAACGATATCTTCGTAAAGGGCGCGGTGCGGCGGGTAGAATCCGATCATATTCTCCGAACGCGCGAGCACGTCGCCGCGCATCGTGACGGCGCCCAGCGATTTCAGATTGGTGTGCTCCAGCGAGAAATTCTTGACGGACCCGGCATAGGCGCGCGCCGCGCGCTCGATCGTGTTGATGGCCGGCGGCAGCGCCACGGCCGCGGCAAGGACGAAGGTCGCGATGAGCAGTTTCGGCTTGGCCATCAGCGCGCCCGACCGCATCACGATCGAAAGGATGACCGGCCAGACGAAGATCATCGCCTGGCTCCCGGTGTTTTGCGTCTCGAAGGTGATGCCGGCGAAAAGCACGACGGCCAACCAGAAGGCGTCGTTGTCGAGGAATTTTGCGATCGAAGCTGCATTCCGCTCGTCGCGGATCGCGGAGAGCCGCGCCGCCAGTTTCTCGCGGCCTGACCAGATCAGAAGCAGTATCAGCGCTCCAGCCGGCAAGAGGACGCCGAACGTGTGCGACATCGCCTGAAGGAAGCGCGGCGCCAGGCTGCCGCTGTTGATCGCGACCAGCGCCAATATGTCGTTGATGTAATGGCTGACCAGTCCGGAGGTGAGTTCCAGCAGCGCCAGCATCGCGAGAAAGGCGCCAGCGGCCACCAGCGCGTGGCGGAGCGGAACGCGGCCTGCCATGAATGCGAACAGGCAGATGATCGCGCCCGACACGAAGCCGGTGATCTTCAGGAAGAACAGGGCAGTCATCGCCACGGCGACGATCAGCGCCAGGAGACGAGGGCTGCGCACGAAGATCAGCGCCGCCACCAGCACGTAGAGCATCTGGCAGATCTGCCGGTTGTAGATGCCGAAGCCGTCGGAGCCCGGAAACGGGTAGAACTCGCGGCTGTTGAACGGCAGCAGCGCGAAGATCAGGAAGGGGATCAGCAAAGCATAGGCGGTCGTACGCGATCGCGCTTCGACATGCCGGATGACGAGCGCCATCAGCGGTGCGGTGACCGCAAGCAGCGACCAGTGCGCCAGGAGCGTCGGCGCACCGTTCGGGAACAAGGCGACCCAGCCGGCGAAGAGATAATAGCCGAGAGGCCCGACCGGCGTGAAGAAGTCGTTGACCGGAATCTGGCCGCCGAAGATGCGGTTGGCGGCGTCATAGTAGATGAAGACGTCCCAATACATCGGGCCGATGGGCACGCGCAGCGGAAACAGGAGCAGAACCGGCACGAGCGCAAGCACTAGACCCATGACGACCAGCGGCGATGCGCTCCACGCCGCGCGTCCGGCAGTCCTTCCTTGCTGTGCCGCAATGCTCATGTCTTCGCCTCCCGCCCCGGGGCCCCTCCTATCACCGAATGCACGGTAAAAGAGTTAACCGGAGCCGTTGAGGTTCCGTTAAGATTAACCCGCGCGGCAAATGTCGGGCGCATGGTCGCGGCCCGTTTTCTTCGTGTCGCAAACAGGCTTCAATCGCGCCGTGGCGCTGCCTTATAGTCCGGCCGCAAAACACCTCGGAGTCGCGGGCAAATGGCAGAGTTTCCGTCAAAGGCGAAGGTCGTCATCATCGGTCTGGGCGGCATTGTCGGCGCATCGGTCGCCCATCACCTGATCGAGCGCGGATGGGACGATATTGTCGGCATCGACAAGTCCGGCATCCCGACCGACATCGGCTCGACGGCGCACGCCTCCGACTTCTGCTACACGACCAGCCACGACTTCCTGTCCTGCTGGACCACGCTCTACTCCATCGATTTCTATGAAAAGATGGGTCACTACGCGCGCGTCGGCGGCCTCGAAGTCGCGCGCGTGGGCGACGACGCACGCATGGACGAGATCAAGCGCAAGGTGGCCTCGGGGAAGGCGTTTGGGACCCGCGCCCGCCTGATCGATCCCGCCGAGATCAAGGAACGATTCCCGCTGATCGAAGAGAGCATGGTGCAGGGCGGCATGTGGGACCCCGATGCCGGCCTCGTCATCCCGCGCTCCCAGACGGTCGCCGGCAAGCTGGTCGACCAGGCCGAAGCCTCCGGCAAGCTCAACGCATTTGCGAATACGCCGGCCAGATCGCTCATCATCGAGAACGGCCGCATCAAGGGCGTGGTGACCGACCGCGGCACCATCATGGCCGACCACGTGGTGGTCTGCGC
>NZ_AHAM01000136.1 GCF_000236565.1 Mesorhizobium alhagi CCNWXJ12-2 | reverse complement strand
GCCGGCGGGGGGGGAGCCTCTGACCGGCCTCATCTTTGCGGCGGCTTTCGCCGGACTGGTCGGCTATGTCGCAAGCTTCATCATCGTGCGCGTCCAGCATCTGGCGCTGATAATGATCACGCTCGGCCTCTGCTTTCTGACCTATGAACTGGCAAATTCGATGAGTTGGCTGACGGGCGGCACGGACGGCCTCCAGGGGGTCGAGACCCGGCCGATCCTCGGCGTCTTCCGCTTCGACCTGTGGGGCTACACCGCCTATGGCTACGCGCTTGCCGCGCTCTTCCTCGGCCTCGTGCTCAGCCGACGTATCGTCCATTCCTCCTTCGGTCTTTCGCTTCGAGGTATACGCGAGAATGTGAAACGCATGCCGGCGATCGGCTCGGACTATCGCGGCCACTTGCAGAAGATCTACACGATTTCGGCTGCCATGGCCGGCTGCGCGGGTGCATTGCTCACGCAGACCACCGACACTGTTTCACTCGACACGTTGAGCTTTCAGCGCTCGGCCGACGTGGTGGTGATGCTGATCCTCGGCGGCACCGGGCGTCTTTACGGGGCTGTGATCGGCGCCATCATCTTCATGGTGGCGCGCGACCAGCTCGCCGACATAAACCCGCAATATTGGTACTTCTGGATCGGGCTGCTGCTGATGATCGTCGTCCTCGTCATGCCGAAAGGCATTCTCGGCGGACTGGCGCGGCTCGTGGGCGGGCGCGATTGATGGAGACACCGCTGCCCGCCCTGCGCACCGAGGCGCTGTGCAAGAGCTTCGGCTCGCTCAAGGTGGCGCGCGACGTCACCATCGAGTTGCCACGCGGCGCGCGGCATGCGCTGATCGGCCCGAACGGCGCCGGCAAGACCACGCTGATCAACCTGATCACCGGCGAGATGCGCCCGGACTCCGGAGGCATTCTGCTCGACGGACAGGATGTGACACATGCCCCGACGATGGTGAGGGTCCGACACGGGCTGACGCGCACGTTCCAGATCAACACGCTGTTTCCCGACCTTGCACCGATCGAAGCGGTCACGCTGGCGATCTGCGAACGCGAGCGGCTGGCCGGACAGTTCTGGAAAGGCCTGACCTCCCATCGTGAGGCAATCGACGAGGGCTTCGAGATCCTGCGCCAGTTGCAGCTCGCCGAGGCCGCGACACGGCCGACGCGCACCTTGCCCTACGGCCAGCAGCGGCTGCTGGAGATCGCGCTGGCGCTCGCCACCAGGCCCAAGGTGCTGCTCCTCGACGAACCCGCTGCGGGCGTGCCGAAGGGGGAGAGTGCGGCGCTCTTCAGCGTCATCGCCGCACTCCCTGATGACATCTCAGTGCTCTTCATTGAGCACGACATGGACATCGTCTTCGGCTTCGCATCGCGCATCATAGTTATGGTTTCTGGCGGCGTGCTGCTGGAAGCCGAGCCTGCAGTCGTGCGCAGTGACCCGCGGGTTCGCGAAGTCTATCTGGGGCAAGCCAGCCATGCCTGAGCCGCTGCTCGAATTTCGTGACGTGCGCTCCGGCTATGGCGAGGCCGTCGTGCTGGACGGCGTGTCCTTTGCGCTGCCGGCGCATGGCAGCCTCGCCGTGCTCGGCCGCAATGGCGTTGGCAAGACGACGCTGCTCCTGACCGCAATGGGTTTCGTCACGCTGGCGCGCGGCTCGGTTCTGTTCAAGGGCAGGGATATCTCGCGCCTGCCGCCGCACAAGCGCGCATTGATTGGCTTGGGCTGGGTGCCGCAGGAGCGCGACATATTCCCTTCGCTGACCGTCGAGGAGAACCTGACGGTGGCATGGCGGCCCGGCCGCTGGGATATCGACGCTGTCTACGGGCTCTTCCCCCGGCTGAAGGAACGGCGTGCGAATATGGGGAACCAGCTTTCCGGCGGCGAACAGCAGATGCTGACCATCGCGCGTACCCTGATGACAAATCCCGCAGTCCTCCTGTTGGACGAGCCGCTGGAAGGGCTCGCACCCATCATCGTCGAAGAACTCACCGCTGCGATCCGCCAGATGGCCGAGGATGGAATTTCGCTTGTCCTGATTGAGCAGCATGCTGAGGTGGCGCTCAGGCTGACGAAGGAGGCGATGATGATCGAGCGTGGGATCATCGCACACCGCGCACAGTCGTCGGACCTCCTCGACAATCCCGGCATGCTGGATCGCTACCTCGGTTTGCGCCTGCAAGAGGGGTAGGCCCTCTGCAGGGCGGACGCGTCATAGCAATGGCCATAAACTTCCGCCAATGTCGCATCCAATGGCAGTTTCGAACGCAGGGAGATGGCAATGACACGTGTGGTCGTAACAGGCGGTAGCGGCAAGCTTGGCCGCGCATGCGTCAAGGATTTGCTGAGCCATGGCTACGAGGTCTTGAACGTCGACACCGTGCCGCCCGCCGCCGAAAATTGCCCCTTCGTGCAGACGGACCTGACCGATTTCGGCCAGGCATTCGAAGTTCTGGCGGGGGTCGACGACCGGCTTGGCGAGATCGAAGCGCTCGTCCATCTGGCAGCGATCCCGGCGCCCGGCAAGCAGCCGAACGCGGCAACGTTCAAGGTCAATACGCTCAGCACCTACAACGTCTTCGAGGCCGCCCGGCGCCTCAAGATCCGAAATGTCGTCTGGGCGTCGAGCGAAACGGTGCTCGGTCTTCCGTTCGACACGCCGCCGCCCTATGCCCCGGTAGACGAGGACTATGCCGGCCGGCCCGAGACCGCCTATTCGCTTTCCAAGCTGCTTGGCGAGGAAATGGCGAAGCAATTCTGCCGTTGGGATCCCGAGTTGAAGATCATCGGGCTGCGCTTCTCCAATGTCATGGAGCCTGCAGATTACGCGCGATTTCCTTCGTTCGACGCCGATGCCCGCCTTAGGAAGTGGAACCTCTGGGCCTATATCGACGCGCGGGACGCCTCGCAAGCGATTCGAAGGGCGCTCGAAGCTCCGATCAGGGGCGCCGAAATCTTCGTCATCGCCAACGCCGACACGGTGATGTCGCGGCCGAATGCGGAGCTGATGGCGGAGGTCTATCCCGGCGTGCCGCTGGCGCAAGGCGCAAGCGGCAACGAGACGCTGCTGTCGATCGAAAAGGCGAGGCGGCTTCTCGGTTACGACCCGCAACATAGCTGGCGTGGAGGCTGAGCGTTGGACGAAGCGTCAGCGTTCGGCAACTCGTCTGACCGTTGCTGCCGAACGCAGTCGAGGCTCCGCTACAGCAACTCACCGGTCCGGCCGGTGTGAACCTTCGTCCAGCCATTTGAGGTCGTCCGGCGAAAGCGAGATGTCGAGCGCCTGCAGGCTGTCGTCAAGTTCGCCAAGCGTACGCGGGCCGATGAGCGGGATGGACGGGAACGGCTGCGCCAACACATAGGCAAGCGCCACATGGATCGGGCTCTTGCCGAGCCTGGCGGCCAGTTCGATCGCGCGATCGCGGCGGCCGAAATTCTTCTCGGAATACCAGACGCGCACCAGTTCCTCGTTTTTGCGCTTGTCGCGACCGGCGCGGTCGGTGAAGAAGCCGCGGCCCTGGCTCGACCAGGCAAAGTTCGGCATCTGCCGGGCGGTGAGCCAGGCCTTCCATTCGTCGCTTGAGGATGTGACGCATCCCGGCCAGATCGGCTCCAGCATTTCGGCGAGCGAGAAATTGTTGGAGAGCGCGCCGGGCCGCTGCTTGCCGTTCCTGTCGGCATAGGCGATCGCCTCGTCCATGCGCTCGCGCGTCCAGTTGGAGCCGCCGAACGATCCGCGGATGCGGCCGGCCTTCACCTCGGCATCCATCGCGTCGACGAACTCGCCGACCGGCACATCCGGATTGTCGCGATGCATGAAGTAAATGTCGACGTAGTCGGTCTTGAGCCGATCGAGCGACTGGCTGAGCTGCTTTCCTATGACGTCGGGATAGCAGACCGGCGTATGCGCGCCCTTGCCGATGACGATGGATTGTTCGCGCACGCCGCGGTTCCTGAGCCAATCGCCCAGCAGCGCCTCGGTCTTGCCGGCGCCGTAGACGAAGGCGGTGTCGAAGACATTGCCGCCGGCCTCGTAGTAGGCGTCGAGCAGGATCGATCCTGACGAAAAGGTGCGGAAATCCTCGAAGCCGAGCGCCAGCACCGAGGCTGGGCGAGCAAGGCCGGGAATCTGGCGCTTGGGGATAGCGGTTCCATTGGGGCCGAGCTTTCGCCCGGAGATCGTGTTGATCCGCCTTTCGGCCTTTTCGACCTCGTATTCGAGCCGGACGGCCGCCCGCCATTTGTCGAGCACGGTAAGATTGCCGACGCTGTCGTCCCAGCCCATGCCCGGCCAGGCGAACTCCTGCTTTCCCGCCAGAATGGCGTCGCCCGCGGCATCGACTTCGAAGGCGTATAGCCAGCCGCTTTCGGTGACCCCGACGACCTCGCTGTCGCTGCCCGGCCGGATGATGGTGATTAAACCGGTTCCGCCTTGCTTGCCGCCGGCGAACCAGAAATCGGCGACTTCGATGCGGCCCGTAGTGCCGAAGATCCTGAGCACATTGTCCTGGTTGAGCGAAATGCTGCAGGAGACTTCCGCGACGATGCCGTTCGGGAAACGCAGCACCGCGGACGCCCATTCGTCGACGCCGGACTTGCCGAGATGGGCTGTGCCGCGGACCTTGTCCGGTTCCAGGAAACGCTGCCCGGCAGCGGCGCCGGCGATCAGCCGCGCCATCGAGACGGGATAGCCGCCGACATCGAGAATGCCGCCGCCGGCGAGTTCGTTGGAATAGAGCCGGTGTTCGGGCATGAAGCCCGGCATAGCGAAGCCGAAGCTCGACTTGATCATCCTGATATCGCCGATGACGCCGGACTTGACCAGTTCCACCAGCTTCAACGTCTGCGGATGCAGTCGGTACATGAAGGCTTCGCCTAGGAACGTGCCGGCCTTGCGCGCGGCATGGATCATCGCGTCGGCCTCGAAGGCGGTCAGCCCCATCGGCTTTTCGCAAAGCACATGCTTGCCGGCTTCGGCGGCCCTGATAGCCCATTGGGCATGGCTGGGATGCGGCGTCGCGATATAGATTGCGTTGACCTCCGGATCGCGAAGCAGTGCCTCGTAACCTTCGACGATGCGCGCGCCGGGAAAGGCCTCGGCAAGGCCGGGCTTGCGCGGGTCGCGGGTGGCGATAGCCGCCAGCCTGCCGGTCCGCGAATGGGCGACGCCGCCGGCAAACGCTTTGGCGATGTTGCCGGGCCCGAGAATGCCCCAGCGTATGGGTGGGTTGGAACTCATTTCATTCTCCTTGAAGCTTCGGGCGTGCTCGGTTGCCGCCCTAAATTGCCATGGGGTTGCTGCCAAATTCGGTCAGCGCAGCCGCAAGCCTTTTTCATCGAACAGGTACGACTTGCGTATCGAGACGGTAATCTCGGCGGCATCAGCGGCAGTCGCCGCATCGCGCTGGATGACAAGCTCCTCGCCCGCAGCTGTCGCAGCGTAGACGAAGCTCGTGCCGCCCAGATGCTCGACCACGTCGACGCTGACTGTAAGGTCGGCATCGCCCTTTCCGGCATCGCCGAAGTGTTCGGGCCGCACACCTACGGTGACATGGCTCCCCAGTTCCGGCGCCGGGCCGGTGAGCGGCTGCGCGAGACGGGTTCCGTCCTCGCCTGCAAGTTCGAGGATGACGCCTTTGTCATTCCGCTCCACGACATGTCCGCGAATGAAGTTCATCTTCGGCGAGCCGACGAATCCGGCGACGAACTGGTTGTCGGGATCGTAGTAGAGGTCGAGCGGGCGGCCGATCTGCTCGATATTGCCGGCGCGCAGCACGACGATCTTGTCGGCCAGCGTCATCGCCTCGGTCTGGTCATGCGTCACATAGATCATGGTGACGCCGAGTTCCTTGTGCAGGCGCGCGATCTCGACCCGCATCTGCACGCGCAATTCGGCGTCGAGGTTGGAGAGCGGTTCGTCGAACAGGAACACTTGCGGGTTGCGCACAATGGCGCGGCCGATGGCGACGCGCTGGCGCTGGCCGCCCGACAATTGCCGCGGCCGCCGCTGCATAAGCTCGGAAATGCGCAAGATATCGGCGGCGCGGCTGACGCGACGTTGCGTGTCGGCCTTGTCGTTGCCGGTCATGCGCAGGCCGAAGGAGAGGTTCTGTTCGACCGTCATATGCGGGTAGAGCGCGTAGGACTGGAACACCATGGCGATGCCGCGTTCGGCCGGCTCGACATCGTTGACGACCTTGCCGCCGATCACGATCTCGCCGTCCGTGATATCCTCGAGTCCGGCGATCATGCGCAGAAGGGTGGACTTGCCGCAGCCCGAGGGGCCGACGAAGACCACGAACTCGCCGTCTGCGATCTCCAGGCTGGCGCCGTGGACGACAGGCAGCGAACCGAATTTCTTGACGACGTTGTTGAGTGAAACTGCGGCCACGCGGCCCCCTCCTATTTGACCGCGCCGGCCGAGATGCCGGCGACGAAATGGCGTTGCAGGGCGACGAACAGGACCAGCATCGGCGCAGTCAGCATCACCGCGCCGGTCATGATGCCGCCCCAGGAAACCTTGGTCAGTCCGATCAGGCTGCCGAGCGCTACCGGCGCGGTCATCATGGCCGGCTTGCTGTTGATCAGCAGCGGCCACAGATAGTTGTTCCAGCTATGCAGGAAGAGAATGATCGACAGTGCGGCGACTGCCGGCCGCGCCAGCGGCAGGCCGATGAAGAGGAAGATGCGCCATTCCTTGACGCCTTCGACGCGGGCCGCGTCGAACAGTTCATGCGGCATCATCGAGAAGGTCTGGCGCATGAACAGGACGCCGAGCGAATTGAACAGCGGCGGCACGATCAGTGCGAACAAGGTGTTGTGGAGCCCGAAGTCGCGCGCCACCATGATGAATTGCGGAATGACGACGACGAAGTAAGGCAGCGTCAGGGTGCCCAAAATAGTCGCCAGAACGACGCCCTTGCCCGCGAAACGGTAGCAGGCGAGCGACCAGCCGGCCATCGAAGTCAGGGCGACGGACAGCACGGTGTAGGCAGCGGCCACCAGGATAGAGATCGTGGTCGCCCGGATAAAGCCGGTGTCGCTCTCCAGAAGATTGAAATTCTCGACAAATTGGTCGGACGGGGTGAGGATGATGTCGCGGCTGAAGATGCCGTTTTCCGGCAGGGTCGAGAAGACGAACATCATCCACAGCGGGAACAGCCAGATCAAAGCAAGCGGAAAGAGCGCCGCGTGGAGCGCGATCCCGCGCCTGCGTTCGGCGGAGGATTTGCTTCTCATTCGCGTTCCTTTCCAAGCCAGAGATTGAGGAGCGAGATGGCTATGGCGAGGGCGGTAATGGTGTAGGCGACCGCTGACGCGTAGCCGAAATTGAAGGCGCCGAAGCCTTGGCGGTAGAGAAAGAGGCCGAGCGTCTCGGTCGCCTGGCCGGGGCCGCCCCGGTTGGTGATCAGGAAAGGCTCGGAGAAGAGCTGCATCGTGCCGATTACGGAGATCACCACGCAGAGGATGATGACGGGCTTGAGCAGCGGCAGCGTGATATAGAAAAACTGCCGGACCTTCGAGACGCCGTCCAGCGTCGCGGCCTCGTAGACGTCCTCCGGTATGGATTGCAGCCCGGCAAGGATGATGATGGCGTTGTAACCCGCCCAGCGCCAGGTGAGGGCGATGATGATCACCGCCATTGCTGCATTCGGATCGGAAAGCCACGGAATGCTGGTAAGGCCGGCGGCCACAAGCATCTTGTTGATGATGCCGAATTCGTTGAACAGCAGGCGGAACATCGCAGCATAGGCTACCTCGCCGACCACCACAGGCGCAAAGAAGGCGAAGCGGAACAGGCCCCGAGCCTTCAGGATCGGCGAGTTCAGGAGGACGGCAAGCACCGTCGCCAGCGCGATCATGACCGGCACCTGGATCACCAGTATCAGCAGGGTGTTCCAGAGCGCGTTGGCGAAAGCAGGATCGACGAGCAGCCGGCCCCAGGTCATCCGGGGATTGAACGTCCAGTTCGCCGACCGGGTGTTCAGGAAAGACAGCCAGAACGAATTGGCGATCGGCCATATCCAGAACGTCAGGAAGACGAGCAGATAGGGTGTCAGGAAGGCATAGGCCGTCCGCGTGCGTAGCCGCATGATCGGATTCCAGGTGCGGTTGGATGGCCGGGCGGGCCGGCAGGCCCGCCCGATCGCGCCGTCGCTTCTATTCTGCGATCGGCAGGCCGGTAGCGCCCGCTATCTGGTTGGCTGCGTCGTCGAGCGCGGCCTTCGCGTCAGCATACTCGCCGTTCAAGTGTTTGAGCTGTACGGCGACCATGATCTTGTCGGCGTCCTGGAAAAACGGCGTGCCGCGGCTGGGCTTGACCTTGGGCAGCGTGGACAGGATGTCGACCCACACCTTCTGGCCGCCCCAATAGGGCTGTTCCGCTTTCACATACGGGTCGTCCAGCGCGCTGAGCAGCGAAGGCACTAGGCCGAACTCCTTCAGCATGGTCACCTGGCCCTCATTGGTCCCGAGCGTGTAGTTCAGATACGCCCAGGCCGCTTCCTTGTTCTCGGAGGCGGAGGTGATGGCGAGCGAGGAGCCGCCGAGATTGGCGGCGCGCGGCCCGTCGGCGGTGGCGGACGGCATCAGATAGACGCCCCATTTGCCGGCGAGGTCCGGCGAGGTCGAGCGGATGGTTCCCTCATACCAGCCGCCATACATCTGGGTCGCCACCGTGCCGGCCTTGTTGGCCTGGATCTTCTCATCCCAGGTTCCGGCAATCAGCTCGCCGGCGTCCTTCAGCGCCTTTACCTTTTCGAGGGCCGTGACGCAGCCCGGCTGGTTGATGGTGATCGATTGGGAATCACTGCTGTAATAGCCGCAGCCCTGCTCGTTGGCGATCATGCGGAAGAACTCGGCATCGCCGTTGATGTCGGCCTGGGTCATCGTCACGCCGGGATTGGCTTCCTGGATCTTCTTGCCGGCGGCAATAAAGTCGTCCCAGGTCTTAATCGTCACCGGGTCAATGCCGGCTTTTTCGTAGTAGTCTCGGCGGTAGAACATGGCGACCGGACCGGAATCCCACGGCATCGCATAGCGCTTGCCGTCGACCTCGAGTTCGGTCCGCTTGAAGTCGGGAAATTTTGCGGCGATCTCGTCGGTGTAGCCCAGCGTCGTCAGGTCCACGAAGCAATCGGGAAACTGGCTCCAGAAGATTTCCGATTCGTGGTTCTCGATCGAAAGGATGTCCGGGAGCCCGGCGCCGCCGGCGGCGCATCCCGCGAGCGTCTTGTCGAAAGTCTGCTGGTTTCCGAGGTCCTCGACGGTGACCTTCACGTCAGGGAACTGCTTGTTGAAGCCGGCGACCGTGGCCTTCAGCGAGGAGGCGGCTATGTTCCAGCTCCAGATGGTGATTTCCCCGGATTGCGCGAAGACCGGGCCGGAGCCCAGGGCAAGCATAAGCGTGGCGCATGCCAGTTTGGTACGCATGAAGTCCTCCCATTTCGTTTGCTCTCAGCGTGAGCCGGATTAGACTAGGCGGAAAAAAGGGGCTGTCCTCGACAAAGGGAAAATGGAGTTGGCGGAAAGTAAGATATCGGATAGGCCATTTTATCAGCCGGGCGCCAGCAGCGTGGAAGGCTGGCCGCTGGTCCTGCAGATGTTCCACACGCGTCCGCTGGTAATGCTCCAGCCGCATTGGCACGCGCAGGTCGAGGTCAATTTCATCGTGCGCGGTAACGTGCACTACCGCATGAACGATCACGAGATTTCCCTTTCATCGGGCGACATGTGTTTGTTCTGGGGCGGCCTGCCGCACCAGATGGACGAGGCGTCAGATGATGCCATCTATGCCGGTGCGCATCTGCCCCTGGTGCATTTCTTCCGGCTGCATCTGCCGGCCGATATCCGGCACCGCCTGATGACCGGCGCGGCCCTTGTGACGGACGCTACCGACCGATCCGACGACCACAATTTCGAGCGCTGGAACCGCTATGCGCGCTCGGGCGATCCCGTCAAAGCCCAGCACGCCGTCAACGAGCTTCTGTTGCGGCTGGAGCGAGTGCGGTTCGAGCCCTACCGGCTCGTGCCCGAAGCTTCGAACGGCGTAGATGCCGCCAGCGTCTTCGACCAGCAGTCGTCGCGCAATGTCGGGCGCATGTGCGACTTCATCGCCGAGAATTTCCTCTACGAGATCGACTCCGTCGATATCGCCGAGGCGGCCGACATCCATCCGAAATACGCGATGAACGTCTTCAAGAAATCCACCGGCATGACGCTGAACGAATACCTCAACCTGCTGCGGCTCAGCTACGCGCAGGCGCTGCTGATGAAAGAGGACGCAAATGTGCTGCGGGTCGCCATGGAAAGCGGCTTCGGCTCGCTGAGCGCCTTCAACAAATCCTTCCGGAAGCTCGCCGGAATGTCGCCATCCGATTTCCGGCGGGTGGCGGTCAGGTAGATATTCAGAACTCTGCGCGACGGGCGACGGCACATCCCCAGCCATCGGGCCAATTGTTATTGGTGTCTACGATGCCGCCGGAACGCTCGCATACATACCGGTGGTGCGAAATTCCGTCGGGCTGGCGCCGAAGAAGCGGCGGAACACCTTGGCGAAATAATTGGGGTCTTCGAAGCCGGACATGATGGCGACCTCCTTGACGGAAAGATCCGCCGT
The DNA here is from genome assembly GCF_000236565.1 of Mesorhizobium alhagi CCNWXJ12-2. GTDB lineage: Bacteria > Pseudomonadota > Alphaproteobacteria > Rhizobiales > Rhizobiaceae > Allomesorhizobium > Allomesorhizobium alhagi. The sequence continues at coordinate 24,886 of NZ_AHAM01000136.1, read as the reverse complement.
CTTGGTCAGAAGCTTGGTCGCCCGTTGCAGACGCCTGCGCATGACGAATTCCGCCGGAGGCATACCTTCGCTGGCGGCAAACACGCGGGAGAAGTGAGCGCGGCTGAGACCGGAGACCTTGGCCAGTTCCCCGACGGGGAGAGGCTGGTCCAGATTGGCCGCGATGTGATCGATTACGCACTGCATCGTGCGGTATTCCAGGCTGAGCACGGGATGCGAGCCGAATACGTCATCGAAAAGCGCCATTGCCGCCTCATAGGCTATCGCCGAGGCGCTGCCCGGGGCATCGGCGCCGCCTGATATCAAACGCAGGCTGCAATCGGCGAGATGCTCGATCGTCTCCGGCTTCAGCTTCAGGATCGGACCTGTCGTGGCAAGAATTGCCTTGTGAATGCGCAGCGCCTCGTCGCCGTTCATGGAAATCCAGAAGAATTCCCATCGACCGTTCTCTTCCAGCCAGTAGCGATGGTTGTGTGGGACGAGGACCAGAAGCGTCTCCCCCTCGCGAACCCGGTAGTTGCGGTTCTCGTATTGCAGATTGCCGGTGCCGGCGATCGTATGTTGCAACACCGTAAACGGCGTTTGCCCGCGTTTGCGGCCGTCCCAGTTGTAGCTGGCGTCCGTGCGGATTTCATAACCCGTGCTGGTCGGCATCGTATGAAGGCTGTGCCGTCCGCGCGGCAGCGAAACCGTGCGCATGCCGGGGCCGTTGTCGATCAATCTCTTGAGCACAAAATTACCCGTGAAAGCATAATACCTCTCTAGCGAGGCTCTGCATTATGCGCATACTGATCCCAATCAAGGCAAGATGGCCGAGCGAAACGGCGTCACAGGGAGGAACCAAAGGCATCGCGGCGCTCGTGCAACCGCCAGTTTCGGTGCTTTGATTTTACCCTGCCTATCATAATTCATTCTATGAGCAGAGACGAGGACGGCGTGAGCAGCTTCAAGATCGCTATCATCGGAGCCGGCAGCGTCGGCTTCACCAAGAAACTCTTCACGGATATTCTCTGCGTGCCGGAGTTCAGCGACGTCGAATTCGCGCTCACCGACGTGAGCGAGCATAATCTCGGCATGATCAAGACGATCCTCGACAAGATCGTCGAGGCTAACAGGCTGCCTACCCGTGTCACCGCCACCACGGATCGCCGCAAGGCGATCGAGGGTGCTCGCTACATCATCAGCTGCGTGCGCGTTGGTGGGCTCGACGCCTACGCCGACGATATCCGCATTCCGCTCAAATACGGCGTCGACCAGTGCGTCGGCGATACGATCTGCGCCGGCGGCATTCTCTACGGCCAGCGCAACATCCCGGTCATTCTGGATTTCTGCAGGGATATCCGCGAGCTCGCCGAGCCGGGTGCGAAATTCCTGAACTATGCCAACCCGATGGCGATGAACACCTGGGCGGCGATCGAGTACGGCAAGGTCGATACCGTCGGCCTTTGCCACGGTGTCCAGCACGGGGCCGAGCAGATAGCCGAGATACTTGGCGCGCAGCAAGGTGAGCTCGACTATATCTGCTCCGGCATCAACCACCAGACCTGGTTCGTCGACCTTCGCGTCAAGGGCCGCAAGATCGGCAGGGATGAACTCGTCGCCGCCTTCGAGGCGCATCCGGTCTTTTCGCGGCAGGAGAAGCTCAGGATCGACGTGTTGAAGCGCTTCGGCGTCTATTCGACCGAAAGCAACGGCCACCTGTCCGAATATCTGCCCTGGTACCGCAAGCGGCCGGAGGAGACTGCCAAGTGGATCGACATGTCGGACTGGATCCATGGCGAAACCGGCGGTTATCTGCGCTATTCGACCGAAACCCGGAACTGGTTCGAAACCGAGTTCCCGCAATTCCTCGAAGATGCGGGAAAGCCGGTCGATCCGGCGCGCCGCTCGAACGAGCACGCCAGCCACATCCTGGAGGCGCTTGAAACCGGGCGGGTCTATCGCGGGCACTTCAACGTCAAGAACGACGGCGTCATCACTAACCTGCCGCCCGACGCCATCATTGAATCGCCCGGTTTCGTCGATCGCTTCGGCATCAACATGGTGGCCGGCATCACGCTTCCGGAAGCCTGCGCTGCGACCTGCATTTCGTCGATCAACGTCCAGCGCATGTCGGTCCACGCGGCGATCTCCGGCGATATCGATCTCCTGAAACTGGCCGTCCTACACGATCCGCTGGTCGGCGCGATCTGCACGCCGGAAGAGGTCTGGCAGATGGTCGACGAGATGGTGGTGGCGCAGGCCGAGTGGCTGCCGCAATACGCCCATGCGATCGAGGGCGCCAAGGAACGGCTGAGCCGCGCGACGGTAAAAACGCGGGAATGGAAGGGCGTCGCCCGCCGCGAGGTTCGCTCGATCGAAGAAATCAGGGCCGAAAAGGAAGCCATGAAGTTGCGCGCGGCTGGCTGAGTCCTGGCTGCGACAAGCCAATGTTCCGGAAAACCGGATGGGCCGTGTCGCACCTCGGCGAACGCGCCCGGGCAGCACATCCAGGAAAGCGGAATACCGCTTCGTTCGATGCTTGTTGGAGGAGAGCCATGCCATCGCGGCAGGCCTGAAGCATAAGGGAGAAACCAGGACAATGAACATTTCTTGCCGAATGAAAACCGCTGCCGCGCTTCTGCTTGGCATCTCGGCGTTCACCATCCATGCCTCGGCCTCCGAGCCGACCATCGTGCCCGAACAACCGCCGTTTCCGGCGCAAGGCAAGATCACTTACGTGCCGCGCGACTCGATCCTCGAGTTCAAGACGTTGCCGGAATATCGCGAGCCGGAATGGGTCACCGAAAAGTTCGTAAAGACCGGAAAGTTGCCGCCGGTCGCCGAACGGCTGCCGAAGGAACCGATGGTCTTCAAGACCGGCAACATGCCGGATGGTATCGGCGTCTATGGCGACACGATGCGCCACGTCGTCGGCGGCCGGCCGGAAGGCTGGAACTACAGCGCCGGGCAGACGCAAGGCTGGGGCGGCATCGACATCGCAATGTTCGAATGCCTGACGCGCACCGCGCCGCTGTTCCAGGTCGATGCCAAGGATGTCGAGCCGCTGCCCAATCTTGCCAAGAGCTGGGAGTGGTCGGAAGACGGCCACACGCTGACGATGAAGTTGGTCGAAGGCGCAAAGTGGTCGGACGGAGACCCGTTCGATGCCGATGACGTGATGTTCTACTGGGACGACAATGTCGTCGACCCGAACGTCTCGCCGTTGAACGGCGCGACGCCGGAAACGTTTGGTGAAGGCACGACCCTGAAGGCGATCGACAAGTACACGGTCGAATGGACCTTCAAGGATGCGTTTCCGCGCCAGCATCTCTATACGATGGCCTACGGTACTTTCTGTCCGGGACCGTCCCATGTCCTGAAGACCAAGCATCCGAAATACAACAAGGACATGACCTACAATCAATACAAGAACGGCTTCCCGCCGGAATACCTGAATACGCCAGTGATGGGCGCCTGGGTGCCGGTCGAATACCGCTCAGACGACATCATCGTGCTGCGGCGCAACCCGTATTACTGGAAGGTCGACGAGGCCGGCAACCAACTGCCGTATCTCAATGAAATTCACTACAAGCTGTCGACCTGGGCCGACCGCGACGTGCAGGCGATCGCCGGTTCAGGCGATATCTCGAACCTGGAACAGCCTGAAAACTTCGTGGAATCGCTGAAGCGCGCCGCACAGGAAACGGCTCCCGCGCGGCTGGCCTTCGGCGCCCGCCTGATCGGCTATAATCTGCGCATGAACTTCTCCGCCAATGGCTGGGGCGAGCCGGACGAGCGGGCAAAGGCCGTGCGCGAACTCAATCGTAACGGCGATTTCCGCAAAGCCGTGACGATGGCCATCGATCGCAAGAAACTCGGCGAATCCCTCGTCAAGGGGCCCTTCACCGCGATCTATCCCGGCGGCATTTCCTCGGGAACGGCCTTCTACGACCGCGCCTCGACGATCTACTATCCGTTCGATCTTGAAGGCGCCAAGGCGCTGCTCGAGAAGGTCGGGCTGAAGGACACGGACGGCAATGGCGTCGTCAACTTCCCTGCCGGAACAGCAGGCGGCTCCGACGTGCAGATCGTGCTCCTCGTCAATTCCGACTACAGCACCGACCGCAATCTCGCGGAGGGTCTGGTCGGCCAGATGGAACAGCTAGGCCTGAAGGTGACGATCAACGCCGTCGACGGTGTAAAGCGCGACAACACGCAATATGCCGGCCGCTTCGACTGGCTTGTCCGCCGCAACGACCAGGAACTGACATCGGTGGTGCAGAATACGACCCAGCTTGCGCCGACCGGCCCGCGCACGAGTTGGCACCACCGGGCGGGAACGGACGGCACGGTCGATCTGATGCCTTTCGAGCAGGAGATGGTGGATATCGTCAACAAGTTCATCGCCAGCAACGACAATGACGAGCGGGCCGAACTGATGAAGCAGTTTCAGAAGGTCTCGACGACCAACCTCGATACGATCGGCCTGACCGAATACCCGGGCGCGCTCATCATCAACAAGCGCTTCTCCAACATTCCGGAGGGAACGCCGATCTTCATGTTCAACTGGGCCGAGGACACGATCATCCGCGAACGGGTGTTCGTCGCCGCCGACAAGCAGGGCGACTATGAACTGTTCCCCGAACAGCTTCCCGGCAAGCCTGGCGAAAGCGGCCCGATGAACTGACCGCAGTCGATTTCCCCTCCGGCGGGCATCCGCAGGAGGGGAGGCTCCGAACTTGAATCGTGGAGATACCGCGCCTCGTGAGGGAGGGCATCGCCACGAGCCACAAGAGAAGCAAACACGATCATGTTCAGATTTCTGCTTGTGCGTATCGCGTCGGCGGTTCCGGTCCTCTTCGTCCTGAGCGTCGTGACATTCGCGATCATCCAGGCACCGCCGGGCGACTACAGCGACTACATCCGCTCGCAACTGATCAACCAGGGCGGCGCGTCCTTCGAGGAGGCCGACGCCCAGGCGCAGGCCTACAAGGTCGCCCACGGGCTCGATAAGCCCTTGCCCGTCCAGTACGTCAATTGGATCACCGGCATCGTCACCCGCGGCGATTTTGGCCACAGCCTGTTCTACAACAAGCCGGTCGCCGATGTGGTCGGCGAGCGATTGCCCCGTACACTGGCGCTGGCGCTTGTCTGCCATATCCTGGCATCGGTGATCGGCATCACCTTCGGCGTTCTGGCGGCGACCCGGCAATATTCCTGGGTGGACAGCCTGCTGTCGGGGATCTCGTTTCTCGGAATGACGGTGCCGCGCTTCCTGATGGCGCTGATCATCGTCTATGTCCTGGTGTTCCACTTCAACGTCACGGAAATCAACAGCTTCCATTCCGCGCGTTATGGCGGGGCGCCCTGGTCGTGGGGCAAGTTCGTCGATCTGGTCAAGCATGTCTGGCCGGTGATCGCGATCGCCACGTTTGGCGGGCTTGCCTACAACATGCGTGTCATGCGGGGCAATCTTCTCGATACGCTGAACGCCCAATATGTCGAAACGGCGCGGGCCAAGGGCTTGAGCGAGCGCACCGTGGTCATGCGCCACGCCGTGCCGAACGCGCTGCATCCGCTCGTCATGTACCAGGGCGTCGTGATGCCCTACATGCTGACCGGCGAGATCGAGACCGCGATCATCTTCGCCCTGCCGACGGTCGGCCCGGCCATCGTCGGCTCGATGTGGGTCGGCGACGTCTATGTCACGGCGACCTTCATGCTGGTTCTGTCGGTGACCTTGATCGTCGGCAACATCATCGCCGACATGCTGCTCGTAGCGCTCGACCCGCGAATCCGCCTTGGGGGAGGGGCCGACGCATGAAAGCCGACGTCCAACCCGTAGTCTCCGCCTCCGTGCCGCCGGCCAAAGGCGATGGCAACGAAACCTATACCGCGCTTGTCTGGCGCCGCCTCAAGCGATCCTGGACCGGCATGGCCGGCCTGATCCTCGTCTGCCTCCTAGTGATCATGACGATATTCGCGGAGTTCTTCGCACCCGTCGATCCGAAGCTGACCGGCGTCGGTTTCGCGCCGCCACAGACCATCAGCATGACGGATCGGGACGGGAATTTCGTCTTTCCGCCGCGGACGTATCCGATCCGCGAAACGGATGAGTTGGACCCCATCACGTTCCAGCCGATCGTCGGTCCCGACTATGAAAACCCGCAGACGTTGGGCTTTTTCGTCAAAGGATTCGAGTACAGGCTTTTCGGCCTGATCCCGGCGCAGCGGCATTTCTTCGGCGACACCAACGGAACACCGGTCAATTTCCTCGGCACCGACAAATTCGGTCGCGATGTGCTGTCTCGCATCATCTACGGCTCGCGCATTTCGCTGATGATCGCGCTCACCGTCGTCTTCATCATCACGGTCGTCGGCACGACGGTCGGCATGGTGTCCGGATATTTCGGCGGAAGGCTCGATGCATGGGTGCAGCGCTTCGTCGAACTGGTGCTCGCCTTTCCGCAACTGCCGCTTTATCTGGCGCTCACCTCGCTGATCCCGGTGACGGCGCCGACCAACGTCTTCCTGGCCTTCGTCATCTTCGTAATGTCGGCGCTCGGCTGGGCGCAGATGTCCCGCGAGGTCCGCGGCAAGACGCTGGCGCTGGCGCGGATCGACTATGTGCGAGCGGCGATGGCGATCGGCGCAACCGACCGCCGCATCATCTTCCAGCACATTTTCCCGAACGTCATGAGCCACGTCATCGTCGCGGTGACGCTGGCGATCCCCAATGTCGTGCTGCTTGAATCCTTCCTCGGCTTCCTCGGTTTTGCGGTGAAGCCGCCGCTGATCTCCTGGGGGCTGATGCTGCAGGATACAGCGACCTATTCCGTCATCGGGTCCTATCCCTGGATCCTCGCCCCCGTGGGTTTCGTGCTGGTCACCGTCTTTGCGTTCAATGCGCTGGGCGATGGTCTTCGCGATGCCGTCGATCCTTATTGAGGAGTCCGAGATCATGGCTCTGACGGAAAAAATTTCGATGGCGCCCGCCGAACGCTGCGACCATGCGGCGAGGACCGGCAGCCCGATCATCGACGCCCGCAACGTCGCGGTGACCTTCAAGGTGGAAGGCGGAACGGTCGACGCGGTCAAGGACGTGTCGTTTCAGCTTTACCGCGGCGAGACCATCGCCGTGGTCGGAGAATCCGGTTCCGGCAAGTCGGTGACGGCGCGTACGGTCATGGGCCTGCTCACCAAGCGGGCGACGGTCGCCGGGCATTCGCGGATCGAATATGACGGCAAAAACGTGCTGAAATTCTCCGACCGGCAGCGCCGGGCGCTGCGCGGCGACCGCATTTCGATGATTTTCCAGGAGCCGATGAGCTCGCTCAATCCGGTCTACACGGTCGGCGCGCAGATCATCGAGGCGATCCGCGTCCATCAGAAGATGAGCCGCAAGCAAGCCGGCGAGCGTACGCTGGAGCTGTTGCGGCAGGTGCAGATTCCGGATCCCGAAAGCCGCTTCAACCAGTATCCGCACCAGCTTTCCGGCGGTCAGCGCCAGCGCGTCATGATCGCCATGGCGCTCGCCAACAATCCGGACGTGCTCATCGCCGACGAACCAACGACGGCGCTCGACGTCACGGTGCAGGCGCAAATCCTCAATCTCATTCGCGACCTGCAGCAGAGGCTCGGCATGGCGGTGATCCTGATCACCCATGATCTGACCGTCGTTCGCCAGTTTTCCGACTACGTCTATGTCATGAGCCAGGGCGAGGTGAAGGAGCACAACACCACCGAAGAGCTCTTCAAAAACCCGCAGCATCCCTATACGCGCCATCTTTTGGCGTCCGAACCCAAGGGCATGGCCAATCCGCCGCCGGTGGACTCCGCCGTCATTCTGGAGGGCAGCAACGTGCGGGTGTCGTTCATGCTGAAGCATGGCGGCTTTTTCAAACCGCGGCTCAAGGAACTGGTCGCCGTAGACAGCCTCAGCCTTAAGCTTCACCGGCACGAAACGTTGGGGCTGGTCGGCGAATCCGGGTCCGGCAAGACAACGTTCGGGCAGGCGCTGGTGAAACTCCTGACAGCCGACGGCGGCGAAATCTTCTTCGACGGTGAACCGATCCACGCCAGGACACGTGACCAGATGCGGCCGCTCAGATCACGCATGCAGGTTGTCTTCCAGGATCCGTTTTCCTCACTCAATCCGCGCATGTCGGTCGGCCAGATCATCGAGGAAGGGCTGATCGTCAACAGGCTCGGCGACAACAAGAGCGATCGGCTGGAGCGCGTGCAGCAGGCGTTAGTGAGCGCCGGGCTTCCGCACAATATCCTCTCGCGCTTCCCGCACGAGTTTTCAGGCGGCCAGCGCCAGCGCATCGCCATTGCACGGGCCATCGCGCTCGAGCCGGAATTCATCCTGCTCGACGAGCCGACCTCGGCGCTCGATCTCTCCGTTCAGGCCCAGATCATCGACCTCTTGCGCAAGCTGCAGGACGAGCGCGGCCTGAGCTACCTTTTCATCTCCCACGATCTGAAAGTCGTGCGTGCGCTCTGCCATCGGGTGGCGGTGATGCAGCACGGCAAGATTGTCGAGGAGGGGCCGGTCGACGAGGTGCTTTCCCATCCCAGGACCGCCTACACCGAACGGCTCGTCAAGGCTGCGTTCGACGTAGCCGCATAAATCGCAGACAAGAGGCGCAATTCATGACGAGACAACCCAAGATCACGTTCATCGGGGCCGGTTCCACCGTCTTCATGAAGAACATCATCGGCGACGTGCTGCAGCGGCCGTCCCTTTCCGGCGCGACGATCGCTCTGATGGATCTCAATCCGCAGCGCCTCGAAGAGAGCGAGATCGTCGCCGGAAAGCTGGTGAAGACGCTGGGCGCGACGGCGAAGATCGAGACGCATACCAGCCAGCGCAAGGCCCTGGCAGGCGCGGATTTCGTCGTCGTCGCCTTCCAGATCGGCGGCTACGAGCCCTGCACGGTTACCGATTTCGAGGTGCCGAAGAAATACGGCCTGCGCCAGACGATCGCCGATACGCTCGGCGTCGGCGGCATCATGCGGGGTTTGCGCACGGTGCCGCATCTCTGGAAAATTTGCGAGGACATGACGGCCATCTGCCCCGACGCCATCCTCCTGCAATACGTCAACCCGATGGCGATCAACACCTGGGCGATCGCGGAAAAGTATCCGCTCATCAAGCAGGTCGGCCTCTGCCATTCGGTGCAGGGAACGGCTTTCGAACTCGCCCGCGACCTCGAAATCCCGCTCAAGGAAATCCGCTACCGCGCCGCCGGCATCAACCACATGGCGTTCTACCTGAAATTCGAGCAACGGCAGGCCGATGGCAGCTATCGCGACCTCTATCCGGATCTGGTGCGCGGCTACCGCGAGGGACGTTTCCCGAAACCGAGCCACTGGAATCCGCGCTGTCCCAACAAGGTGCGCTACGAAATGCTGACCCGGCTCGGCTATTTCGTCACGGAAAGCTCGGAGCATTTCGCCGAATACACGCCCTACTTCATCAAGGACGGCAGGCCCGACCTGATCGAGAAATTCGGCATTCCGCTCGACGAATATCCCAAGCGCTGCGTCGAGCAGATCGAGCGCTGGAAGGGGCAGGCGGCCGCCTACCGGAGCGCCGAAACAATCGAGGTCGAGGAAAGCCACGAATATGCCTCCTCGATCATGAATTCGGTCTGGACCGACGAGCCCTCGGTCATCTACGGCAACGTCCGCAATAATGGTTGCATCACCTCGCTGCCGGAGAATTGCGCGGCCGAGGTGCCATGCCTGGTCGATGCCTCCGGCATCCAGCCGACCTTCATCGGCGCCCTGCCGCCGCAACTGACGGCGCTCATCCGCACCAACATCAACGTGCAAGAGCTAACGGTGCAGGCGCTGATGACGCAAAACCGCGAGCATCTCTACCACGCGGCGATGATGGACCCGCATACGGCCGCCGAGCTCGATCTCGAACAGATATGGTCGCTCGTTGACGACCTGCTCGCCGCGCACCGCGACTGGATTCCGGAATGGGCGCGGGTCCCGAAAAAAGTGCAGGCAGCGTGAGCCGTGTGGCTACGCATCTCCGTATCGCGCGGCGGTGCAGGTCAGGGCTCAGCCGGCGAACGCCGGCTGAGTTTTGGGGAATGGTCTGAAGGTCAAGGCGATCAGGAAAGCGCCGATGCCGATGCCCCAGGAGCCGATATAGAGCCACGCATAGCTGTCGAACGTGTCGTAGATCAGCCCCCCGGTCAGCGGGCCGGTCGCCATGCCCAGGCTGCCGGCCATGGCCGTGCCGCCGATGACGGTGCCCATCATCCGCAGCGGAAAGTTTTCGCGCGCGATGACCGCGTATAAAGGCATCACGCCGGCGTAGATAAAGCCGACCAGCGCCGCCACGGCGTAGAATGGGCCGAGTTGGCTCACGAAGACGTAGCCCAGAACGCCGAACGCCTGCAGGAACAGTCCCCAAACGAGAGTGCGCTTGGCGCCGAACCGGTCGCCGAGCAGGCCGAAAGCAATGCGGCCGCCCATGCCCGCCAGACCTTCCACGCTGTAGATCGAGACCGCTGCAACCATCGGGATGCCGCAGGTGATGGCGTAGCTCACCGTATGGAAGATCGGGCCCGAATGCGTGGCGCAGCAGAAGAAGTTGGTCACGAGCAGGATGATGAACTGCGGCGATTTGATCGCCTGCCCGACGGACATATCGGATTGCGGCTCTCCATCCGGAGAAACGAGCGCGTTCTGGCCTTCGAGAGCCGGCGGACGGCGCACCAGAAGTGAGACAGGTATCATCACCGCCGCGACGAGGGCGGCGATAATCAGAAGGGAGGTTCTCCAGTCGTAGAGGGTCACCAGCCATGCCGCCAGGGGAGCCATGGTCATTGGTGCCATTCCCATGCCTGCGGAAACGAGGGACACGGCAAGGCTGCGGTGCGTGTCGAACCAGCCTGTGACGCAGGCCATCATCGGCGCGAAGATCGCTGCGGTGGCGCCGCCGACAGCCAGGCCGAAGACAAGTTGAAACTCGACGAGCGACGTCGCCCGGCTCGCCAGAGCCAGCGCCGCCGCCAGAACGACCGATCCGGTCAGCACCACGGCGCGAGGGCCCCAGCGATCCGACAGGCTGCCCCAGGCCATGCTCCCCAGCGCCATCGCGAGGAAGCCGATGGTCATCGCGCTGGAAACGCCGGTGACGGACCAGCCGGTGTCCCGCGAGATCGGCAGGAGAAAAACGGGCAGCGAAAACATCGCGCCTATCGCGACGCAGCCCAGAAGGCCGCCTGCTGCGACAATCACCCAACGGTAGGAAAGACCCATGTCAGTTTGCTCCTCACGATCAGAGACTGGTCAGTCGGCGTCGGTTTCCTGCATTTTGCCGCTGTCCATGCCCTAAGACGTTTCGGACGCATCGAATTCTACAACGGTGCTCGAATTTTTTGCCGTCATCTGCGTTCGGGATCGCATGGGACTCCCGAACGCACAATTGCGCGACCGGATGGGGTCTGAACGCGCACTTTGTTCAGTCGGTCATCCGTTGCGGTAGAGAAAATAACGGCCTTCGCGCGCGCCTGCAGGAAGCGGCAGCGGCCGCGTCCCTGCCAATTCGAGCGGCATGTCCGAGAGCACGATGGCCTGCGGGGCCAGCACTGCCGGCAGCCGCCGGCTGAGCACGGCGCGCATGGCTATGTTGCGCTCCTCATCATAGGTACCCATGTCGGCATGAGCCAATATCACCTGTCGGGGGAAGCGGTGTGCCGAAGCCGTCAGGGTGTCGTCAATGTCACCGAGGATCAGCCGGCCGTCGGGCGGGGTGCAGTCGTCGAAGCAGTCGATCTCGCGGTCGAGCACGTAGATGTCGCGGTCCGGCAGATGGGTGCGCAAATGGTCGTAGGTGCGGCCATGACCGAGCCCCATCTCGAATACGATTCCTGGAAGTCCGGTGATCTCGCCGAACGCCCAGCCCAGGCAGGCATACTGCGCTTCGAGCCTGAACAGCAATTTGTCGAGCCGCGTCAACTGGTTCATTGTGCTTCCGGATTAGTTTGCATGGCCGGAACCATGACCACGAGATTCGGTTCCGCTCAAGCGCAAAGCTGCGAAATTGTCGACGGCGCGCAGACCAGCCTATCGGGCCAGGTGAATAACGAAACCGGCCGCGCCAAAAAGCGTGACCAAAATGAGGTCGGCTGCCCAGTACAGTTTCAGCGCCTTGCGTATATCCAATGCGTTTGCTTCCCGCCGCCCGCTTTCGCCCATCATCGCGTCTTCGACGGTGACGCCGCCATAGACGCGAGGGCCCGCCAAAGCGAGCCCGAGCGCACCGGCCATCGCCGCTTCCGGCCAGCCGGCGTTTGGTGAGCGGTGCTTTCTCGCGTCGCGCCACACGGTCCGCCACGCGGATGCGGCACTGGCGCCTGGCACTAAAAACGCCGCGGTGACGACGAGCAGCGCCGTGAGACGGGAGGCCGGCAGGTTGATGAGATCGTCGAAGCGCGCCGCAGCCCAGCCGAATGCTTCGTGGCGGGGCGTGCGGTGGCCGATCATCGAATCGGCGGTGTTGGCGGCCTTGTAGCCTACGCCGCCCGCCAGCCCGCCGAGAGCCAGCCAGAACGCCGGCGCAACGATGCCGTCGGAAAAATTCTCGGCCAGGCTTTCGATGGCGGCGCGGCTGATGCCCGCTTCGTCGAGGCGCTCGGGATCGCGGCCGACGATGCGCGACACGGCGCCTCGTCCGGCTAAAAGCCCGCCCTGATCGAGCGCATCCGCCACTGCCTTGACGTGGCTGGCGAGGCTCCTTTGCGCTATGAGGCTGCTGGCCAGGATGGCGGTGACAAGGATGCCGACCCAACTCGCCCCGAGGGCTGTTTGAATGCCATAAGCCAGCCCAGCCGGGATGCCGACCAGCACCACCAGCGTCATACAGCCCGAAAAGCGGCGGAAATTGTCGGAGGCGGCGGCGCTGTTCAGCTTGCGATCGAGGAAAGAAATAAGATTGCCGATCCAGATCACCGGATGGCCGATTGCGCGCACGAGACGGTCGGGGTAACCGATGGCGAGTTCGACGAGAAGCGACAGGAAGGCGGTAAGGACGAACATGGCGCTTCTGGAAAGGGAAAAAGGGGCGGCAGTTACCGATCACGGCGGAAGCCTTGGCCGGGCGCGAGCGCTTTTTCCGCAGGCGCCGGAGCCTTGGGTGGATCTTTCGACCGGGATCAATCCGCACTCGTATCCGCTTTTCGAGCTGCCCGCCACCGCCTTGTCGCGGTTGCCTGAACCTGCGCGGGTCCGCGACCTCAACGCGGTCGCAGCGGCTGCCTACGGCTCGCCGTCGGCGCTCAACATGGCCGCCGCGCCGGGCACCCAGATATTGCTGCCGCGCGTGGCGTCTCTGGTTGCGCCGGGCAGGGCGCTGGTGCTGGGGCCAACCTATGCCGAACACGCCCGCGCGGCGGCGCTCGCGGGTCATTCGGTGAGCGAAGTCAGTGATGTCTTCGCACTGGCCGGCGCGGACCTCGCCATCATCGTTAATCCGAACAACCCGGACGGGCGGGTGGTGGAGCGTGAAACGCTGCTCGATCTCGCCTGTACGCTGCATGACAAAGGCGGCCTGCTGGTCGTCGACGAAGCCTTCATGGATGTCGGGCCACGCGAGCATAGCGTTGCTGGCGATGTTGGGCAGGGCGGTCTCGTCGTGCTCAAATCCTTCGGCAAGTTCTTCGGGCTGGCCGGACTACGCCTCGGTTTCGCCATCGCGGCGGAACCTGTCGCGCAGCGTCTGGAGGCGGAATTCGGGCCGTGGGCGGTGGCGGGGCCCGCGCTGGAGTACGGCGTCAGGGCGCTCGGCGATCATGCCTGGCAGGACGAAATGCGCAAACGGCTGCAAAGCGAGGCTGCTCGGCTGGATGTGATGCTCCACCACTTCCATATACAGGTGACCGGCGGCACAGCGCTGTTTCGCTATGTTGAAATCGCCGATGCGTCCGAACTGTTCGCATGGCTCGGTGCGCATGGCATACTGATCCGGAATTTCAGCTGGAGCGCGACCGCCCTGCGCTTCGGGCTCCCGGGCGGCGAAGCGGAATGGATACGGCTGGAGCGGGCGCTGCAAGGCTGGGCGCAACAGCGCGTTTCGGACCATAGGAAAGCAATCTCATGATCTACGTCTGTCCATTGTCGAAGGTCGGCGAGACAGTTAACGCGACCGGCGCGGTCAGGCTGATTTCGCTGCTTGCTGCCGGTACCGAAATGACGCGCCCGGAGACGATTTCGCAACAGCACCACCTCCTGCTTTCAATGCACGACATCGCCGAGGAGCGGGATGGCATGACGCTGCCCGGCGAAGCCCACATTCAGAGCCTGCTCGATTTCGCCGGCAAATGGGACCGCTCCCGCCCGCTGGTGGTCAATTGCTATGCCGGCATCAGCCGCTCGACGGCGTCGGCTTACATCATTGCCGCGGCTCTTTCGCCCAAGCGTGACGAAGCTGAACTCGCCAACACTTTGCGCGCCGTGTCGCCGTCGGCCACGCCGAACCCACGTTTGATCGTGTTGGCCGACCAGATCCTCGGTCGCAGCGGCCGGATGACCGAGGCGATCGCGGCTATCGGGCGCGGCGCAGACGCCTTCGAGGGCACGCCCTTCGCACTCAGGATCGACGGTTAGAACCGCAGCGGCGCTTCACGCCAGCCAGTCAGCCAGCTTGGCCTTGCGGATATCCTGCAGCAGCCGGACAAATCCTTCGGCCTGATGCGCGGCGGTCAAACGGCCCTTTTCCGCCGTGGCGATGGCGGCATTGCCGACCACTCCGTGCGGGTTCAAATCGCTGGCTATCCAGGCGAAGGCATGGGTGCCTGTGTGGCGCAGCAGCTCGAATTCCTGCTCGGCACGGGCGACGCCCGAAACGAAGTTCTCCGCCTTCGTCATGTCGACCAGATCCGGCCGGAAATGCAGCATCAGCGAGGTCTCGACATCGCCGCCATGGATGCCGTGCCGGTCCTCCAGTTCGGGATACATGCCGTCGGGTCGGCCGAAGCGCTGCCAGCTCGTCTTGACCGCCAGCATCTTGAACGCCACGCGCAGTTCGCGCGCGACGATGCCCATGATCTCCTCGTTGCCGCCATGCGAGTTGACGAACACGATCTTTCTCACGCCTGCCCGCGCCACCGATGTGCCAAGGTCGGCCCAGGACTGGATGGCGGCGAGCGGCGTGAGCGTCAGCGTGCCGGGCGCGTGCAGGTGCTCGTTGGATTTGCCGACCGCCTGCACCGGCAGGATGCGCACATCCAGATCAACCGGCAGCCTTTCGATGACCGCTTCCAGCATGCCCTGCATGATGGTCGTATCGGTCGAAACCGGCAGATGCGGGCCGTGCTGCTCGATCGCTGCCACCGGCAACACCGCGATCGTTACTTCCGGATCGATGGAGGCGTATTCGGTCGTCGGGAAGTCGCCCCACCAGACCCGTCTGTTCTGTTTCGCCACGTCGGACCTCTTCATGAACCGGAATTGTTCAGCCTGAATATTTCAGAGCGGCGCATTTTGTAAGAGGGCGCATTTTCGCGCCGGCATTTCCGAATTGATACGCCGCCCTATCTAACCGGCCGGTCCTTTGCATCAGGAGGCAAGAATGCTGATCATCTGGCTCGGCGCGCTGCTCTTCGTGATCGGAATTGTACTTCTGGCGGGGCAGGCCATCTACCGCGGACGCATGAGCGAACCCGGGCCGGCGGGGCTGGGTTCGCGCAACACGCTCGAGCCAGCGCATCGTGGCGTCCGCTTCATGGGTCTCGGGTCGAACTGGCCGGGTCTCGTTCTGGTCGCGCTTGGCGCAATCCTGCTGATCTTCGGCGGCTATTTCTAGCCAGCCGCGATGGCTTCTATCTCGACCTTGAATTCCGGCCGCGCGAAGCCGGAGACGATCATCAGCGTCGAGGCCGGGGCCGGATCGGCAAACAGCTTGTCGCGCACGTCCATATAGGCCCTGAGATAGGCACGGTCGGTGACGTAGGCGTTGATCCGGACAACATTTGAGAGCTCGAGGCCCGCTTCGCCGAGAATGGCGGCGATATTTGCGAAACAGAGGTTCGCCTGCTCGCCCGGATCGTCCGGCACCAGGTCGTCAGGCCTGATGCCGAGTTGCCCCGAACACAGGACCAGCCGCTTCCCCGCCGGCACTTCGACACCGTGGCTGTAGCGCGCGAATGGCGGTTTGATCGTCTTGGGCGTCAGGAACTTGAACATTGCTCGCTCTCCAAAATTCAAGCCTAAAGCTCAACCGTGCATCGCTTCAAGTTGCCTGGGCAGGCGTCGCGGGCAAGATGGACAGCGGTTTAAAAAATGGGCACGATGCGGCCGCGATCAGCAAGCTAGACGCTCCGGTCCCGCCCAAATGCAGCCATCCGACGCGACGGTTGCGGTGCAAGACCGATGGCACGCGCCTTGCATATCGATCCGTTGGTGTCACAGCCAGGCACTGGAAGCACTGGGCAAACAGGGGTGGTGTTCATGACGAGAAATTTTGCATTTTCCGCAGCCGCGCTTCTTTTAGCCGGCGCGCCGGCCTCCTTCGCGGCCGAGGCCGTCACTTTCCAGACCAACTGGCTCGCCCAGGCTGAGCATGGCGGCTACTACCAGGCGGTCGCCGACGGCACCTATGCCGCCTGCGGGCTCGACGTTACAATCCAGATGGGCGGACCGCAGGTGAGCGGCCGGCCGTTGCTCCTCGCCGGCAAGATCGATTTCTACATGGGCGGCAACATGCTGCAGGCCTTTTCGGCGGTCGAGCAGGAGATTCCGCTCAGGATCGTCGCGGCCTCGTTCCAGAAGGAGCCGCAGGTTTTGATGTCGCATCCGGGGGGGCTCGATACGTGGGAGAGTCTGAAGGACGCCGAGCAGTACATTCTCGGCGACGAGGGTTTCCAGAGCTACTTCCAGTGGATGATCACCGAACTCGGCTACGACGCGGCAAAGCGCGTGCCCTACACGTTCAACCCCGCGCCCTTTATCGCCAATCCGAAATCGGTTCAGCAGGGTTATGTGACCTCCGAGCCCTACGCGGTCGAGAAGGAGGGTGGTTTCAAGCCGAACCTGTTCCTGCTCGCCGATTTCGGCTTCGACACCTACGCCACCACGATCGAGACCATGCAGAAGACGATCGATGAGCGTCCGAAAGTGGTCGAATGCTTCGTGGATGGCTCGGCCAAGGGCTGGTACAATTATCTCTACGGCGACAACAAGGCCGCCAACGAGATGATCAAGAAGGACAATCCCGATATCACCGACGAGCAGATCGCCTTTTCGATCGAGAAGATGAAGGAGTTCGGCATCGTCGATTCCGGTGACACGGAAAAACTGGGGATCGGCGCGATGACCGACGCGCGCATCAAGAGTTTCTACGACAAGATGGTGAAGGCCAAGGTGGTCAAGGGCGGGCTCGACATTTCGAAATCGTACACGCTGGATTTCGTCAACAAGGCCGTCGGCCTCGATCTCAAGAAGTGATCCGGCCGCCGGACGATGCTTCAAAAGGCAGGCGCGGGAATGCGAAATCTGAACGGAAGCGGGTCGCCGCTTCTGGACCTGCGCAATGTAGGCAAGACCTTCTCCAACGGGGTCTCGGCGCTTCGTGATGTCAACCTGACGATCCGGGAGGGCGATTTCCTGAGCCTTCTCGGGCCGTCGGGCTGCGGCAAGTCGACGGCGCTCAGGCTGATCGCCGGGTTGACCACGCCGACCACCGGCGCGCTCGACTGGCACAAGGCGCTGGGCGGCGACTGCACCGGCTTCGTCTTCCAGGAGCCGACATTGCTTCCCTGGGCGAGCGTTTTCGACAATGTCTGGCTGCCGCTCAGGCTGAGGGGCGTCTCGCGGGAGAAGGCCGCGCCCGCAGTTTCGGAGCTTCTCGAGCGGGTTCACCTCACCGGCTTTGAAAACGCGGTGCCGCGCGAGCTTTCCGGCGGCATGAAGATGCGCGTTTCGATCGCGCGCGCTCTGGTGACGAAGCCGCGTCTGCTCTTGATGGACGAACCATTTGCCGCACTCGACGAGATCACCCGCTTCAAGCTCAACGACGACCTGCTGGAACTGTGGCAGGACCAGCGCTTCACTGTCGTCTTCGTCACGCACAGCGTGTTCGAAAGCGTCTTCCTGTCGAACCGCATCGTCATCATGGCCGCCCGTCCGGGCCGCGTGTCCGGCGAAATGACTGTCGACGCTGCCTATCCGAGGGACGAGAAATTCCGCATATCGCCTGAGTACGCTGCGTTCTGCCTGCGCGCGTCGGAGGCGCTCAATGCAGCCATGAATTCGGCAAGTGAGCCCCATGGTCATTGAAACCCTGCCCGCGAGGCTCGACCCGGAAGAAGCCAAGCGCGTGCGCCAGGAAAGGCTGGAGCGCATCGGTAGCTGGCTTCTGCCGCTGCTCATCATGCTCTTCGCCATCTGGCTGTGGGACCGCATCTGCGTCTGGAACGAGATCCCGCGGTACATCCTGCCGCGGCCACATGTGGTGGCGCAGACGCTCTACACGGACGCCGCGCTCCTGTTCGGCTCTCTTCTGGTGACGCTGAAGATCACCTTCCTCAGCCTGCTGCTTGCCGTGATCGGCGGCGTCGGGCTCGCGGTTCTGTTCACCCAGTCGAAGTGGGTGGAGATGTCGTTCTTTCCCTTCGCCATCGTGCTGCAGGTCACGCCGATCGTGGCGATCTTCCCGCTCATCAACATCTATGTCGACAACCAGACTGCCAAGCTCTTACTTTGCTCGTGGATCGTCGCCTTCTTCCCGATCCTGTCCAACACCACGCTCGGGCTGAATTCGGTCGACCGCAATCTGCGCGACCTGTTCCGACTCAACGGCGCGACGCGCTGGCAGAAGCTTCGGCACCTGCGCCTGCCGGCGGCGATGCCGTATTTCCTCGGCGGCCTGAAGATCGCCGGCGGCCTGTCGCTGATCGGCGCGGTGGTCGCCGAATTCGTCGCCGGCTCGTCGGGGCAGTCGTCCGGTCTTGCCTCGCGCATTATCGAGGCCGGCTACCGGCTCAACGCGCCGCGGCTGTTTGCGGCGCTGATCCTCATTTCGCTCACCGGCATCCTGATTTTCCTGGTGCTGTCGCTCGTTTCGCACCTGCTGCTGCGGCGCTGGCACGAAAGCGCGCTGAAGCAGGAGCGGTGATGACTTTCCGGAATTGTTTCTGCTGCCCCTCATCCCCCTGCCGGGACCTTCTCCCCGTGAAGGACGGGGAGAAGGGGGCTGGCCGCAACGCTGGCCACTCCCTCTCCCCGTGCTTACGGGGAGAGGGTAAGGGTGAGGGGCAGTGGTGACGCAAATCCAGTTGCCTCCGAGCGGCTCCTACACGCTCTCCCGCGCCCGCGTTCACACCTCGCTGACGCCGGACCTCGCCGCGCCATTCGACGCTGACGGCTTCGCACTCGCCAACATTTCAGTCGCCGACGGCAGGATTGTCAGCATCGCTCCGTCGGGACACCAACCGCTGTCCGACGGCATCAACCTCGCCGGCCGCATCGTCCTGCCCTGCTTCGTCGACTGCCACACGCACATCGACAAGGGGCATATCTGGCCGCGCAAGCCCAATCCCGACGGCTCCTTCCCTGGCGCGCTGAACGCAACCGGCGAGGACCGTGCGGCGCGCTGGAGCGCCAACGATGTCTCGCGGCGCATGGATTTTGCGCTCCGCTGCGCCTACGCCCACGGCACCAAGGCGCTGTGCACGCATATCGACTCGGTGCCGCCCCAGGAAGAAATATCCTGGCCGGTATTCGAGGAGATGCGCGAGCGCTGGCGAGGGCGGATCGAGCTGCAGGGCGTCTGCCTGTTCGGCATTGAGGGTGCGCGCGATGCAAAATGGTTCGCAGGGCTCGCCAGGCGGGTCGCCGCGGCCGGAGGCGTGCTCGGCACGGTCACCTACATGGTTCCCGATCTCGAGGAATTGCTCGACCGCGTTTTCACGACCGCGATCAAACACGGCCTCGATCTCGATTTCCATGCCGACGAGACCGCTGAAATCTCCGCCGTCTCGCTGAAGAAGATCGCCGAAGCCGCCCTTCGCCATCGCTTCGAGGGCAGGATTCTTGTCGGCCATTGCTGTTCCTTGGCGCGTCAGCCCGACGCCGATGTGCTGGACACGCTGGATAAGGTCGCGCGGGCCGGCATCGCCGTTGTGTCGCTGCCCATGTGTAACCTCTATCTCCAGGACCGCCGGCGGGACGGCACGACCCCGCGCTGGCGCGGGGTGACGCTGCTGCATGAGATGCGTGCGCGCGGCATTCCCGTCGCGGTGGCCTCCGACAACACCCGGGACCCGTTCTACGCCTATGGCGATCTCGACATGCTGGAAGTCTACCGGATGGCGACGCGCATCCTGCATTTCGATCATCCGGTCGGCGACTGGCCGAAGGCGGTAACAACAACACCCGCCGACATCATGCGGTTACATGAGGCCGGAATTCTGGCTCCCGGCGGCCCGGCGGACTTCGTCGTATTCAAGGGCAGGAGTTGGACGGAATTGCTGTCGCGGCCCGAATCGGATCGCATCGTGATCCGCGAGGGCAGGGCGATTGCACGCGACTTGCCAGACTACTCGGAACTCGACGATTTGATGGTGGAATAATGGATATTGCGGCGCTGAGGCGCGAACTCGACGGGCTCAAGGTCGAGGACAACGAAAAGATCGTGCAGCAGAAGAGCCGCGATTTCTACTGGTACAGCCCCCTGCTCAAGCGCGAACTGGAGCATGTGACCGGCGACCTGATCGTCTCGCCGAAAAGCGAGGCTGAGGTAATCCGCGTGCTCGCCGCTTGCCACCGCCTCGGCATTCCGGTAACGCCGCGCGGCGCCGGCACCGGCAATTACGGGCAGGCCATGCCGCTGTCCGGCGGCGTCGTGCTGTCGCTTGCAGAGATGACCGAGGTGAAATCGATCGCTTCCGGCCGCGTCGTCTGCCAGCCGGGTGCGATCATCGCCGACATAGACCGCGCAACGCGCACGCATTCCGGCCAGGAACTGCGCCTTCATCCGTCTACCTACAACACCGCCTCCATAGGCGGCTTCATCGCTGGCGGCTCGGGCGGCGTCGGCTCGATCAATTTCGGCGGGTTGCGCGATTTCGGCAATGTGCTCAGGCTGCGCGTCGTCACCATGGAGGCCGAGCCGCGGGTGCTGGAGCTGACCGGCGAGAACCTGCACAAGGTTACCCACGCCTACGGAACCAACGGCATCATCACCGAAGTCGAGATGCCGCTGACGGCCTCCTACGATTGGGTCGACTTGATCGTCGGCTTCGACACCTTCATGGCCGCCGCACGCTACGGAAACGCGCTCGCCTGCCAGGACGGCATTCTCACCAAACTGATCACGCCGATCGCCGCTCCGGCGCCGTTCGCCTATTTCAAGCGGCATCAGAAGTTCCTCAGAGAAGGCCAGAGCATATGCGTGGTCATGGTCGCGCCGCATGCGCTCGACGCATTCCTGGCGTTCACCCGGCGCGAGGGCGGCGAAATCGTCTACAGCGCCGCGATTGCATCTCCTGAGGACAAAAAGGGGCTGCCGCCGGCCTACGAGCTTGCCTGGAACCACACGACGCTGCGCGCGCTGCGCGTCGATCCCGCGATAACCTATCTGCAGTCGCTGTACCCGTTCCCCAACCAGCTAGCCCTGGTCGAGAATATGGAAAAAATGTTTCCGGGCGAAGTGTTCTCGCATCTGGAATTCGTGCGCTTCGACGGGAATATCACCTGTTTCGGCCTGCCGCTGGTGAAATTCACGACCGAGGAGCGGCTCGACGAGATCATCCGGCTGCACGAGGAGAATGGGTGCCCGATCTTCAACCCGCACCGCTATACGCTGGAGGAGGGCGGCATGAAGCAGACCGATGCTATCCAACTCGCGTTCAAGCGCGAGGCCGATCCGCGAGGTCTGCTCAATCCCGGCAAGATGATCGCCTGGGAAAACCCGGACTACGATTACCGTTCGGAGAAGACTTTTCTGTTCAAGGGGCTGCAAGCGGGATAGCCCATGAACGTCCTCGTGCTTTACGCGCATCCGGTGGAAACCAGCTTCCACGCCACGCTGCACCGGCTCATCGTCGAGAGACTGACCGCCGCTGGCCACAGCGTCGACGATTGCGATCTCTATGCGGAGGATTTCGATCCGCGCATGAGCCGCGCCGAGCGCCTCGGCTATCATGACGGACGCACGCCGGGCGGGGAGGTGGGCCGCTATGTCGATCGGTTGCGCCGCGCCGAGGCGCTAGTGCTCGCCTATCCGGTCTGGAATTACGGCTATCCCGCTATACTGAAAGGCTTTTTCGACCGCGTCTTCCTGCCGGGCGTCTCCTTTACAATGATCGACGGCGAGGCCGTTCCTTCGCTCCACAACATCAGGAAAGTCGCCGCCATAACCACCTATGGCGGAAGCCGGCTCCGTGCGTTCCTGATGAGTGACCCGCCGCGAAAGCTGGTCAACCGGGTGCTGCGCGCCACCGTCAAGCCGGGCGCCAAGGTTTCCTATCTGGCGCACTACTCTATGAACCTATCCACCGAGGAATCGCGAAAAAGCTTCATGACGAAGGTCGCCGCAAAAATGGACCGCCTTTGATGCGGGCGCTGGTCGTCTATTGCCATCCGGTACCGGACAGTTTTTGCGCAGCCGTGCGTGACACGGCGGTTGCGACGCTGACCGCACGCGGCTGGGATGTACGGCTGGTCGATCTCTACGCGGAAGGATTCAACCCGGTTCTGGGCGCCGACGAACGCCGGCATTACCATGACCGCGCGCCAACAGACCCGGCGCTCGCGCCGCATATCGATAACCTCAAATGGGCGGAAGCCATCCTGTTCGTCTACCCGACCTGGTGGTATGGACTGCCGGCGATGCTGAAAGGTTGGCTCGATCGCGTCTGGGCGACCGATGTCGCGTTCAAGCTGCCGGCTGACGGCGGACGCATCGTCTCGCTGGTGCCGCATATCACGCGCCTCGGCGTCGTCACCACCTGCGGCGCGACGTGGCTGATCTCCTTCCTTATGGGCCAGCCGGGCCGCAAGACCATCCTGCGCGGCATGCGCGCGCTATGCGCGAAGGGCTGCCGGACGATTTATCTGGCGCACTACGACATGGATCGCTCGACGGCGGCAAGCCGCGCTGCGTATCTGGAGAAGGTCCGCCGCAGGCTGGAGAAGTTTTGAAGCGGCGAGGCTGCTCTCTTCATCCCGTGAACGGGGAGAGGAGTAAGACCTACACTCTTACCCGTTCCGCCTTCGGATCGTACATCGGCCGCAACGAAGCCTCGGCCGCAAACCGCTCACCGGCAATCTCGATCTCGTATGACGAGCCAAGCACATCCGCCTCGCCTTCGCCCCTGCATGGAACATAGCCGAGGCCGATCGCACCGCCGAGATGGTGGCCATAATTGCCGGAGGTGATCGTGCCGACGATCCTTCCGTCGCGTACAATCGCCTCGTTGTGGAAGAGCAGGGGCTCCGGGTCGGCCAGCCGGAATTGCACGAGCCGGCGTGACAGGCCGGATTCCTTCTTGCGCAGGACAGCATCACGGCCGAGAAAATCGCCCTTGCCGGTCTTAACCGCAAAGCCAAGCCCCGCCTCCAGCACATGGTCCTCGTCGGTGATGTCGTGGCCGAAATGGCGGAATGCCTTTTCGATGCGGCAGGAATCGAGCGTGTGCAGCCCGCAGAGCTTTAGCCCGAACTCGGCGCCGGCCTCGTCGATCGCCTCGAACACATGGGCCGCCTGGTCCGTCGAAACATAAAGCTCCCAGCCGAGTTCGCCGACATAGGTGACTCGATGGGCGCGGGCCAGGCCCATGCCGATCTCGATCTCCTGCCAGGTTCCAAACGGATTTTTCTCATTGGAGAAATCGTTCGGGCTCACCTTCTGAATCAGGTCTCTCGCGTAAGGCCCCATCAGGCAAAGGACACTTTCCGCCGCCGTCACATCGGTGATGACCACGAACTCCTCTGCGAGATGCTTGCGCAGCCATGCCAAATCGCGCTGCAGCGTCGCTCCGGGCACGACGGCCAGGAATGCCGTCTCGGAAAGCCGCGAAACGGTCAGGTCGCTCTCGATGCCGCCACGCTGGTTCAGCATCTGCGTGTAGACGATCCTGCCCGGCGCGACATTTAGGTTGTTGGCGCAGAGCCTTTGCAGGAATGCCAGCGCGTCGCGGCCCTCGATCCTGATCTTGCCGAAAGAAGTCATGTCGAACAGGCCGACATTGTTGCGCACCGCCAGATGCTCTTCGCGCTGGTTGTCGAACCAGTTCTGCCGCTTCCAGGAATAGCGATACTCGCGCTCCTGGCCTTCGCGGGCGAACCAGTTGGCGCGCTCCCATCCGGCGACTTCGCCGAACACTGCGCCGCGCGCCTTCAGATGCTCGTGCAGCGGCGAGCGGCGCACGCCGCGCGACGTTGCAAATTGGCGATAAGGAAAATGGTCGGCATAGAGCAGGCCGAGCGTTTCGGACACGCGCTCCTTCAGATAGCGGCGGTTCTTCTGGAAGGGCTGGGCGCGGCGGATGTCGACTTCCCACAGGTCGAACGGGGCCTCGCCGTCGTTGATCCATTGCGCGAGCGCCATGCCCGCGCCGCCCGACGAGACAATGCCGATCGAATTGTAGCCCGCCGCGACCCAGTAGCCGCCGAGTTCCGGCGCTTCGCCGAGATAATAACGGTCGTCGGGCGTAAAACTCTCCGGGCCGTTGAAGAATGTGTGGATGCCGGCGCTTGCCAGCATCGGCATGCGGTTAACGCCCATCTCCAGGATCGGCTCGAAATGATCCATGTCTTCCGGCAACTGGTCGAAGCAGAAATCTTCGCGAATGCCGTCCATGCCCCAGGGCTTCGCCGCCGGCTCGAAAGCGCCCAGCATCATCTTGCCGGCGTCTTCCTTATAGTAGGCACACTCGTC
>NZ_AHAM01000137.1 GCF_000236565.1 Mesorhizobium alhagi CCNWXJ12-2 | reverse complement strand
GGGGGCCCCGCCGTAGATTCCGGCCAGGAGGATGATCGGCATCAGCAGGGCCGGCATCGCCCGGAAGGTGATCCCGGGCAATTTCCGCACCGGCACCTTTGTCTCCGGGGGAATATCGCGTTTGTGGGCGATCCAGGTCGTTATCGCCATCATCACGACGGTCATGATGAGGCCGGGAACAACGCCTCCAAGGAAGAGGTAGCCAATCGAGGCATCGGAAACGAGCGCATACATGACCATCGGGATCGATGGCGGAATGATCGGCCCGATGGTCGCCGAGGCGGCGACGACCGCAGCAGCAAGGCCGGGCGAATAATGCCCGCTCTTGACCATCATGTTGATGGTGATTTTGCCGATGCCGGCTGCGTCGGCGACCGCCGAGCCCGACATGCCGGAGAAGATCAGGCTGACCAGGATATCGACCTGCGCCAGCCCGCCGCGGAAGCGGCCGACCACGGCCTTGCAGAAGGCGAGCAGGCGATCACTGATCGCGCCCTCGTTCATGATGTTGGCCGTGACGATGAAAAGCGGCACCGCCAGGATGATGAAGCTGTCGTAGATGCCCTGGATGATCTGCTCGGCGGCGAGCCCGAGATCCTGTCCGGCGATAGCGAGATAGACGACCGCCGCCACGATCATCGAATGGGCGATCGGCGCGCCGATGCCGGCCAGCGCGAACAAAGTCACGAGGCAGAGGAGGAACGGGAGACTCATATGGTGGGAACCTCCGGCTGTTCCTCCGGCAGCTTCCCGCCACGGAGGAGCCGCCAGACTTCCCAACCGCTGCGCACGATCACCGCTATCGCGAAAAGCGCATAGACGCTGAAGACGATATCGAGGCGAATGCCGAGCGTCGGGCTGCGCTTGATGCGATAGAAGGTGATGTAGTCCAGGCTGGCCGGGAAAGACGCCAGAAACCCGGCAAAGAGCGCTGCGGCGGATGTGATCGCGAACCAGCGCCGGGTGCGGTAGCCGACCCAGTGGTAGATAAGATCGAAGCGGACCTGGTCGCGTTCCCCGAGCGTGAAGGCGCTGCCCCAGAAGACGAGCCACAGCCATGTGGTGACGCAGACTTCCTGCGTCCAGCTCAACGGATTGTTGAACACGTATCGCGTCACGATCTGCAGTATGAAGGCGCAGAACATGGCGGCGAGCAGGGCCGCCGCCACATTGTCAGCCCGCGACCGCAGCCAGCCGATGGCTGCCCGCATAGAGGAAACCTCCGGTCAGAGCGCGTTGATCTTGTCGACCATGCCTTCCGGCCATGATTTGGAGATCTCTGACTCCAGATAGGCCTTCTGAACCTGCGCCCGGAACGCTTCCACGTCCGGCGTATAGACCTTCAGGCCCTGGTCCTTGAAGAACTGTTCGAGCTCGCCCTCGAGCTTGAGCTGCCGCTGGCGGCCAAGTTCGGCCGCGTCGTCGGCCGCCTTCTGCACCGTCGCTTGTTGCTCCGGGGTCAATTCGTCCCAGACCTTCTTGGAAAAAGCCAGGTAATTCAGGTCGACGAGATGACTGGTCAGCACGATCTGCTTGGTGACCTCGTAGAATTTGGAATCCTTCGTCGAGGGCAGGGGGTTGTCCTGACCGTCGACCGCGCCCGTCTGCAACGCCGTGTAGATCTCGGTGAAGGCGATCGGCACCGGATTGGCGCCCAGCGCCGAGCCGAGGAACTGCCAGGCATCGGTCCCCGGCATACGCAGCTTGATGCCCGCCATGTCCGCCGGCGTCTTGATCTCCTTATCGACGCGCAAATTGAGCTGGCGGCGACCGAGATACATCACCGTCAGGAGCTTGACGCCCAGCTCGTCCTCGACCTTTTTCTTCATTTCGTTCGTGAAATCCGCGGCAAACACCTTCTTCTGATGCTCGGCGTCGCGATGCAGGTACCCGGCGGCGAAGATCGACCATTCCGGATAGATCGTTGCGAGTTCCTGCGCCGAGGCGATCGACATTTCGAGGTTGCCGCGTGCGATCGCCTCGAGTTCGGTACCCTGCTTGAACAGCGAGGCGTTCCAGTGCGGCTCGAAATCCGCAAAGCCTGCAACCGCCGGCCCGAAAACTTCGGTCAGTGAAACGGCGCGCTGGTCGGTCGGCGTCGCCGGCGACGAAAGCCGCAGCTTGATCTTGTCCTGCGCGAATGCGCTGCCGAAGCCCAGGCCAAGTGTGGCGCCGGCCAATCCAAGTGCGGTCGCGCCCAATACGCCACGCCGGGTGACATTGCTGCTGTTCATCTTTTCCTCCCTAATCCCGCCCGGCCCCTTTGCCGGCGTGCGTCGCATCAAAGTTACACAAGTCAAACGCCAACTCAAGCCTTGACGCATGGCAAAAACTCGGCAACATGTTAGTCAGATGCGGCTGCGTGGACACTCATGAACAAGAAGACGATTTTCGGCCTTTCGGCTGCAATGGTGACGCCCTTCGGACCCGATGGGGCAGTCGACCTCAAACGCCTGGCCGGCCACGCCCGGCATGTACTCTCACGCGGATGCGACACCGTTACGCTGTTCGGGACCACCGGCGAAGGCTTCTCGATCGGAATGCGTGACCGTGGGTCCATGCTGGACGCGGTGTCGGCCAGCGGCGTGGATGCCGCTCGCATCTATGCAGGTGTTTCCGCCACGGTGGTCGATGAGGCGGTCGAACAGTCGCTCCTTGCGCTCGATCACGGCGCACGCGGCCTGCTTCTGGCGCCGCCTTACTATTTCAAGGACCCCGACGAGGACGGTCTCTACTCCTGGTTTTGCAGAACCATCGAGCGCATCGGCGCATCGGCGCGGGGCGTCATCCTCTATCACATTCCGGGTCAGACGGCGGTGCCGTTGTCGGTAGATCTCGTCGATCGGCTAAAACGGGCGTTTCCCGGCGTAATCAGCGGCGTCAAGGATTCCTCAGGCGACTGGGCAACGACGGAAGCCTTCCTGGCCGCCCACGGCGAACTCTCGATTTTGGTCGGCGACGAGCGGCAGCTTGCGCGCGCCATGGCCAAGGGCGCCGAAGGCTCGATCTGCGGCCTGGCGAACCTCCAGCCGGAGATGCTGCGCGCGCTGATCCATGACGGCAAGGACGATCCGCGCCTGGAGCCGCTGGTGAACCTGATCGTCTCCTACCCGGTGCTTCCCGCCATCAAGGCCCTGGTCGCGCACATTCACGGCGACGAGGGCTTCGTAGCGATGCGCCCGCCTCTGACCGACCTTCCATTTTCTCGACGTGTCGAGCTTGCCTCGGCTTTCGAAGCCATTCTTGCAGGTGGAGCCATCCGGAAATCCGCATGAGCGAAGACGCGAACACGGAACCTCTCAAACTGCGCGAGCAGGCCTATGAAGGCTATACGCGCAGCCTGTTCGCGCGTGAGATCAAGCCCGGCCAGTTCATCACCCAGCGCCAACTGGTTGCGATCACCGGGCTGCCGCTTGGCGCCATCCGCGAACTCGTGCCGCGGCTGGAGGCGGAGGGCCTGATCCGCACAGCGCCGCATCGCGGCATGCAGGTTCCGCAGGTCGACATCAATCTGGTGCGCAATGCTTTCCAGTTCCGGCTCTTTCTTGAGGAGCCCGCCGCCCGCATTTTTGCGCGCACCGCCCCGGCCGAACTGATTGCCGAGCTGCGGCAGAGGCACGAGCGCGTCATCGCCCGCCATGTTTCCGGAGACGATAAGGATCTGATGGAGGAGGCGGAGGCCACGGATCTGATGCTGCACGAGGCGATCATCGATCACCTCGGCAACGAGATCATCAGCAATGCGTACCGGGTGAACTGGATCAAGATCAAGCTGATCCGTCTCGCCGAGACGCGGCTTTATGTACCGATGATCCCGTCGGTGATGGGCGAGCATATGAGGATCATCGAAGCCATCGAGCGCCGCGACGAGGATGAAGCGGCGCGCGCCATTGCCGACCACATAGGAATTGCCCGGCGCAGAGCGGTCAACATTTGAGGAATACCGCCCACGCCGCTGCATGAGATTACAAGGGAGGAGAAGTCCATGAGCAGCTTGACCAGACGCCACTTCGTTGCCGGCAGCGCCATTGCGGCGGCCGGTGTATTCATGCCGACCGTGCTGCGCGCGCAGGCGACCACCATCCGCTGGGGCGAGATGCTGGCCACGACCCATCCG
Source organism: Mesorhizobium alhagi CCNWXJ12-2 (assembly GCF_000236565.1). GTDB lineage: Bacteria > Pseudomonadota > Alphaproteobacteria > Rhizobiales > Rhizobiaceae > Allomesorhizobium > Allomesorhizobium alhagi. The sequence goes on along the minus strand of NZ_AHAM01000137.1, from coordinate 8,892 downwards.
CAGGTGCAGATGGTCGACCGCATCGCCAACACGGCCAAGGAGAAATCGGGCGGCCGCATCGATATCCAGAGCTTCCCCAATGGCCAGCTCGGCTCGGGCAAGGACATGATGGATTCCGTCGTCTCCGGCGCGCTGACCTTCACAACCGACGGGGCCGCCGCACTCGGCGCGCTGCTGCCGCAGCTTTCGGTCATCGAGGCGCCGTACCTCTGGAGGGATGCCGCGCACATGTCGAAGGTGGGCGCCTCGCCGCAATTCGCCGCGATGAATGACGACCTCGTTGCCAAGCGCGGGCTGCGCATGCTGGGCGTGACCTATTACGGCATACGTCACCTCACCACTGGCGCGAAAGAGGTGAAGACAGCGGCCGACATGGCGGGCTTCAAGTTGCGCGTTCCGCCGGTCGACACCTTCCGCGCCATGGCCGAGGCGTGGGGCGCGAAAGCGACGCCCATCAATTTCAACGAACTCTATCTCGCACTGAGCCAGGGAGCCGTCGATGGCCAAGAGAACCCGCTGCCGACGATCGCCAGCGCCAAGCTGCAGGAAGTGCAGAAGTACCTGGTCCTGACAGGCCACATCATCACGCCGCGCCTGATCATCGCCAACGAGGCGGCGCTCCAGGCGATCGATCCAGCCGACCGCGCCATTCTCGACGAGGCCATCGCCGAGGCGATCACCTGGCAGGACGCGGAGCTGGCGAGGCAGGAGGGGGAACTTCTCGGCACGCTGAAGAGCGCCGGGATGACAGTGATCGAGCCCGATCTCGAAAGCTTCCGCAAGCCGGTGCTCGAGAAGGTGCCGCCCCTGTTCGAAGAGAAATGGGGCAAGGGTACCTGGGATGCCCTGGCCGCGCTCTGACGCTTAGCGCATGGAGCCGCGAGCACCACGCGGCCCCATGATCGACGAGAGATTTGATGCTTGAGATCGCCGGCAGGATATCGGACCGACTTGTCGAGGCCGCAGCCGTCATGCTGCTGCTGACCATGCTGGCGACCGTCTCTCTCGGCGTGGCCTTCCGCCTCGCCGGGGAGCCGCTCGCCTGGTCGGATGAACTGGGGCAATACCTGCTTGTCTGGACTGCGTTTGCGGGCTGGATCATCGCGTCGCGCCGGCGCTCGCACATTCGGATTGGCCTGATCGTCGACCGCCTGAAAGGCTTGCCGCGGCGGCTGGTGGAGGTGGTGATTCAGTTGCTGGTCGCGGCGCTCGGTGTCGTTCTGCTGATCAAGAGCTTCGGCTTGATCGGGCGCAATACCGACGTTGAATGGGTGAGCCTGCCGCTTTCGGTCGCGCTGGTCTACATACCGATGCCGATTGCCGGGTTGGCGGTTATTTTCCAGGCCGTTCTGCAAGCCATCGAGGCGCTGCGCGGCGAGATCAAGGCCGACAGCAGCCAGGAATTGCTGCTTTGACCGCCTCGATGCTGCAGTTACTGGCGGTGTGGTTCGCCGCGCTGATGCTCGGCGTGCCGATGTTCGCCTCAATGGGCCTCGCAGCTTTCGCCTTCGTCGCCCTGAACGGCATGCCCATCGACATCGTGCCGCAGAAGATCGCGCAATCCGTCAACTCCTTCCCGCTGCTTGCCGCGCCGCTGTTCATCCTGATGGGCAACATCATGAACTCGGCCGGCATTACCGATCGCATCTTCACCTTCGCCACCGCCTGTGTCGGCTGGGTGCGGGGCGGTCTCTGCCACGCCAACATCCTGGCCAGCGTCATCTTCGCTGGCATGTCCGGCTCGGCCGTGGCCGATGCCGGCGGCGTCGGGTCGCTCGAAATCCGTGCGATGAAGAAGGAGGGCTACGACCCGGAGACCGCCGCAGCGATCACCGCCGCGTCGGCCACGATCGGTCCGATCATTCCGCCATCCCTGCCCATGGTGATTTACGGCGTCAGCGCCGACGTCTCCATCGGCGGCCTGTTTCTGGCCGGCGTCATTCCGGGCCTGCTGATGGCGGGCGCGCTTTCGGCGATGGTGACCGTCGTCGCAACCCGCCGCGGCATGGCGCGGCATCCTTTCCCGGGCTTTGGCGATCTGTGGCGCGCCTATCGCCGGGCGCATTGGGCGCTGATGACGCCCGTCATCCTGTTTGGCGGGATGATGGCAGGCATCATGACGCCGACTGAGGCGGCTGCGATCGCGACTGTCTATGCGCTGTTTCTGGGGCTCTTCATCTACCGCGAATTCGATATCCGGGAATTGCCGAAGCTGGTTGTCAATACGGTGGAGACGACCGGATTGGTGCTGGCCCTGGTGATGACCGCGGCAGCGCTTGCCTGGTGCCTTTCCATCGCCCGCATCCCGCAACTCGTGACTCCGCTGATCGTCGATTCGATCGGCCATGCGCTGCTGTTCCTGCTGGTCGTCAATCTGGTTCTTATTTTCATAGGCTGCTTCATGGAAGCGCTGGCGGCGATGCTTATCCTCATACCGATCCTGACGCCGGTCGCGGCGCAACTGGGCATCGACCCGATCCAGTTCGGCCTGATCTTCGTGCTCAACCTGATGATCGGAACGATAACGCCGCCGGTGGGCGTGGTGCTCTTCATCACATCGAAGATCGCCGGCATCAGCTTCGAGGCGATGTCGCGCGCGATCGTGCCCTGGATGATTCCGCTCCTGGCGGTTCTTGCGGCGGCATCGCTCTGGCCGCCTCTGACTACCTTTCTGCCCAACTACTTCCTGGGAAGATGATCGGCTGGCCTTGCTGTGAGCCTATTTTGAGGTCTCCACCGGGGGCGTGCCGTGGGAATGGAAGCTCGGGATTGTCTTCAGCCCCCACGCCTGGCCCTTCTTCCGCTCGGCCTCGGTCCAGGTGATCGGCTGCCAGTCCGGCTGCAGGATCAGCCGGGCGCCAGCATTCGCCACCTCGACCCGGTTGCCGGCCGGCTCGTAGACATAGAGGAAGAATGTGCCCTGGATCGCGTGCTTGTGCGGGCCGGTCTCGATGAAGACGCCATTTTCGAGGAAGATGTCGGCGGCGCGCAGCACCTCGTCGCGCTGATCGACCGCATAGGTGATGTGGTGGAAGCGGCCATGCGCGCCGGAATGGTCTTCGGTCACGGCCATGTCGTAGCTCTTGTTGTTGACCGTGAACCAGCAGCCGCCAAGGCGGCCATTGTCGAGCCGTATCTGCTCGGTCACCCGGCTGCCGAGAGCGCCGGTCATGAAGTCGCGCATCTGCGAAACGTCGGTCGCGAGCAGGTTGAAGTGGTCGAGCCGGCGCACCGCCGCGCCGCGGCCGTGGAAGCGTTGGGCGATATTCTTCAGCGCCGGCCGCTCCCCCTCCGGCGGTTCGTATTTACGGGTGTCGTAGTAGAGCTCGAAAACGTGGCCGTCGGGGCTTCTAAAGCGATAGGCCCGGCCGTGGCCGAGATCGCCTTCGTTCCAGCCGATCCCGCAGCCCATCGCCTCGATGGCCGCTACCCGGCGCTCCAGCGCCGCCTGTGACGAGGTCCGGTAGCCGACGTGGACCATCCCGGTCGTGTTCGATGCCGTCAGTTTCAAGGTGTGGAATTCGTAGTCGTCCCAGCCGCGCAGATAAACGGAATCACCCTCACGGCCGCTTTCCGTCAGGCCGTAGACATTGACGAAGAAGTCGAGGCTTTCCTCGGGCTTGTTCGTCAGCAGCTCGAGGTGGCCGAGATGCGCTACGTCGAAGCAGGGCTCTTCTGTCAATTGGTTGCTCTCTTCATCGATCGCTTCCGAGCGGATCCATGCAGGTTCTGTATACATTAATCCGCAAGCGACAGCACGCGCGCCCGCAGGGCGCGTGCTGTCGACGGGGCTACTCCGCCGGCTGGCGCGTGCGCCAGCTGTCGGCATAGTTCTCGCGCACTTCGCGCGAATAGGGAGCCGGCGAAACCTTGACCCGGATTTCGGTCTGCTTGTGCGGCTCGACAGTCGTCTTCTTCGTGCCGCCATTTTCTTCGCCCCAGATGAGCGTCAGCACATCGCCGATCTGGATGTCGGGGTCGACGATACCAAGCGACAGGTATGAGCGCTCGTTGTAGGAATAGCCGGCGAACATCGAGAAGCCGACCGTCTTGCTGCCATTCAAAACCATGTCGTAATTGGCGGACGCATAGTTGGCGTTCGGCACGTCGATATATTTGTAGTTCTCGATGCCCGGCTCGAAGAATGAGCGGAACACCTTCGCCACATCGTCTGCGTTCCACGCGAAGGTCACCTTCTTGCGGTGAGGCTCGCCGGCGATCTTCTCCAGCGCCTCCCGTCCGACGAAGTCGTGGTCGAACTTCACGAAGGGCCCATAGCCGAGTTCGTAAGGCGTGAGGTAGTAGTCCTCGATGTCCTTCGAGAGGAAACTGCCGCCGATCGAACCGCCAAGGCCCTCATAGCCCACGGCCGGCAGATATTCGCGATAGGGTTTCATCCGCTCGTCTGTGTAGACGGCCGGCAGAGGCGAGGGGATCCAGCCCGATTCAAGCGTGTTGGTGGCGTAGGCGCGCGAGCCGCACAGCCGCATGCCGAACTCCTTGCCCGCTTCGAAGATCGCATCGCGGATTTCTTCCGCCTCCTCGTACGGGCCCCAGACCTCGAGCCCGGGCGCACCGGACATGCCGTGGCGCAGGCAGCGCACCTTGCGGCCGCCGATGTTGATCGCGTCCATGGTGAAGAACTTGACGTCAGGGATCGGGCCGCCATTCACCTTCTCAAGTATCTTCCAGGCGTTCGGCCCCTGCACCTGATAGCGATAGCGCTTGCGGAACACGGCTTTCGGTCCGGGCCGCGCAGGCGAGCGGTCATCCCGCTCCATCTGGACATTGTAGCCGCCGGTCTTGCCGTGGAACTCGACCCAGTTGATCGTGGGCACGCGGCCGACGATCAGCAACTGGTTCTGGGCGAGATGGAACAGGATGACGTCGCCGATGACATGACCGCTGTAGCTCGTCGGCACGAACTGCTTGGCACGGTTTACCGGGAAATTGGCGAAGCTGTTGATGCCGAGATGGGAGACGAGCTTCAGCGCGTCCGGACCGTCGATCATCAACTCGGCCATGTGGTGGGTCTGGTCGAACAGCACCGCCGTGTTGCGCCAGGCCCACTGCTCGTCGCGCCAACTGGTGAATTCGTTGGGAACCACCGGATAGATGTAGGCTCCGATCTGGGAATTGCGGAGCATGTCGACGGTATTGTCGGTTTCGCGCAGCAGCTGTTCAAGATTCTTCATTGGCTTATCCTCCCTAATGTGAATTGACTGGCGTTGGCCCTACGGCAGCGTCGACGGAGTAGTTCCCGAGGAACCGCGCCAGCACCTCATGGTTCGAACTACGGGCCATAAGGTTCATATCGTAGCGGGCAGGCGACCGGCTCATGGTCATCTGACCTTGCGAATGAGAGCGCCGCCCGGCACGCGTTCGAGCGCCTTTTCGTGGTGCAATGCAAGCCTGAGATTCCGTCCGGCGAGGCGGGCGTGTTCCTGCATGATCGCTTCGGCGCGAGCGCCCTCGCGATTGGCGATCGCCTCCACGACGCAGCGATGCTGATCCTGGGCGACAAAAAGAACCCTGTGCGATTCCGGCATCAGCGCCTGGGCCATGACGAAGCCGCTGGGAGAGGCGAAAGGCAGGGAAACCGCCCTTTCGATCTGCCGCTCCAGCGTCGGGCTTTCCGCCATATCGACGATGAGCGCGTGAAGGCGCGCATTCGCGGTCACGTAGCGGGAGAACCCTTCTTCGGTGGCAATGGCGGATTCGACCACCTCGTCGAGTTCCTGCAGGCAGGCATTGAGCGGTCCAAGTCGCGCCATCGAGCCGCGCTCCGCCGCAAGACGCGCGGCCAGACCCTCCAGCGTTCCTCGGATCTCGATGGCGTCGAATACATCCTGCTGCGAGAAGGATTTCACGGCGAAGCCGCCGGAAGGGATGGTCTCGACGAGACCTTCTTCTTCGAGCCGCTGCAGCGCCGCGCGAATGGGAGTGCGGGAAATCCCGGTTCGCTCGGCGACCGAAAGCTCGGAAATGCGTTTTCCGGGCGGGAGCGCGCCTTCGAGGATCAGTTCGCGTATGATGAGCAGGGCCTTTACCGTTCGCGGCTGGCCCTTGTCGGCTTCCGATGTCGAAGGAAACTCCGCCACCTGGCTCATTTCTAGAACTCCAGATTTTCACACACAGGACAATAGCGTCGCTGCTGCATGCAACCTGTATACTGTTCTGGCGTCTCCATGGTGTCAACCGCGTCCGCCGGTCGACGCTTACTCCAAGCGCCTATCGCAGCTTCTACAAAATATGGGCGCCATAGCCGTGATCGCCACCGGTCGGACCAAAGCAATGTCGGTTTGCGACAAAATGAGAGCCCCATTGCTTTGAAAAGCACCTTTCGCAGCCCTCCGTGCGCCTGAACCAACGCTCTGCAATCGTTGCACGCTGGAACTCCAGGGCCCGGCGCTTGCTGGCGATAGCCATGATCGTCCCTTTGCCCGCGCCCCTTGGCTTATGAGGCAACAACTGTATACATTTCGTCGGCAGCCGTGAAACGCTCACGGCTCGGGAGGTATGCAGGCAAGGGAGGATTTTGGCATGTCTATAAGAATAACAGCGGCCGCAGTGGCCGTGGGCCTGGGTTTGTCCTCGGGCGCGTTCGCGCAGGAGACCGTGAAGATCGGCGTCATCCTGCCCTATTCGGGTCCGTTCGCCGACGCCGCGAACCAGCTCGAGGCCGGCATCAAGCTCTATATGCAGCAGAATGGCGATGAGGTCGCCGGCAAGAAAATCGAGATCGTTCGCAAGGATACCGGCGGCCCGGCGCCGGACGTCGCCAAGCGCGTCGCCCAGGAACTGATCGTGCGCGATCAGGTCGACATCCTGGCCGGTTTCGCGCTGACGCCGGAAGCGCTCGGCGCGGCGGACGTTTCCGCCGAGGCGCAGAAACTGATGGTGGTGATGAACGCCGCCACGTCGGTCGTCACCGAGAAATCGCCCTACATCGTCCGCACATCGGTGACGATCCCGCAGGTCAACTACGTCTTCGGAAAATGGGCCGCGGAGCAGGGGGGCATCAAGGAAGCCTACACGCTCGTCTCGGACTATGGGCCCGGCCACGACGCTGAAAGCTCGTTCTCGAAAGGCTTCACCGAGGCCGGCGGCAAGATCATCGGCTCCGACAAGACGCCCGTCGCCAATCCGGATTTCTCGGCCTTCGTCCAGCGCGTGAAAGACGCCAATCCCGAGGCCGTCTACGTGTTCATCCCCGGCGGTGCGCAGCCGGCGGCCCTCGGCAAGGCGCTCGCCGACCGCGGTCTCACGCCGCCTGACGTCAAGCTTTTCGGCCAGGGCGAGCTGACGCATCCCGAAGCGCTTGAAAGCATGGGTGAGACGGCAAAGGGCATCATCACGACGTTCCACTATACGCTGGAGCGCGACGATCCGCTGAACAACGAATATGTGAAGGCTTATCGCGAGGCCAATAACGGGCGTAGCCCGGACCTGTTCTCGATAGGCGGCTATGACGGAATGCACCTCATCTACGAGGCGCTGAAGAAGACCAATGGCGACGCCAGCGGCGACGCGCTGCTCGAAGCGGCCAAGGGCATGTCGTGGACGAGCCCCCGCGGGCCGATGTCGATCGACCCCGAGACGCGCGACGTCGTGCAGACCGTCTACATCCGCGAGGTGAAGGAGGTTGACGGAAAGCTCCAGAACGTCATCATCCACGAAATCCCGGACGTGAAGGATCCGCTGCACGGGGCGAAATAGCACGAACCGGGTCCAAGGGCGGATCGTGATCAGTCAGCTTGCCATCGTCCTCTTCGACGGGTTCGCCTTTGGAATGCTTCTGTTCGTCCTGTCCGTGGGCCTCTCGGTTACGCTCGGGCTGATGAACTTCATCAACCTTGCGCACGGCGCCTTCGGCATGCTGGGCGGCTATGTCGCCGTGACGGCCATGCGCGGGCTCGGTCTGCCTTTTCTCGCCGCACTGCCGGCCGCCTTCCTGGCGGCAGCGGCGATCAGTATTCTGCTGGAGCGGACGCTCTTTCGCCGGCTCTACAGGGCCGGCGAACTCAACCAGGTGCTGTTCACCATCGGCGTGGTCTTCGTCGCCACAGCAATGGCGACCTATGCCTTCGGCACCGTCCAGCAGGTGATCCAGCTTCCCGGCTGGCTGCGCGGCTCGGTCGAGGTCGCAGGGCTGCGGCTCGGCGCCTACAGGATATTCATCATCGCCGTGGCGCTCGCCGTCACCGCGCTTCTCGTATTCGGGCTCGAACGCACCCGGCTCGGCGCGCGCATACGCGCTGCGGTGGACAATCCGCGCGCCGCCCAGGGGCTGGGTCTCGATGTCGAGAAGATATTCGCCGTCACCTTCGCGCTCGGCAGCGGGCTGGCCGGCCTCGGCGGTGCGCTGGCGATCGAGATCGTTGGGCTCGATCCGTCCTTCGGCTTCCATTATCTCGTCTATGTGCTGATCGTGGTCTCCGTCGGCGGGCTCGGCTCTGTTGCGGGTTCTTTCTTCGGAGCTGCGCTGCTGGGCATCTGCGATGTGGCCGGCAAATATTTCGTGCCGGAGATCGGCTCGTTTCTCATCTACCTGCTGCTCGTGGCGATCCTCTTCGTGCGGCCGCTTGGCCTGTTCGGGAGGCGATAGCTGCGCAATGACGGCCGAGACGCCCACACTCACTGATCCGCACGACTGGTTGAAGCGCAGGAGCCGCTGGTCGGCCTTCGAGATCGCCTTTTGGGTCGCGTCGCTGCTGCCGTTCCTGCTCTTCCAGACCTACCTGCCTCTGGCCAGCCAGATCGCCATCACCGCGCTATTCGCCGTTTCCGTCGATCTTGTGCTTGGCTATGCCGGCATCATAACGCTCGGCCACGCCATGTTCTTCGGTCTCGGCGCCTATGCGGCCGGCCTGATCAGCAAGGCCGGCTGGG
>NZ_AHAM01000138.1 GCF_000236565.1 Mesorhizobium alhagi CCNWXJ12-2 | reverse complement strand
CCCGCTCGCCATAGTGCTCGATGCAGTTGGGCTCGACACTGCCGCCATGCAGCGCATAGCCGGCGAATTCAACCTCTCCGAGACGAGTTTCGTGACGCCGCCGCAGGACGGATCGCACCGCGCCCGGGTACGCATCTTCACGCCGGCCTACGAGATGCCGTTTGCCGGCCATCCGACGGTCGGCACGGCGATCGCGCTGCACGAGGCCGAAGCAGGCGAGGGCGCCGCTATCTTCGTTCTGGAAGAGAATATCGGCCCGGTGCGCTGCGCCGTGACCGGCGGAAAGGCCGCGACCTTCGCCGAATTCGACCTGCCGCAACTGCCCGAAAAACTGGCGCTTTCGGCGGATGCCGCAGCAATAGGTGCTGCGGTCGGCCTCGCGCCGCATGAGATCGGCTTCGAGAACCATCGCGTCGATCTGTGGTCGGCCGGGGTGCCCTATATCACCATACCGGTTTCCGGCCTCGACGCGGCGCGGCGGGCGCGGCTCGACAATCGGGCCTGGCGGGAACTTTCGCCGGAGCGCGGCGACGGCAAGAGGGCCAGCGCCTATGTCTATTGTCGCGAGACGGCCAGCCGGGACAACTCCTTCCACGCACGCATGTTCGTGCCGGGCAATCCCTCCTACGAGGATCCGGCGACAGGCTCGGCGGCGGCAGCTTTCGCCGGCGTGATCATGCAGTTCGACGCGCCGACCGACGGGCCGTCGCGCTTCTGGATCGAGCAGGGCGTCGAGATGGGACGTCCCTCGCGTATCAGACTGGAGATCGACGTGGCGAACGGCGCAATGGCAGCCGCCCGCATTGGAGGCAGTGCGGTGAAGGTCGCGGAAGGCGTACTCTACGCGTGACCGAATGGCACAGGCCGACGATTTGCCGCAAATGAGCGCGCCGGGGGCTGGACAGCCCCCGGAGCTATGGCTATATCGCGCCTGCATCGGTCGTCCGATGGTGTGGGTGCGTAGCTCAGTTGGTAGAGCAGCTGACTCTTAATCAGCGGGTCACAGGTTCGATCCCTGTCGCACCCACCATTGTCCGCTGGTATTGGCTTATCTTTTCTCTCTGATGGGAGCATGTCCCGGTTCAGCGGTTTTGTCTCGGCGTCGAATCGCTGAGCGCATCCGCGACAAAGGAAGCAGCAATCAGGTCATCGGCATTGAGCCGCAGGGACCCCGATCCGCCTCCCATCAAAGCAGCGACCTTTTGGAAAGCTCTCATCTCGTCCTCGGTAACCTGGGCGCTCCGCATTTTCGATGCGAGGTCCGCGACGCGCACCTCTAGAATCTGGGAAGTTCCATTTTCCATTTTGGCCATAGCGCTATCATCCTCCCACCATGGTTGCGACTGTTCGGATTTTGGGCTGGCAAGTCAGCACGAACTCGTAATCCGATCGAAGGTTCCGAGGCGAGAAGTTCACTAAATGATACGAGCCTTAAAGGATGTGGGAAGGAGGATTAGTCCAGCTTACAGAGCCCCTCGCTGCGAGCGAAGTCAACTCAAACTCCCATAGACAACCTTTGTACCGTTAGGAGGCGTTCGCGCTCCAGCTCTTGCGTGATGATAGGGGCGATTCAGGCAGCTGGGTTAATCGGGCGTGGAATGCTGGCGAAACGGAGCAGGCTCGGCCATGATGAAGTCCGAAAGCTTTGAGGAGGAGCGGAAATGCCCCAGAAAACCGCGCTGGTCGTCAGCGCGCATTCAGCGGATTTCGTATGGCGGGCCGGCGGAGCGATCGCCGCCCATGCCGAGCAAGGCTATGCGGTCACGGTCGTATGCCTGTCATTCGGCGAGCGCGGCGAGTCCGCCAAGCTATGGCGCAAAGCCGGAATGACGCTCGATGCGGTCAAGGCGGACCGTCGCCGCGAGGCCGAGAACGCCGCGAAAGCGCTCGGCGTGGACGATATCCGGTTCTACGACCTCGGCGATTATCCGATGCAGATCACTCTGGATGCGTTCGACAAACTTGTCGATCTCTACCGCGAAATCCGGCCGGAGTTCATGCTGTCGCATTCGCGGCAGGATCCGTACAATTTTGATCACCCGATGGCGACCGAGTTCGCGCAGCACGCGCGGGTCATCGCCCAGGCGCACGGGCACAGACCGGGGCAACAGGTTCTGGGTGCGCCTCCAGTCTATCTTTTCGAGCCGCACCAGCCTGAACAGTGCAACTGGAAGCCGAACTTCCTGCTCGACATCACCAAGGTCTGGGAGAAGAAACTGGCCGCCATCAAGTGCATGGAAGGGCAGGAGCACCTTTGGGACTATTATACCCGTGTGGCTCTGCAGCGCGGCGCGCAGGCCTCCCGTAATTCGGACCACAAGATCACCTATGGCGAGGGCTATGAGGCGGTCTTCCCGCATGTCACCGGGACGCTCGGCCATGGAGCGCTGGCATGAACATCGTTCGCCGTAACGTCGCCCGAGCCGATCCCGCAATCGTCGATGCGCTGGCCGCGTGCGGCGTCGCGACCGTTCACGAAGCCATGGGCCGTATCGGCCTGATGCAGTCACACATGCGCCCGATCTGGCGCGGCGCGCGCATTGCGGGCAGCGCTGTCACGGTCTCGATACCGCCGGCCGACAACTGGATGATCCATGTCGCGGTGGAGCAGTGCCGGGACGGCGACATTCTGGTCGTTGCGCCGACCTCGCCGAGTGACGCCGGCTATTTCGGCGACCTTCTGGCGACCTCCCTAAAAGCGCGAGGCGTCCGCGGCCTGGTCATCGATGCGGGCGTGCGCGACGTGATAGAGCTTGAGGAGTTGGGCTTTCCCGTCTGGTCCCGTTCGATATCGGCGCAGGGAACGGTGAAGGCGACGCTGGGCTCGGTGAACGTGCCGATCGTCTGCGCGGGAGCGCAAGTGAACCCCGGCGATGTGATCATCGCCGACGACGACGGCGTCATGGTGGCGCCGCGTGAACAGGCCGGCGAGGCCCTGTCCGCTTCGCGCGTGCGGCTGGAGAAGGAGGCAAGCACGCGCGAGCGTCTCGCCGCCGGAGAACTGGGGCTCGACATCTACGGAATGCGCGATGCGCTTGCTGCCAAGGGTCTGAAGTACATCGATTGATGCATGGGCGGCATGGCGGACGATCTTGGGCAAACAGGGTAGTACGACATGAACTCTGACGGCATTGTCTGCATGATGATGAGGGGCGGCACTTCGAAAGGCGCCTACTTCCTCGCTGAGGACCTGCCGGCCGACAAGGCCGCGCGAGACGCGCTCCTGCTGCGCATCATGGGCTCGCCCGATCCGCGTCAGATCGACGGGATCGGCGGCGCGGACCCGCTGACCAGCAAGGTGGCGGTGGTCCGCAAGTCGGAGCGGCTTGGCATCGACGTGGATTATCTTTTCCTGCAGGTGTTCGTCGAACAGGCGCTGGTGTCGGACAGCCAGAATTGCGGCAACATCCTCGCTGGCATCGGCGCCTTTGCCATCGAGCGCGGGCTCGTCAAGCCTGCCCATGGCGAAACGCAGGTGCGCATCTACATGGAGAACACGGCGCAAACGGCCATCGCGACAATCCGTACGGAGAATGGACGACCCGTCTATGACGGCGATGCCCGCATCGACGGGGTTCCCAACCCGGCTGCCCCTGTCTTTCTCAGCTTTGCGGACGCGGCCGGTTCCAGTTGCGGCGCACTGCTGCCGACGGGCACTGCGCTTACGGAAATTGATGGCGTGGCCTGCACCCTGATCGACAACGGCATGCCGGTCGTCGTGATGCGGGCCGCTGATTTCGGGCTGACAGGGTATGAGAGCCGGGCCGAATTGGAAGCCGCGGACGAGGTCAAGGCACGCGTCGAGAAGATCCGGCTGGCGGCCGGACCGCTGATGAATCTGGGCGACGTGTCGCAGAAATCGGTGCCCAAGATGACGCTGGTGGCGCCGCCGCAGCACGGCGGGGCGATCATGACGCGGAGTTTCATTCCCCATCGCGTGCATGCGTCGATCGGCGTGTTCGGCGCTTTAAGCGTCGCGACCGCGTGCCTGTTCCCCGAAAGTCCTGCTGCTGGCCTGGCGATGCTTCCGGAGGCGGTGAGAAGACCGTCGCGGTCGAGCATCCGACCGGTCAGATGGAGATATTGCTTCGGCTTGACGATACGCAGCCTTACGGCCTCGGCCAGGCCTCATTCGTGCGCACGGCGCGTAAATTGTTCGACGGTCGGGTGTTTGCGTGATGGATTCTTGTCGCCGGGCCTCTGACAACGGTTCAGATCACGTCACTACTCACCCCTGATATCCGAACTGCCGTGGGAGCCAGAGCGTAAGGTCAGGCATCAGGATCAGGACAAGCAGCGCCACGAACAGCGAGAGCATATAGGGAACGATCTCGCGCACGATGTCGCGGATCGGTATGCCCGTGGCTCCGTTGATGACGAAGAGCAGCATGCCATAGGGCGGCGTGATCAGCCCGACCATGACGTTCACCACCATCACCACGCCGAAATAGACCAGATCGATCCCCAGCACCGTGCAGGCAGGGATAAACAGCGGGACGATCACCAGGATGATGGTCGTGGCGTCGAGAATGCAGCCGAGCAGCAGGAACAGCAAATTGGCGAACAGCATGAAAGCCAGCGGCTGCAGGTCGAGGTAATCCAGCATGGATGCAATCGAGGTCGGAACGTTCTCGGCCGCGACGATGTAGTTGAAGATGAGCGCG
>NZ_AHAM01000139.1 GCF_000236565.1 Mesorhizobium alhagi CCNWXJ12-2 | reverse complement strand
GGCCCCCGCCACAGTTTGCGAAGCCAGCCTCGCCAGTGGCTGCGAGACGGAGCGCATGGCCGGGTGGGATATGAGCGTGGCGACGAGCGGCATGGAAAGATCCGGTGGCGGCAGCGAAGGGCGGCTGAAGAATGCCGTTCTGATAGCCGGGCCGACGGCCAGCGGCAAGTCGGCTCTGGCGCTGGAGATCGCCGAGCGCAGGGGCGGCGCGATCGTCAACACCGATTCCATGCAGGGATATTCGATCCTCAATGTGCTGACGGCTCGGCCGACCGCCGAAGAAATGGCGCGGGCGCCGCACCATCTCTACGGCCATATCCATCCGGGCACGGCCTATTCGACGGGAGCATGGCTGCGCGACGTGATGCGGCTGATGGCCGAGGATGCCTTCAAGGACAGGATTCCGGTGTTCGTCGGCGGCACCGGGCTTTATTTCCGGGCGCTGGTTGAAGGAATCTCCGAGATGCCGGAGATCCCGAAATCCGTGCGCGACCGCTGGCGCTATCATCTGAACGAAGACGGGCCGGAGCGGCTGCACCGGATACTCGCGCGGGAAGATCCGGAAGCAGCGCAACTTTTGCGGCCGAGCGATGGGCAGCGCATCGCACGGGCGCTGGAGGTGCTCGAAGCGTCCGGACGCTCGATCCTGAAGTGGCAGGCCGAAAAGGGAAAGCCGCTGATCGACCGCTACAGCGCCGAGTTCCTGGTGATCGAGCCGGAGCGGGCGGCGCTGGTGGCGCGCATCGACAGCCGCTTCGATCGAATGCTGGAGGCCGGCGCGCTGGACGAGGTGCGCGCTCTGCTGGCGCTGAAGCTCGATCCGGCACTGCCGGCCATGAAGGCGATCGGCGTGCGCGAACTGGCTGCCGCGGATGCCGGCGAGTTGTCGTTTCCGGAGGCGATAGCGCGCGCCAAAATTGCAACCCGGCAATACGCCAAACGGCAGTCAACCTGGTTCCGCAACCAGCTCGGCCCGGAATGGCAGCGGATCAACAGTAGTTGACGTCGAAAGCTAGGCTCCAGCGATCATTAATTAGCAAATGCGCAAGTTCACGTTAACGTTAGTTTCGCGCTGAAGTTGCTTTCGTTAACTGTCCGTAAGGCCGCCCGTGACATAAGAGAAAGCCAAGGCCGCCTAACGGGGAGCAAATGCGGTTCCACAAGTCCGAATCTGCGTTTTTTGTGTTCATCGCAGTCATACTTGCGGCCGGACTCGTGATCTTTCACGCCTATGACGTGCTGAGCGACAGCACCGACGCCCTGTACCAGCCGGAACGTATGGCAGGCTTCGCCTATCTGGCAAAGCTCCTGTTCGCCACGGGTGTGCTGCTTGCCACCGCACTGGTGTTCGGCGTCTTCTTCATCTTTCCGCTGATCCGAACGCAGGTGAAGGAAGAAGGCAAACTCAGGGCAATGACCGTCTCGCTCAGCGCGCGCTCCGAAACGCTGGAGCACGCGGCGCTGACCGATGGCCTGACCGGCATGCAGAACCGGCGCTACTTCGACGATGCGCTGAAGGAGTATCTCGACGAGTTCCGCCGCATCGACAAACCGGTCGGGCTGATGATCTTCGACCTCGACCATTTCAAGCAGGTCAACGACACGCATGGCCATGATGTCGGCGACGAGGTGCTGCGGGCCGTCGCCGGCTGCCTCAAGGACATGACGCGCTACCACGACGTGGTGGCGCGGCTGGGCGGCGAGGAATTCGCGGTGGTGGCCCCGAACATGGATCACGACCTCCTGGTCAAGCTCGCCGAGCGCATCCGCAAGGGCATCGCCGCCATGCCGATCCTGTCGGGCAATGTGAGGCTCAAGATCACAGCTAGCGTCGGCCTGGCGGTATGGGATCGCAAGGAAAGCGCGGAGGACTTCTTCCGGCGCGCCGACAAGCAGCTCTACGAGGCCAAGCGGCAAGGGCGCAATCGCGTCAGCGCCTGATCGCCCTACCGAAACTCTACTCCGGCGGCCATCTGCTGGCGTTTTCTGCGCTTCCGTTGCTCACGGACTTAAATGTCCGCTCCGCTACGGTTCTCGAAAACACCATCATATGACTCGCCGGAGCGAGTTTCGAAACGGGCTCCGCAGTGCTGGAAGTTTTATTGACCAACCTAAAAGTTTAATCCGATCGCGGGCGCAGGCCGAATGTGCTCGGCTTCAGGCCGAAGCTTACATCGAGATCCTCCGGGGCGGGCGGCGGCGCGGTCTCGGCCGCCGGCTTGCGATAGCCGGAATCGCCGGCCTGGCGCTGCATGTCCACGGGCTCGGCGAAACCGAGATTCTGCTGCGGCTTCGGCACGTTTCTCAGGCGCTCTACGATGGTGACGAGGTCGACATCCTCGCCATTGCCGGTCGCTGCGTCCACCGCGTGGCGCTTGCCCGCGCCGGGTATCAGGTTCGAGGCAAGCCGCTCGAATTTCAGCCGCATAGTGGTCGCCACGCCCTCGCCGAAGGCGATGGCCTCGCGCTGACCCATCGAGGATAGGAACGACAGGGTGGAGGCCGACGAGTCGGCGATGGCCGAACGGATGATTGCCTGATCCTGCTCGTTGGCAAGGCGCATGGCGAAAACCGTCGAACATTGCGACAGGATAGTCGGGTCGAGTTCGCCCGGCCGCTGGGTGACGACGCCGAGATAGCAGCCATATTTGCGGCCCTCCTTGGCGATGCGCGACAGAGCGTGCCGGGTAGGCGCGAAGCCGAGGCGCGGATCGGAAGGCATATAGCGATGCGCCTCCTCGCACAGCACCAGGAGCTTGAGCTTGCCTTCGCTCCACAGGGCGAGGTCGAAGGCCAGCCGCGCCAGCACCGAGCAGACCGAATTGACCACTTCGGAGGGCATTCCGGCCATTTCGAAACAGGTGATCGGCCGGCCGCCATGCGGAATGCGGAAGATGTTGCCGATGGTCTGGTGCAGCGTGTCCTCGATCAGCCGCGAGGCGAACATGAAGCGGTAGCGTGGGTCGCTGATGGCCGATTCGATACGCGTCTTCAGCGAGCGGTAGGTGGGGCGGTAATCCTTGCTCTCCAGCAGCCCCATGCGCTCGTCGATCTGCTTGATGAGGTCGGCGATCCTGTAGGGTACCGGCGTGTCGGCCGTCATGGAATCGCCGCCGCGGCGGATGAAGGTTCCCGCGCCCGGATTGCGGTAGAGATTCTTGGCGGCGGGGATCAAGTCGCGCAGAACATCGAGTTCCTCGGGCACGATCTCGCGTCCGCGAAACAACACTTCGGCGAATTCCTCCAGCCGGAAAAGCCAGAAGGGCAGGTCGAGCGTCGAGGTGTCGACCTTGAGGCTGTTGTCGGGCAGGGCTGCGGCGAATTCGTTGTGCGGATCGAGGACAAGCACCCTGAGATCCGGCCTGGCCTCGATCGATTTGCGCAGCAGCAGCGATACGGCTGTCGATTTGCCAACGCCGGTGGTGCCGACCACCGCGAAATGGCGGGCCAGCGTGTCGTCGATGGCGATGCAGGCGTCGATCGTCTCGTCCTGCGACAATGTCCCGATGTTCACGGAATGGCGTCCGGCGAGATCGTAGACCGCCTGCAGGTCGCGGTTGCGGATGCGGTGCGCGACCGCGCCGATATGGGGATAGGTGGTGATGCCGCGGTCGAAGACCGGCTTGGCCGGAGCGACGCTGTCGCGGACCTCGCCGATCAGTTCGACGCTGACCTCGATGGCATTTTGCTCATGGCTGTGCCATGTGCCGTCGGCCTTGCCGATGGCATAGACGAGCCCGACAGTGCGCGACGAGCCGAGATTGATCGAGATCATCTTGCCGACCGTCCACAGGCCGGTGACGTCGCCTTCACCGGTATCGGCGAATGCGCTTATCGTGGCGCGGGCGCCGTCGCACTGCACGACATGGCCGAGGATTCGCGCATCGCTCTGCGCGGCGTCGCGGCGTTCCTGCGACGTCGCTTCACCGGCGGATTTTTCCCGCTCTACGAACATTCAGGTACACCCGCTCCCGCTTCCCGTTGGATCGCGACACTAGCGAAGCGGGGTTAAGGCCGCGTCATAGGGCATGGTTTACAAGCGGTTAGGACACTCGCTGCAATTGGAGCAAGCGGGACTTTACGCCACGTGCTTATCCTCTATATTGGTCAAATGAATGATATAGGAGATGACCTTTCCCAAGGGATAGCCCGTCGCATTCGCGCCGAGCGCACACAGCGGGAGTGGTCGCTGGCCGAACTTTCCGAACGCTCCGGCGTCTCCAAGGCGATGCTCAGCGCCATCGAGCGGAACGGGACAAGTCCAACCGCTGCCCTACTGGTGCGCGTCGCATCGGCGTTCGGAATGACGCTGTCATCGCTGATCGCGCGAGCCGAACTGCGCGGAGGAAGTATCCTGCGGGAGAAGGACCAGCCGGTCTGGCGGGATCCCGGGACAGGCTATATCCGCCGCCACCTTTCGCCGGCATCCGACATGCCGCTGGAATTGATCAGGGTCGAAATGCCCGCCGGCGCGAAGGTCAGCCTGCCGGCGTCGTCCTATGCGTTCATCAGGCAGCAGATATGGCTGATGGAAGGACGCCTGGAATTCACGGAAGGCGACGTCGTCCACGTCATGGAGGCGGGCGACTGCCTGGCGCTCGGCCCGCCCGCCGATTGCACCTTTTATGCGCCGGGGCCTGCTGCCGCGATCTATCTCGTCGCGCTGATGCGGGGCAGCCAATGATTCGGCGTCTTCCGCGCAATCACAATGGCGGCCCACCGCTCGACGACTATGAAGGACCGCCCTGGGGCAAGGGCGACGCGTTCGTCTATCTCTGCTGGGAAGCCGCCCGCAAGACGGCCTGGAAGGCGCCGAGCCAGCAGGTGATGCTGATGCGGCTGGAGCGGGCGGAGAGGATCGGCCTCACCTACGAGGAGTACACGCTGGAAATCCTCGAACGGGGTCGGCACTTGAGCGAAGCGGATGGAGCGCGTGTCGTCGAGATCAGGGCAGGCCGCCGCAGAAGGCGGCGCTGAGCGGGAAGATTTTCCAGCCTATGCCGGCGCGTATCGCAATAGCACTACATCATTCGGAAGGCGTTCCGTCCCGAGCGGCTTCAAGTTGAGCGGCGCGCCGTGTGCGAAGTACGGTTTGCCGCCGCCGACCACCGAGGGATAGACGAAGAGCTGGTATTCGTCGATCAGGCCCCAGCGGCCGAAGCTGGCCGCCAGCTCGGCGCCGCAAACCGAAATGTCGCCATCGGTTTGGGCCTTGAGCGCCCTTGCCGCGGCTTCGACGTCGCCGCCGACGAGCCGGGCGTTCGGCCCTGCCTCCTGCAATGTCGTCGACACGACAACCTTCGGCGTCTGCTGCCATAGCTGGGCGAACTTGCGTTCAAACGCCTTTATGGACGGATCGCGGTCGTAGGTGTCCCAGACGCGCATCACCTCGTACATGCGCCGGCCATAGATATCGAGGGCCAAGTTGCGCTGCATCTCGTTGAAGTAGAGGTGCAGTTCCTCGTCCGGTCCCGACCATCGAGAGTCGACGCCTTCCGGCGCTTCGATGTAGCCGTCCAGCGACGTCAGCAGTCCGTAGATCATCTTGCCCATCAAGGCCTCCATCAGATTGCATTTTACAACCGGTTTTAAACCTAAATCAGATTGCCGGCGAATGCAACCCGCTGCCTCGACAGATAGAATGTCGTTGACAGGCGTGCGGAACGGCACTTATTGTCCGCCACCATGAAGATGACAGTCATTCTCGTAGTAGGAAGGCGCGTGGGCAAGGCGGTGTAACCGCCGGGCGGAAAGCTCCCATGCGCTAAACACAGGCTCCCTCGGGGGCCTTTTTTATTGGCCGAAACAAGACTAAACGACCAGCAATCGCCCCCGCAGGCGGCAAGAAACGGAACAGATCGATGAGCAACCGACAGGACGAAACCGGACGGCGAGAAATGACAGGCGCCGAAATGGTCGTGCAGGCGCTGAAGGACAATGGCATCAAGCATCTCTTCGGCTATCCCGGCGGCGCGGTTCTGCCCATC
This sequence comes from Mesorhizobium alhagi CCNWXJ12-2, assembly GCF_000236565.1. Taxonomy (GTDB): domain Bacteria; phylum Pseudomonadota; class Alphaproteobacteria; order Rhizobiales; family Rhizobiaceae; genus Allomesorhizobium; species Allomesorhizobium alhagi. Next base: position 15,827 of record NZ_AHAM01000139.1, on the reverse strand, counting down.
TACGACGAACTTTTTCAGCAGGACGAAGTGCAGCATATCCTGGTGCGCCACGAACAGGGCGCGGGCCATGCGGCCGAGGGCTATGCGCGCTCGACCGGAAAGCCGGGCGTGATGCTGGTGACTTCCGGGCCCGGGGCGACCAATGCGGTGACGCCGCTGCAGGACGCGCTGATGGATTCGATCCCGCTGGTCTGCATCACCGGCCAGGTTCCGACCTCGCTGATCGGCTCCGACGCGTTCCAGGAATGCGACACGATCGGCATCACGCGGCCCTGCACCAAGCACAATTGGCTGGTGAAGGACGTCAACGAACTGGCGGGCATTTTGCACGAGGCGTTTCATGTCGCCACGACCGGCCGGCCCGGGCCGGTGGTCGTCGACGTGCCGAAGGACGTCCAGTTCGCCAAGGGCATGTACACGCCGCCGCAGACGGCTCCACGCACCAGCTATCAGCCGAAGGTCCAGGGCGACCTCGACAAGATCAAGGCGGCGGTCGCGCTGATGGCCGAGGCGAAAAAGCCGATCATCTATTCCGGCGGAGGCGTCATCAACTCAGGCGCGGAAGCCAGCCACCTCCTGCGCGAGCTGGTCGACCTGACCGGTTTTCCGATCACTTCGACGCTGATGGGGCTCGGCGCCTATCCGGCGAGCGGCAAGAACTGGATGGGCATGCTCGGCATGCACGGCACCTATGAAGCCAACATGGCCATGCACGATTGCGACGTGATGATCTGCATCGGCGCGCGCTTCGACGACCGCATCACCGGGCGGCTCAACGCGTTTTCGCCCAATTCGAAGAAGATCCACATCGATATCGATCCGTCCTCGATCAACAAGAACGTCCGCGCCGACGTGCCGATCATCGGCGATGTCGGCCGCGTGCTGGAGGATATGGTGCGGCTGTGGCGCGCGACCGCCAAGGCCGACAAGAAGGCGCTCTACCCCTGGTGGGAGCAGATCGCTCGGTGGCGCGCCCGCGATTCATTGGCCTTCCGGCCGAATGACGAGGTGATCATGCCGCAATATGCGGTGCAGCGGCTCTACGAGCTGACCAAGCACCTCGACACCTACATCACTACGGAAGTGGGCCAGCACCAGATGTGGGCCGCGCAGCACTTCCATTTCGAGAAGCCGAACCGCTGGATGACTTCGGGCGGGCTCGGAACGATGGGCTACGGCCTGCCGGCGGCGCTGGGCGTGCAAATCGCGCATCCGGACAGCCTCGTCATCGACATTGCCGGCGACGCTTCGGTGCAGATGACGATCCAGGAGATGAGCTGCGCGGTTCAGTACGAAGCGCCGATAAAGATCTTCATCCTGAACAACCAGTATATGGGTATGGTGCGGCAGTGGCAGCAGCTTCTGCACGGCAACCGGCTGTCGCATTCCTACACGGAGGCGATGCCGGATTTCGTCAAGCTCGCCGAAGCCTATGGCGGCCATGGCATACGCTGCGAAAAGCCGGGCGACCTCGACGATGCGATCAAGGAAATGATCTCGGTGAAGAAGCCGGTGATCTTCGATTGCCGGGTGGCCGCGCTCGCCAACTGCTTCCCGATGATACCGTCTGGCAAGGCGCATAACGAGATGCTGCTGCCCGACGAGGCGACGGACGAGGCGGTGGCGAATGCGATCGATGCGAGGGGCAGGGAACTGGTGTAAGTTGAAGTAAGACGCAGTAAGGCGTATATGTCTTACCCTATCTTACTTGGAGTGCAACGATGAACGCGCGGGTCAGGATTTCGAGCAAGGGGCAATTGGTGCTGCCGAAGGCGGTGAGGGATCAGTTCGGACTTGTCGCAGGTTCGGAGGTGAACATCGAGAGCACCGGCAGCTCCATCGTCTTGACGCCGCTCCGCAGAAAGGTGCGTAGGAAGTATACGGTCGACGAAGTAGCTGGCATGCTGAAATATGACGGGCCGCCTGTTTCGGTCCGGGATATGGATCGAGCTGTGGAAGAAGAATTCAGGCGCCAGTGGCATGCCAAAGGCGCTTGATACAAACATCGTTGTCCGGCTGTTCGTTGACGATGGGTCAAAGGAGGTACCGATCGCAAGAGCGGTATTCGAGCGCGAAATCATCGAGATATCGCTGACCGTCATCCTCGAATGCGAGTGGGTCCTGCGCTCTGTTTACAAGTTTAAGCCTCCTGCCGTCTGTGAAGCGCTGACCGCACTTCTGGGCTTGGAAAATGTCTTCGTGCAAAAGGAGGAGATAGTTGCAGAGGCGATAGAGGCACATCGCATAGGCGTCGAATTCGCCGATGCGATTCACCTGCTCAATGTCGACAAGTCTGACGAACTGCTCACCTTTGACGATATTTTCGAAAAGCGCGCAAAACGCATGCACTACCCAATCCCCGTTCGAATTCCCACGCTTACCGCTTGAGAAAGAAATCCATGAGCGCCCACCTTCAACCCACCGGCTCGGCCTATTTCATCGCCAAGGAGACCGAACGGCCGGAAATCCACACGCTGTCGGTGCTGGTCGACAATGAGCCGGGCGTGCTTGCGCGGGTCATCGGCCTGTTTTCCGGCCGCGGCTACAACATCGAAAGCCTCACCGTTTCGGAAACCGAACATGAAAAGCACCTGTCGCGCATAACCATCGTGACCCGCGGCACGCCGCATGTGCTGGAGCAGATCAAGCACCAGCTCGAGCGCATCGTTCCGGTGCATCGTGTGGTCGACCTGTCGGTGCGCGCCGGCGAACTCGGCCAGGATAAGCCGCTGGCGCGAGAACTGGCGCTGGTAAAGGTTTCCGGCACCGGCGACGCTCGGGTCGAGGCGCTGCGGCTCGCCGAAGCGTTCCGCGCCAATGTCATCGACGCCAATACCGAGCATTTCATCTTCGAGATCACCGGCAAGGTATCGAAAATCGAGCAGTTCATCGCCATCATGCAGCCGCTCGGTCTGGTTGAGGTCTGTCGCACCGGTGTGGCGGCAATGAACCGCGGCCCGCAGGGGATGTGACGTTGGTTGAAGACCAGCGTCCGTTGATGTATATACGTGGGATATACGTCAAGAGGATATGACTATGACCGTGCTGCAAGTTGGCAAATGGGGCAACAGTTCCGGGATCCGACTTTCGAAAGCGGTGCTCGATGAACTCGGCATCAAGCAGGGCGACACCGTGCAACTGACCGTCAAGGACGGTAAGGCAATCATCGAGCCGGCGAAGCCGAAGAAGTTCACACTGGAGTGGATCATTTCGGAGATGAAGCGGCTCGGGCCGGAGAATGCTCCCGAGACTGTCGAGTGGGTTCCTATCCCCGAGGAGGCTATCGATGATGAGTATTCCCGAGGCGAAATAATGCTCGATGACATCCTTAAACGCGGGTGACATTGTCTGGGCCGACTTCGATCCGGTTCCCGGAACCGAGCAGGGCGGCCGTCGGCCCGCAATCGTTCTCACCAGTTCCGGTTTTCACGAACTGGATGAGCGATCAATCGTCTGTCCGATAACGCGCAACATGAATCCCTGGCCCACCAAAGTTTTGTTGCCTGACGGTATGCAGACCAGCGGAGCAGTCCTTTGCGACCAGATACGAAACTTCCACCGCAAGGGACGAGGCGTCCGCTTCATCGAACACGCACCGGACGAGGTTCTTGCCGATATCCGGGCGATTGTCGCTTCGATTCTTGGCATAAGCGCCTGATCGCCATGGCCGCTGCGTCTACGAAGGAAATCAGCCATTAATAGGTCAATATTGCTGACCTATGAATGAATAGATTCATGTCTCCCGAAGCTTTTCTCGCCCTGCTGGTCTTCGCCTTCGTCACTTCGGTGACGCCGGGGCCGAACAATTTCATGCTACTGGCGTCGGGCGTGAATTTCGGGTTCTGGCGCACGGTGCCGCATATGTTCGGCATCGCCGCCGGCTTCGCCACGCTGCTTTTCGGGGTCGGTTTGGGCTTGGGCGCGGTGCTGAATGCCTATCCGGCGCTCGATCTTGCGCTGAAAATCGCCGGCGGCGCATATGCTCCATCTCGCCTGGAAGACCGCCATGTCGCGATCGATGGCGGCGAAGGGCGAGGCGAAGGCCGTGCCGATGACCTTCCTGCAAGCCGCCGCCTTCCAGTGGGTCAATCCCAAGGCCTGGATAATGGCGGTGACGGCGATCGCCATCTACACAAACCCGCAGGCGCCGTTTCTTTCCATGCTGCTGATCACCGTCGCGTTCGCCGTGGTCAATCTGCCGTCGGTGTCGGTCTGGGCCGGCTTCGGCACGGCGCTGCGCGGCTTTCTGGCCGACTCGGCACGGCTGAAATGGTTCAACATCGCCATGGGCGTGCTCCTTGCCGCAACGCTGTGGCCGATGCTTCTGTGAGGCCTGCCTGCTTGCGCGCTTCGGCGGCGCGGCCTAGATTCCGCCGTATGCCCCATGATCACGACCACCATCACGACAACGAACTCGACCCCATGGCCGCCCGGGTCAAGGCGCTGGAGACGATCCTGACCCAGAAGGGGCTGATCGACCCGGCGGCGATCGACGCGATCGTCGAGACCTACGAGACCAAGGTCGGCCCGCGCAATGGCGCCAAGGTCGTAGCCAAGGCCTGGAGTGATCCGGCTTACGCCGAGTGGCTGAAGAAGGATGCGACCGCCGCCATCGCCTCGCTCGGCTTCACCGGCCGGCAGGGCGAGCACATGCAGTCGGTGTTCAACACTCCCGACACGCACAATCTCGTCGTCTGCACGCTGTGCTCCTGCTATCCCTGGTCGGTGCTCGGCCTGCCGCCCGTCTGGTACAAGTCACCGCCTTATCGCTCGAAGGCGGTGATCGACCCGCGCGGCGTGCTTTCCGAATTCGGGGTGAGCCTGCCGGCGGAGACAAAGATCCGCGTCTGGGATTCGACCGCCGAACTCCGCTACCTCGTGGTGCCGTTGCGGCCGAAGGGGACGGAAGGCTGGAGCGAGGAAAGATTGGCCGAACTGGTGACGCGCGATTCGATGATCGGCACCGGTCTGGCGCTGGAGCCACAAGCCGCATGAACGGGCCGCACGATCTCGGCGGGCAGATGGGTTTCGGGCCGGTGGCGCCCGAGAAAGACGAGCCGTATTTCCACGCTGAATGGGAAAAGCGGGCGCTTGGCGTGACGCTGACGGCCGGTGCGATGGGCCAGTGGACAATCGACGAGAGCCGCCACGCGCGCGAATGCTTGCATCCGGCCGATTATTGTTCGTCGAGCTATTACGAGATCTGGATCAAGGCGCTGGAGACGCTGCTCAAGCGCCATGGTTTCGTCAGCGCTCGCGATCTCGCCGAGGGCAGGGCGGTCGACAGCGCGCCGCAGCCCAAGCGCGTGCTGAAAGCGGAGAACGTCCCCGCTGTGCTGGCGAAGGGCGGGCCGTGCGATCGGCCGGTCGACGCACCTGCCCGGTTCAAGGTGGGCGACCGGGTGCGGACGAAGAATTTTCACCCGACCGGCCACACGAGGCTGCCGCGATATGCGCGTGACAGGAATGGCGTGGTCGAGGCGGTGCGCGACGGTTTTGTCTTTCCCGACACGAATGCCCACGGAAAGGGCGAGAACCCGCAGTGGGTCTATGCGGTCGTGTTTTCCGCCGCGGAGATCTGGGGCGAGGGCGCCGACCCGACGCTGACGGTCTCGATCGACGCGTGGGAGAGCTATCTTGAGCCGGCGTGACGCCGGCTCCGGGCCGTCGAAGACAACCGGCGAACCCGCCAATGGCGCGCTTCCGAAGGACAGCCCGGTTTTTACCGAACCCTGGCAGGCTGAAGCCTTCGCCATGGTGGTCGCGCTCCACGAGCGCGGGCTGTTTTCGTGGAGCGAATGGGCGGACGCGCTTTCGGCCGAAGTGAAGAAGCCGGGCGCGGCGGTAGACGGCAGCGATTACTACGCATGCTGGCTAGAGGCATTGGAAAAACTGCTTGCCGTAAAAGGCGTTGCCGGCGGAAATGAAATCGATGCGCTTGCCGCCGCCTGGCATCGCGCTGCGCATGCGACGCCGCATGGCAAGCCGATCCTGCTGGAGAACGATCCGGGGCGGTGTTCCTGACGCGGGCTCTTCCGCCCGGCCTGCGAATTGATCGTCAAGCCAGCATTGCTGCTGCGTCGGGTACCGGCAGCCCTCGGCCCCGCCGCGCGACGAGGCAGTCGCCGCCGCCCGGCACGCAGGCGCGGCAGACGTCCGGGCGAATGTCATAGATCAAGCAGGACGTCGATTTGCCGACCTTGCCGACAAGCGCCGAGCAGCGCGCGCCATCGCAGCGCATGCCGCTTTCGTCGCGGGACACATGCTCGGCAGGAATGCGGTCGAGTTGGGAATCGGCTTCGGTGGAAAACCTCGGCCATGCCGACGAGTGGGAGCAGCACGCGCCGCAGGCGTTGCAGTCGAAGCTGTCGCTCACGAGCGGCTCGGGGGTCAAGCGCGTGCGCTGCCGGTCGCCGGGAAAGAAATCCGGCTCAGGTCGCGGGGCCTGCAAGGTGCTATTTCCTGCGCCGTTTGCGCGACGGCGCGGGCTGGGCGTTGAACAGGTCTGCATCGGTCGTCGAGGGAACTGGCGTTTCGCCTGTAGCACCGGCCGAGCCTTCGCTTCCGGGCGATTCCACACCGGCCACCGGTCTTGTGGACTTGGCCGGGGATGAGGGCACAGTAGCAGATCCCTTGGCGGCAAACTTTATGGCCATGGCCTATCCTGACGATCAGTCGCGCGGGTTGCGGAGGCGGCCGATCAGCGCTGAAACGGCCGTAATGTTCATTTCCTCGGGGGACCAGTTTCTAGCCTCCTCGATATGCCTGGGAGCGAGTTCGCGATGCGTGCTGCCGCTATAGGCCGCGTCCGGATGGACCGAAGTCTGTTTGGTCTTGGGATCGAGAAGCGCATATTCGATCAGGTAATTCGGGCATTCGACCCGGCCGCGCACGCCGATCCGCACCTGGGCGTCGCCATGGGCGCGCCGGCAGCGCTCGAGCTTCTCGAGAATGCGCCGGACATATTCCACCGGATTGTCGAGCGTCTGCGCGACATCGGCTATGGTGGAATCCGCGGCCATCGACACCAGAACCGCGCGCCTCGCCATTAGCGCTTGCTCTTGGATTTGGGGGCGGGGGCGGCGCGAAGCTCGTCAGCTTCCTTCTCCAGGCGAAGTTCTCTCAGGCGCGCGGTTTTTGCTTCGCGCGCCTGGCTGACGGCGTCGTGCTCCGAAATGATCCGGTTCAGCGCCATGGACTGCGTCTGCGTCTTGCTGAAGAACGTTTCGGCCTGGTCGCGGGATTTCTTCGAATTCGCGGTCACGTTGATATCCATCTGTCAAAAAGAAAAAGGCCAGGCAAAATGCCCGGCCTTCCTGCGCCATTCACCTCTCGACGATGCCAGTACATCCGTGGTCATCGGTGAGGCGAATGCCGATTTATGCAGCTGTAAGCTGGTCGGCCGACATTTTGCCTGACTTGGCGTCGCGCACCATCTCGTAGCCGAGCTTCTGGCCTTCCGCGATATCGCGCATTCCAGCGCGCTCGACAGCCGAGATGTGGACGAATACGTCCTGGCCGCCATCGTCAGGCTGAATAAAGCCGAAGCCTTTTGTTGCGTTGAACCATTTAACTGTGCCGGTGCTCATGATGAACCCTTTCCATAGAAATATTAGTTTACCGCCGTGCGAATGCAAACGGCCGTTTGTCTCGATGTTTGAAGGGAGAGGTTCGCCAAGGGCGCGCCGGGCGCGCAGATAAACAAAATTCAGACAAGCAAATATCGATTGAGTATATGTAATCTTCTTAATCGCAGATGTCAACTTTTGGTTTTTCCGGCATTCCGGTTCGCCCGCCAGTTGCGTTCGAAAATATGCGCCGCCTGAAGCCGCAAGTCCCCCGAAGGGCCAAATCACTTGCCCTTCGCCGCCGAATCCTGTCAGTCAACCGGATGGAATTTTCACCCCAGCAGGATGACGCGCTGAAGGCGGTGGCGCGATGGCTGAGGTCGGGCAGGCCGCAGGTCTTCCGGCTGTTCGGCTATGCCGGCACCGGCAAGACGACGCTGGCGCGCTATTTCGCCGAGCATGTCGACGGGCAGGTGCAGTTCGCGGCCTTCACCGGCAAGGCGGCACAGGTGCTGCGCTCCAAGGGCGCGGTCAACGCCCGCACCATCCACTCGCTGATCTACCGGCCGCGCGGCGAGGAGGCGGTCGCGGACGAGACGACCGGCAAGACCTCGATGTCGCCGACATTTGCGCTCAACCGGCAGAGCCCGATTTCCAAGGCGGCGCTGGTGATCATCGACGAATGCTCGATGGTCGACGAACAGCTCGGCCGCGACCTGCTGTCGTTCGGCACGCCGGTTCTGGTGCTTGGGGACCCGGCGCAATTGCCGCCGATTTCGGGCGGCGGTTTCTTCACCGAGCATGAGCCCGACATTCTCCTGACCGAAATCCACCGGCAGGCGCGCGACAACCCGATCATCCGGCTGGCGCTCGACGTGCGCGAGGGCCGTGAATTCATGCGCGGCGACTACGGCACGGCGAAAGTGATCGGCAAGGAAGAGGTGACGCAGGAACTGGTGCTCGCAGCTGACCAGGTGCTGGTCGGCACTAACCGCACGCGGAAGCGCTACAACCACCGGCTTCGCGAACTGAAGGGATTCACGGCGAGCTACCCGCAGGCCGGCGACAAGCTGGTCTGCCTGCGCAACGATCCGGCGAAAGGCCTGCTCAACGGCTCGCTGTGGAAGGTGATGACCTCGTCGCGTGAGACGGTGAAGCCGGGCATCAACCTTTTGGTTTCGCCGGAGGAGGACGATCCCGATCGCGGCGTCGCCAAGATCAAGCTGCTCAAGGCGGCTTTCGAGGATCCGGACGCGGACATTCCGTGGACCCAGAAGAAGCGCTTCGACGATTTCGACTACGGCTATGCGCTGACCGTGCACAAGGCGCAGGGCTCGCAATGGAACGATATCGTGCTGTTCGACGAAAGCTACGCGTTCAAGGACACCCGCCAGCGCTGGCTCTATACGGCGATCACCAGGGCGGCGCAGACGCTGACGATCGTTCGCTGATAATGCCTTACTCGACGGGCCTCGCATCAAGCCACTCCCATGCCGCCACTTCCTCGTCGGCGTCGAAATAGCGGGTTTCGATGGAGGTGAGCGGGCCGAATATGCCGATGACGGTGCGCAACCATGCCGGCCCGCCGACCACGGCATATTTGCGAATATGGCGTAGCGCGCGGGTCTTGCCGCGGATCGTCGTATCGGTGAAGGCGGAACTCCAATCGAAGCCGTCATAGCGGGAGATGCGGACGAGAACGTCGATCTTGTCGTGCACGGCGTATGCCCCCTCGAGCAGGCCGTAGGCGTTTTCCAGATCGGCCGCAGTGAAATGGCCGACGATGTCCAGCGCACACAAATCCTCGCGGTTGGTGTCGATGCGGCGAATGGCCGGCACGGGGTCGAGCGGATGCATGCGGCGTCCTTTCGAGGGGAAGTCTCTTTCCTGGAACACATGAATGGCCGTGTCAGTTCCAGCCGGAGCGGCTATAGAGACGTTGCAACAATTTCGAGACGCCCCATGTCCGCAAAACTTTCCGTAAATCTGAATGCCATCGCCATGCTGCGCAACCGGCGCGACCTGCCTTGGCCGAGCGTCAGCGGGCTGGGGCGCATCGCGCTCGCCGCGGGCGCGCATGGGCTGACGGTGCACCCGCGGCCCGACCAGCGCCACACGCGCTATTCCGATCTGCCGGAACTGCGCGCGCTGATCGACGACGAGTTCCCGCAGGCGGAGTTCAACATTGAAGGCTACCCCGCGGAAGAGTTCCTGGACCTGGTGGAAAAAAACCAGCCGGAGCAGGTGACGCTGGTGCCGGACGACCCGGCGCAGGCGACGTCCGACCACGGCTGGGATTTTGCTGCGAACGCCGCCTTCTTGGCGCCCATAGTCAAAAGATTGAAGAAGGGCGGCTTCCGGGTATCGCTGTTCGCGAATCCCGACCCGGTCGGCTTTGACGTTGCGCGTGACATGGGAGCCGACCGCATCGAACTCTACACCGGCCCCTATGGCAGTTGCCATGCGGATTCAGAAAAGGCCCGCAAGGAATTGGAAAGATTGGGCAAAGCTGCGGATGCTGCTTTTGCCGTCGGGCTCGACGTCAATGCCGGGCACGATCTCGTGGTCAGCAATCTGCCGGCGCTCGCCAAGTGTATTCCGCAACTGGCCGAAGTGTCGATCGGCCACGGTCTGACGGCGGATGCGCTGGAGTACGGGATGGCGGAGACGGTACGACGATTCCTGAAGGCCTGCGGCTGGTAGTCATTGGGGGCCGGCAGACTATATTTTCTCTGAGCGCAAACACGGAGGAGGCCATGGCTGTTGCGGTCCGCTATATCGTGAACGATGTCGAGCAGGCGATCGGATTTTATCGCGACATGCTTGGCTTCACGGTTAATTTTCATCCCGCCCCCGGCTTTGCCGCGCTTTCGCACGGTGATCTCAGACTGCTTCTGAACCGGCCGGGAGCCGGAGGTGCGGGTCAGGCGATGCCGGAGGGTGCAGCGCCTGCGCCGGGCGGCTGGAACCGTTTCCAGGTCGAATGCGCCGATCTGGAAGCGATGGTCGCGGATTTGCGGGCGAAGGGATGCCGTTTCCGCAGCGACATCATCCAGGGCAATGGCGGCAAGCAGATCCTGCTCGACGATCCGTCGGGCAACGCCATCGAGCTTTTCGAGCCGGCACCGCGCTGACCGTCGCAACGGCGCTTGCGTTGCGGGGAAATATGCTGCATAGAGCCGAACCGTAACGTACGGTACGGCATACTTATCGTCTGCCGAACGCAGGGCAGGACATGCAGGCAAGCCTTGAAATTGATGGCGGCGAGGAACTGACCGAGCGTCAGAAAGACGTTCTGAACGCGGCTCTGCGCCTTCTCGTCGAGGAAGGCGACCGGCTGACCATGACGGCCGTCGCGCGCCGTGCCAGCTGTTCCAAGGAAACGCTCTACAAATGGTTCGGCGACCGCGACGGGCTGCTCACTGCGACGGTGCAGTGGCAGGCGTCGAAGGTGCGCGTCGCGCCAATCGATCGCGCCCGCATCGACCTGCCGTCGCTGACGGCGAGCCTGGAAGGTTTCGCCTCCGACTGGCTGAGCGTGATCTCGTCGGAAACCTCGATTGCGCTCAACCGGGTGGCGATCGCCCGCGCCGGATCGGATGGCCACGGGCTCGGCGCAATCGTGCTCGAAAATGGCCGCATGGCGCTGGCGCGGCGGCTGAAACCGGTGCTGGAAGCCGCGCGCGACAAGGGTCTGCTCGCATTCGACGACGCCGAAACGGCTTTCCGGAGCTTTTTCGGGCTGGTCGCGCGCGACGTGCAGATCCGGCTGCTGCTCGGCGACGGTCTGAAATTGACCGAGGCGCAGATCGGCCGCGACGCGGCGCTGGCGACGCGGCAGTTTCTCGCGCTTTATGGGGCAAACGACAATCGCGATGAGGGACGCAGGCGCAAGCCGCCCTCATCCTGAGGTGCGAGCGCAGCGAGCCTCGAAGGACGCACCATTCGACTTCAACCAAACTCAAAGGAAGGAAACAACATGCGCGTTTATTACGATCGTGACGCCGATCTCAATCTGATCAAGGGCAAGAAGGTCGCCATCATCGGCTATGGCAGCCAGGGCAGGGCGCATGCGCTCAACCTCAAGGATTCCGGCGCCAAGGAGCTTGCGGTCGGCCTGAAGGCAGGCTCGGCAACCGCCAAGAAGGTCGAGGCCGACGGCCTGAAGGTGATGAGCGTGGCGGAAGCCGCGAAGTGGGCCGACCTGATGATGATGGCGACGCCCGACGAGCTGCAGGCCGACATCTATCGTGACGAGATCGCCCCCAACATCCGCGACGGCGCGGCGATTGCGTTTGCGCATGGCCTCAACGTGCATTTCGGCCTGATCGAGCCGAAGAAGACGGTCGACGTTCTGATGGTTGCGCCGAAGGGCCCCGGTCACACCGTGCGCGGCGAATACCAGAAAGGCGGCGGCGTGCCGTGTCTGGTCGCCGTTCATCAGGACGCTTCGGGCAATGCGCTGGAACTCGGCCTCAGCTACGCCTGCGGCGTCGGCGGCGGCCGTTCCGGCATCATCGAGACCAACTTCAAGGAAGAGTGTGAGACCGATCTTTTCGGCGAGCAGGTGGTTTTGTGCGGCGGTCTCGTCGAACTGATCCGCGCTGGGTTCGAGACGCTGGTGGAAGCGGGCTATGCGCCGGAAATGGCCTATTTCGAGTGCCTGCACGAGGTGAAGCTGATCGTCGACCTGATCTACGAAGGCGGCATCGCCAACATGAACTACTCGATCTCCAACACCGCCGAATGGGGCGAGTACGTCTCTGGGCCGCGCATCATCACCGCCGAGACCAAGGCCGAGATGAAGCGCGTGCTGAACGACATCCAGACCGGCAAGTTCACCTCGGAGTGGATGCAGGAATACCGTTCGGGCGCCGCCCGCTTCAAGGGTATCCGCCGCATGAACGACAGCCACCAGATCGAGGAAGTCGGCGAGAAGCTGCGCGCCATGATGCCGTGGATCTCCAAGAACAAGCTGGTCGACAAGGCCAAGAACTGACGATCGGCATTCCGGTCTCCGCGCATCCCGATGGGCTTGTGCGGAGACTTGGCCCAAGCGGCGCAGGGTCGTTAGGCAGGACTGCACGTCTGCCTAACGACTGCCTGTATCATTCCAGGACGGTCCGGCTGGCACGCAATTCGCATCGCCCATCCTATTAACCGAGGAGGTGTGCGATGAACCCGATCACCGAGAAATCCATTGGCGTCGACGGGAGGGTCTTCTCCGAGCGCAGGGCGGCGCTGCGCCGCCGCGTGCTGAAGGGCGCGACACTGACCTTCAACAGAGGCTTCAGCGCTTTTGAATGCGTCGTTCGCAACCAGTCGGCAGAGGGCGCGCTGCTGTCCCTTGCCGAGACATTTTCGCTTCCAGCGCAGTTCGAGGTGCTGATCTCCGGCGAGGAAACGCTGCGGACGGCGCGGGTGCGCTGGCGGTCGATGAATGCGGTTGGCGTGAAATTCGAATAGGAACCAAGACGGCGCCTGCGAAGGCGCCGTTTGATTTGCCGGACGTCAGGGCGTCTCAGCTATAGGGCGACCAGCACTGCCGGCGCGGGCCGTTATAGGGCTGGAAAGTATTGTCGTAGGCCCTGTAGGACCGGTAGCGGCTGTAGCACCATTGCACGTGGGCGCTCCCACCGCCGCGATATACCCGGCGCGGCGCATAGTACCTCGGAGCATAGTAGCGCGGCGCGTAGCGGTACGCCGGAATCGAGAAGTCGAGGTGGATGCTCGGCCCCCGATCGTAGCGCCGCCAGTTCCGCCGGAAATGGCGGCGGTCGCGCCAGCGGTCGCCGTCCCGCCAGTGGCGCCGGGAACGCCAGCGATCGCCGTCACCCCGGTGTCGCCGCCAGTACCGGCCGCCATCCTGAATCAGTGTTATTCCCGCGTCAGCCTGCGGCGATGGCTGAACCGCCGGATTGAGCCCGGCGACGATCGGAACCGCGAAGGCCGGTGCTGAAATGCCTGCTGCGAGGCCGAGCGCGATCAGGCCCGAGCGAAGCAAGGACGAAAGTTTCGGTGTCATTGTCTGTCTCCAGAAACAAAAACGGTCGGCCCCAGCCCATTGTTCGAAGGAGTGATGGCACATTGCCGTTCGACGGATGAACGGGGGATGAACGGATCGGTTCCGGCCACGCTGTCAGCCGCCACAGCCCTTGTCATTGTCCCGCCAAGCGGGCAAAGCTCGCGCCATGTCGCTGCGCCTCGCCACCTTCAACGTCGAGAACCTGATGAACAGGTTCGATTATTCGGGCTTCCGCAACCAGTTGCATCAGGACCGGACGCTGTCTCTGTTCCATATCAAGGACGAGGCCGAATACCGGCTGCTCGAACAGGGCCGCGCTATCGCGCATGCCGACGATATGCGCCAGCTGACGGCGCTGGCGATCGCCGAAACCCGCGCCGACATTCTGTGCCTGCAGGAGGTCGACAATATCGAAGCGCTGAAGGCCTTCGAATACGGCTATCTGTTCAAGATGGTCGGGCATGGCTACCGCCACAAATACACCAGCACCGGCAATGATTCGCGCGGCATCGACGTGGCGGTGATGATGCGCGAGGAAACCGAGGACGGCCAGCCGATCGAGTTCGTGCGCATGACCAGCCATGCCCACATCACCTTCGAGGAACTCGGCCTGCACAATCCGCAACTTTCGGAACTCGGCAACGAAGCCCACGAAAGAATATTCCGGCGCGACTGCCTGGAGATCGACGTCAAGGTCGGCGGAAGGCCGCTGACGATCTATTCCGTGCATTTCAAATCGATGGGTTCGGCGCGCAACGGCGTTCCCGGCCGCGATTCATCGATGCCGATCCGCGTGGCCGAAGCCACGGCGGTACGGCGGATCATCGAAAAGCGCTTCGGCAAGGATCATACCGGCAATCGCCACTGGGCCATTTGCGGCGATCTCAATGATTACCGCCAGCGCGTGGTGATCGGCGGGAGCGACCATGGCGGCGGCTATGAATTCGAGGTCGTCGACGAGACCGTGGAAACGAGCGTGGACGTGCTCGTGGCCGACGGCTTTGCCGAGAATGTCGTCGAAAGGCGGCCTGAACTGGACCGCTGGACGCTTTATCACACGCGCGGACCCGAGGAGCGGCATCTCTGCCAGCTCGACTACATCCTGCTGTCGCCGGCGCTGGCGCGGCGCAATTCCCGCGCAATTCCTGAAATCATTCGCGGCGGCCAGCCTTACCGGACCATCTTCCCGCCCGGCCAGGAGACCGGCCGCTACCCACGCACCGGCTGGGACCGGCCAAAGGCGTCCGACCATTGCCCGGTCGTCGTGACCCTGAACATCGCCTGAGCGGAGCGGGCCAGTGACTTTCGATATTCCGAGCAATCTTATCGTTCCGGTCGAAGTGGTCGACGTCAGGCTCGATCCCGAGCCGCATCCCTTCGAGGTGGCCAATGCGGCGGCGATCGAGGAGAATTGGCGCGTGGAGACGCAGGCCAACCCGTCCTTGTTCGACGGCACTGTCGTGCTTCTGTCGCGCCTCGCCTATGATGGTGGGCGCTTCGAGGGCCGCTGTCATGCCGTTCGCTACGCGACTTTCATGCATTGGCGGCGCGAACGCACCAACACCGCGGCGGGACATGTGTTTGCGCACGCCATGCTGGTCTCGCGCGACAATGCGCTGGTCGCCATCCGGATGGCGACCAACACCGTCAATGCCGGCCGCGTCTATTTCGCTGCCGGATCCTTCGAGCCGGTGGATTTCGCCGACGGCGCGGCCGATGTCGATTTCAACATGATCCGCGAGGTGGCCGAGGAAACCGGCCTGGACATCTCGTCTGTTCCGCGCGGCGAGCGCTATTATGCGCTGTCGACCGAGCGTGGCACCGTGCTCTTCCGCCGCTATTTTCTGGAAGAAAATGCCGACGAGATCGCCCGGCGCATCGAGGCGTTCGTGGCCGGCGAGATGGATCCGGAGATCAGCGGGCCGGTGATCATACGCTGCGCCGATGACCTGCCCGGCGGGCTGATGCCGCACATGAAGCCGCTCATCGAATGGCATTTTGCGAAGTGAGGCTGAATGCTACCCGGTCTGCAGCACGCCGGTCGACCCGAGCGCCGAACTTCGGCTTAAGAATACGGAGTTTCCGCTTCTGGCCGGTTGACAAGCCGGGCCGTGCCGGACCCTCATGCGTTATGAAATTCTTCTTGTCCGCAGGCCATGCCGTATAAGGGGATTCCACCAGATTTGCTCATCTTGTGAGGCACGATTGCGATGCAGGGACGCCGATATGTGGTT
>NZ_AHAM01000140.1 GCF_000236565.1 Mesorhizobium alhagi CCNWXJ12-2 | reverse complement strand
TGGCTCCAGCCGAAACGCGTCGTGGTGCAGTACGGCAAGGCCGCCGGCATCGAACTCGAATACACCGAGATCGTCGACGGCAAGCTGGTCGGCACCGGCGAGACCATTCACATCGAGGCGGACCAGATTTTCAAGGCGATCGGCCAGACCTTCGACCTGTCGAGCCTGAACAGCACCGGCTCCACGGTCCGCCTGGAGGCCGGCAAGATCGTCGTCGACGCGGAAGGCCGCACTTCGCTGCCGAAAGTCTGGGCGGGCGGAGATTGCGTCGGTGTCGGCGAGGATCTGACCGTTTCGGCGGTCGCGCAGGGCCGCGATGCGGCCGAGAGCATCCATCGCGCGCTGATGATGATGGCCGAAGCACCTGTAGCTGCCGCGGAGTAGGAACGTTACGAAATGAGTTTCTATCTCGTTTCAGCCACGCCGCGCCGGGACCTGATGCCGGAATTGCATGATCGCCTCGTCGCGGACGAGTTCCGGCCGTTGCGGCCGTTCGGCAATGTCTTGACGGATTCGCTGCGCGACGCGCGCAGAACTCCGGAGGGCGGCGCGGTTTGGGAAGAGGAAGACTATTGCCGCCCGCCGCTGGCCGAGGAACGCGCCGCGGTTCTTGACGCCTATTTCGATGACCTGAAAGTCGAACCCGTGCAGCGCGACGAAGGATGGCGGCGTATTGCCGATTTGCCGCCGCTCTTCCCAGATCTCGCCGGGCCTGAGGAGAAAACCCATGGCTGACATCCGCAACAATTTCGTCGGTATCAAATCGCCGAACCCGTTCTGGCTGGCCTCCGCGCCGCCGACCGACAAGGCCTACAACGTCATCCGCGCCTTCAAGGCGGGCTGGGGCGGCGTGGTGTGGAAGACGCTCGGCGAGGAGGGGCCGCCCGTCGTCAACGTGAACGGGCCGCGCTATGGCGCGATCTGGGGCGCGGACCGGCGGCTGCTCGGCCTGAACAACATCGAGCTCATCACCGACCGCGACCTCTTCGTGAATCTGCGAGAGATCAAGCAGGTCAAGAAGGATTGGCCTGACCGCGCTATCATCGTCTCGCTGATGGTACCCTGCGTCGAGGAAAGCTGGAAGGCGATCCTGCCGCTTGTCGAGGAAACCGAAGCCGACGGCATCGAGCTCAATTTCGGCTGCCCGCACGGCATGTCGGAGCGCGGCATGGGCGCGGCGGTCGGCCAGGTGCCGGAATACATCGAAATGGTGGTTCGCTGGTGCAAGGCCAACACCCGCATGCCGGTCATCACCAAGCTGACGCCCAATATCACCGATGTGCGCAAGCCGGCGCGGGCCGCCCTTGCCGGCGGCACCGACGCGGTGTCGCTGATCAACACCATCAATTCGATCACCGCGGTCGACCTCGACAATTTCTCGCCCGAGCCGTCGATCGACGGCAAGGGCTCGCATGGCGGCTATTGCGGCCCGGCGGTCAAGCCGATCGCGCTCAACATGGTGGCCGAGATCGCCCGCGATCCGGAAACGCACGGCCTTCCGATTTCCGGCATTGGCGGCATCACCACTTGGCGCGATGCCGCGGAATTCATGGCGCTCGGCGCCGGCAATGTGCAGGTCTGCACGGCGGCCATGACCTACGGGTTCAAGATCGTCCAGGAGATGATCGACGGCCTGAACAACTGGATGGACGAGAAGGGCCACACCGATCTCGACGCCATCGTCGGGCGGGCAACGCCGAATGTCACCGACTGGCAGTATCTCAACCTCAACTACGTCGCCAAGGCGCAGATCAACCAGGATCTCTGCATCAAATGCGGCCGCTGCCACATCGCCTGCGAGGACACCTCGCACCAGGCCATCACCTCCATGGTCGACGGCATCAGGCATTTCGAGGTGATCGAGGCTGAGTGCGTCGGCTGCAATCTCTGCGTCAATGTCTGTCCGGTCGAGAACTGCATCACCATGGAGCCGCTGGCGGCAGGCGTCATCGACGAGCGCACCGGCATGCCGGTTTCGCCGGTCTACGCCAACTGGACGCAGCATCCCAACAACCCGATGGCCAAGGTGGCGGCAGAGTAGTGTAAAAGGGGTCTCGGGCGAGGCGGCGCGAAAGGCACGCCATGAACGAGACACGCGACTTCGACATTCTCTCGCCGAAGTTCCACGCGAACCCGTTTCCGGAACTCGACAGGATGCGGGCGGCGGGTCCGGTCGTGCAGATGCGGCTGCCGATCGTCGGGCGCACCTGGCTTGCCGTCACGCATGAAGCCTGCGTGGACTTGCTGAAGGACCACGGCAATTTCGTCCGCGATCCCGGTAACGCGGGCAGCAAGACGCAAGAGCGGATCCTCAGGATTCTCCCGCGAACGCTCGGGTTGCTTGCGCTTAACATGCTGGGCCACGATGACCCCGAGCATCGCCGGCTGCGCGGTCTCGTCGACCAGGCGTTCCAGCGCAAGGGCATCGCTGCGATGAAGCCGATGATCGCCGATGTGGCCGATCGGCTGATCGACCGATTCGAAGGAAGGAGCGAGGTCGACCTGATGGCGGAGTTCTGCCGCGACCTGCCGCTGTCTGTGATCTGCGCGATGCTGGGCCTGCCGGAAAAGGACCACGGCTGGTTCAAGTCCTGGTTGGGCGGGCTGGCCGACACGGCAAACATATGGGCGGTGCTCAGGGCCGCGCCGGGCGTTTGGCGCATGGTGAGCTATCTTCGCCGCGTTTCCCGGCCGGGCGGCGGCGCGCATCCGGACGGACTTATCACGGCGCTGCGCGAGGTGGAGACGGAAGCGGGCAAGCTGACCGAGGACGAACTCGTGTCGATGGTCTTTCTGCTGTTCGGGGCAGGGCAGGAAACGACGACGCACCTGATAGCGGGCGGGCTGTGGGCGCTCCTCACGCATGATGAGCAGCGGGCACGGCTGGTGTCGGACCCGAAGCTGATCGCGACCACGGTGGAGGAATGCCTCCGCTGGGTCTCTCCGGTGCAGATGACCAAGCCGCGTTTCGCGAAGTGGGATATCGAGTGGCAGGGCGGGTCATTCAAACGCGGCGACATGTTCGCCGCCTTCCTGGCGGCGGCGAACTGCGATCCGGCGAAGTTCGACGACCCGCACCGCTTCGACATCGCGCGCCACCCGAATCCGCATCTCTCCTTCGGCACCGGCGTGCATTTCTGCCTCGGTTTCCAGCTTGCGCGCGCCGAAGCGGCGATCGCCTTCGAGCGCATATTCGCGCGGTTCCCCGCTATCCGCATCGCGGCGCCGCCTGAGCGGATTGTCTGGCGCAAGCGGCTCGGCATCCGCGCAATGGCGCATCTGCCGGTGCGCTTGCGATGATAGCGCCAGCCATGGCCACCAAAGAGGCGCGGGTTTTCCCCGCATCTTTTCATTCGCATATTTACGATAAACAATATCCAGGATATCAATCATCCATGATTGGAAGGCCAACCAGATGAAGCTGAGCGAAGGTGTGGAAGCGGCGATCCATTGCGCCGCGACGCTGGTCAGTGTGGAAGGCGAGGGCACAATACCGGGCGCCGCGCTGGCCGGGCAATTCGGCCTGTCGCCGAGCTACCTGCTGAAGCACCTCAATGCGCTGACGGCGGCAGGCATTCTGGAATCGGTGCCGGGGCCTTATGGCGGATACAGGCTTGCGCTTCCGGCCGACCGCATATCGCTGCTCGACATCGTGCTGGCGGTGGAAGGGCCGGAGCCTGCGTTCCGCTGCGGCGAAATCCGCCAGAACGGCCCGGTGAAGCTGGATCGGTCCGCCTATGTGAAGCCGTGCGGCATCAATGCCGCGATGCTCAGAGCCGAAAAGGCCTACCGCAAGGCGCTCGCCGGCGAGCGCCTTTCCGAAATCGTGCACAATTTCATGACCGAGGCCGATCCGCGCTCGGTCGCCGCCGGCTGCGCTTTCGTCGAGCGCCATCAGCGGCCGCAGAAATCTCCCAAGCAGAAGTGAAAGGAATGATTATGAAGCCCAGGTTGAATTTCTACGGTCAGGCGCCTGAATTGACGAAAGCCCTTGTGGCGCTGAACAAGGCGGTCGACGAATGTGGTCTCGAAAAGAGCCTGCTGCACCTGATCAAGCTGCGCGCTTCGCAGATCAACGGCTGTTCGTTCTGCGTCGAGATGCACAGCCGCGAGGCTCGCGTCGACGGCGAGACCGAGCAGCGGCTCTATCTCGTCTCTGCATGGAAGGAGTCTCCGCTGTTCACCGATCGCGAACGGGCCGCCTTCGCCTGGGTCGAAGCGGTGACGAAAATCGCCGATGCCGGCGTTCCGGACGAGCTCTACGAGAAGGCGCTGCAGCATTTCTCGGCAGAGGAATTGACCAAACTCACGGTGGCGACGGGCGTGATCAATATCTGGAACCGGCTCTGCGTAAGCTTCCACGCCATTCATCCGATGCCTGCGGCCAACGCCGCCTAAAATGCCGGATCACGGCTCGGGCGGTGCCGCCCGAGGTCACTTCATCGAGAGAACAAGACCAATGAGTGCAGATATTTCAGCAATCGTCATCGCCGGCCACCTTTTGCTTGGCGGCGCCTTCATATTGGCGGGCATTCGCAATGTTCTGAACGCGCCCTTGCTGACGCAACTGATGTCGGCGCGCGGCGTGCCGCAGGCGCGGCTGATGCTGTGGCTCGGAATCGCCCTGCAGATCGCGGCCGGCGCGCTGCTGATCGCCGGGATATGGACCGCTCTCGCGGCAGCCGGCCTCATCCTGTTCCTGCTCGTCGCCACGCCGATGTTCCACAATTTCTGGGGTCATCAAGGTCCGGAACGGGCGGCAAAGATCAACGGCGTCGTCGGCAATGTCGCTCTGATCGGCGGGTTTCTCGTGGTTATCGCCGGCGCACCGTGAAGATGCGCCGGCGCGGCGTCAGGCGTCCCTGGTCTCGAACATGAGCAGATCCGCGCCGCCATCGGCAAAATTGGCAAGATCGCCGGCCGCAGTCTGGCCCTCAGGCGAAGCGAGGCCCTTCTGCAGGTCTTCCATGGAAGCGAAGGTGAGGGTAGCCACGAGGTGCACGCCTGACGGTCCGGCCGGGGCCGCCACGGCGCCCTCGCTGATGTCGTAGCTCCGCAGGCCGGGAATTTTCCGGGCTAGCGGTATATGAGTGGACGAGTAGTAGCGGTCGAACGCGGCTGTGTCCTTCGGCGTCTTGTAGAGCACGACGAGCTTCGCCATCGGGTTCCTCCTTGTCGCATTTTCGGTGTTGGTGCCCGCCACAAAGCTGCGTGCAACGGCCGTTGAACACAAGCGGAGATCGCTTCCGCTGTCGAAATCAGCAGGAAGTCAGTTCTTCGGGCTGGCGCGTTCAGCTCTTCGCCTTCGGAAGATACGTGACATGCTCCAGCCCTTCGAAATGTGCGTCGCATGTCAGCAGGTCCGCACCTTGATCGAGAGCTGTGGCATAGACAATGGCGTCAGCGGTAGCGAGCTTGTGAATGCGACAAAGCTCGGCAGCACGAATAGCAATCGATGTATCAAGGTCAACGACCATGCACTGCGTCGTATATGCGATCACTCCTTCCGCGACCTCATCAGGAAGATTTCGTGCGGACCATTTGGCGATCTCGAGTTGCACAATTGTCGGAACAATGCAGTGCTCGCGCTGGGGCAATTCAGTTCGAATTGCCTGGTTCACTCCTCCGCGTACAAAGCCCTCGATCCAGGCAGAAGTGTCCACGACCCGCATTAATATCGGTCATTTCGATCGCGATAGCCGTCAGGATCGGCGTTGGGAGCAATCCCCATCAAATCTTCGAGCTTCGGAACTGGAACAAGCAACACGCCACTCCCCTTGGGAATGAACGCGAATTCCTGACCCGGTTGCCAATGATGTGCTTCGCGCACGGCCTTCGGAATTGAAATCTGAAACTTGCTGGAAAGTGTCGCGGTTGCCACCATTCTTACCTCTGCCGATCGATCAGCGTATCGTAAGAGTAGCAGTTGTATATAAGAATAGGAAGCTTCCACTAGCCCTTCGGCTTCAATCCGTCGACGAAGAGCTGTTCGAGAAACCGCGCCGCGTCCTCGAAGCGGCCGTCGCCGCCGCGGTTCGGGCCGAGTACGGCGCGCACCTGCACGTCGAAATCGGCGTAATGTTGGGTTGTCGCCCAGATCGAGAAGATCAGGTGCCAGGGATCGGTCTTGACGATCTTGCCTGCACGCATCCAGCCCTTGATCACCTCGGCCTTCTCATCGACCAGGCTTTTCAGCTCGCCTTCCAGCATCGGCTTGATGCGCGGTGCGCCCTGCAATATTTCGTTGGCGAAGAGCCGGCTTTCGCGCGGAAAATCCCGGGCCATTTCGAGCTTGCGCCTGATATAGCTGCGCAGCTCGGTCAGCGGGTCGCCGATGTCGTCGAGTTCCTTCAGGGGCGCAAGCCAGGTGTCGAGCAGGCGCTGCATCAGCGTCTCGTGGATTTCCTCCTTACGGCGGAAATAATAGAGCAGGTTCGGCTTGGACATTCCGGCCGCCTCGGCGATCTGGTCGATGGTCGAACCGCGAAAGCCGTGAGCCGAGAAAACCTCGAGCGCCGCCTCGAGGATAAGTTCGCGCTTTTCCGTCTGGATGCGGGTCCTGGGGCGGGGCGCCTTGGTGTCCATGCCTATGCCGCTCCCCGCGATATGGCAGCGAAATCGGTTCTGTGGCCCAATCGGCTGGACCAGTTCAACCAGCCTTGTGGAGCGCGATTTCGCCGGCCCATTTCCGCTACTATTTCCTTGACCGCCGATCTGGCGGTGCTAACGTTTGTCCAATCGGTCAAAATTTGCGTAGCACGAAAACGCAGCCAGGACCAAGCGTTGGCCGTATCGAAACCAGGGGATTCAAGGGAAGGCTTGGTCATGTCCAACAGAACGAATGTAGCGCCGAACGACCTCAGCGCATTCTGGATGCCGTTCACGTCGAACCGGCAGTTCAAGCAGGCGCCGCGCATGATGGTCGCGGCCAAGGACATGCACTACACAGCCAGCGACGGCCGCAAGATCCTCGACGGCACCGCCGGCCTGTGGTGCGTCAATGCCGGCCACTGCCGGCCGAAGATCACCGAGGCGATCCAGCGCCAGGCGGCGGAGCTCGACTATGCGCCGGCCTTCCAGATGGGCCACCCGATCGTGTTCGAACTGGCGAACCGGCTGGTCGACATCGCGCCGGCCGGCATGGACCATGTGTTCTTCACCAATTCGGGCTCGGAATCGGTCGATACGGCGCTGAAGATGGCGCTGGCCTACCAGCGCGTTAAGGGCGAAGGCTCGCGCACCCGGCTGATCGGCCGCGAGCGCGGCTATCACGGCGTCAACTTCGGCGGCATCTCGGTCGGCGGCATCGTCACCAACCGCAAGATGTTCGGCACGCTTCTGACCGGCGTCGATCACATGCCGCACACGCACCTGCCGGAAAAGAACGCCTTCACGCGCGGCGAGCCGGAATATGGCGCGGAACTCGCCAACGAACTCGAACGCATCGTGACGCTGCACGACGCCTCGACCATCGCCGCCGTGATCGTCGAGCCGGTCGCCGGTTCGACCGGCGTCCTGATCCCGCCGAAGGGATATCTGCAGAAGCTGCGAGAAATCTGCACCAAGCACGGCATCCTTTTGATCTTCGATGAGGTCATCACCGGCTTCGGCCGCATGGGAACGCCATTCGCGGCGGATTATTTCGGCGTCACGCCGGATATCATTACGACGGCCAAGGGCGTCTCCAACGGTGTCATCCCGATGGGCGCGGTGTTCGTCACGAAGGAAATTCACGACGCTTTCATGACCGGCCCCGAGCACATGATCGAGTTCTTCCACGGCTACACCTATTCGGGAAATCCGATCGCCTGCGCGGCCGCACTCGGCACGCTCGACACCTACAAGGAAGAGGGCCTGCTCACCCGCGGCGCCGAACTCGCCCCCTACTGGGAAGAGGCGCTGCATTCGCTCAAGGGCGAGCCGAACGTCATCGACATCCGCAATATCGGCCTGATTGGCGCGATCGAGCTTGCGCCGATCGCCGGCAGCCCGACCAAGCGCGCCTTCTCTGCCTTCGTGAAGGCGTTCGAGCGCGGCGCGCTGATCCGCACCACCGGCGACATCATCGCGCTGTCGCCGCCGCTGATCATCACCAAGGGCCAGATCGATGAACTGATCGACCACGTGCGAACCGTTCTACGCGAGGTGGAATAGCGCCATGTCTCGGCTGCGGTCCATAGGTAGTATCGGCCGCGCCCTCCTGGCGGCGCCGCTGCTCGTCATGTTCCTCGGCGGCCCGTCGCTGGCCGCGGAGCGCTGGGAGGTGCTGAGCGTGCCGGAGCTTGGCTTTGCCGTCGATCTGCCGGGGACGCCACAGACGCGGCAGAAAAACGAAGACCTGATCAATGTGCTGGCCGTTCATCAATATCTCGTGCCGGTCGGGGATGGCATCGCGGCCGTTTCCGTCATGGACTTTAGGCCGGCCGCCCGGGCCCTGCCTTTGGCAACCGATGAACAGGTCTTTCGCTACGTCATCGACAACTATGTCGGATTTTGCGAAGGCGCCTTGAAAGAGGAGCCTCTCGCGGTGGCGGTCGGGAGCGGCCGGCAGACGCGGCGCGTTTGCAACGACGACAAGATCGCCATCCGCACCCACTATCATCTGGTCGGCAACAGGCTCTTCAACATCGTGGTCGGCGGTCCCGACGGCGTCGATGATGGCGAGGTTGCCAGGCGCATATTCGAATCCTTCCGAGTCACGAACAATTAGGACGGACAATGGCCGCCCCTGGCGAGAATCTTCGAATCAATTCAGACCGTTTGTGGGATTCCATCATGGAGATGGCGAAGATTGGCCCCGGCGTCGCCGGGGGCAACAATCGCCAGACGCTGACCGATGAGGACGGCGAGGGCCGCCATCTCTTCCAGAAGTGGTGCAAGGAAGCCGGCCTCGAAATGGCTGTCGACCAGATGGGCACGATGTTCGCCCGCCGCGAGGGCACGGACCCCGACGCATTGCCCGTCTATGTCGGCAGCCATCTCGACACCCAGCCGACCGGCGGCAAGTATGACGGCGTGCTCGGCGTGCTGGGTGGGCTGGAGATCATCCGCACGCTGAACGACCTCAACATTAAGACAAAACATCCGATCGTCGTCACCAACTGGACGAACGAGGAAGGCACGCGCTACGCGCCTGCCATGCTCGCCTCCGGCGTCTTCGCCGGCGTGCACGACAAGGATTGGGCCTACGACCGGGTCGACGCCAAGGGCAAGCGCTTCGGCGACGAACTCGAGCGCATCGGATGGAAAGGCGACGAGGAAGTCGGCGCGCGCAAGATGAAGGCGTTCTTCGAGCTTCACATCGAGCAGGGGCCGATCCTCGAGGACGAGATGATCGATATAGGCGTGGTCACGCACGGTCAGGGCCTGAAATGGCTGCAGGTGACGCTGACGGGCAAGGAGAGCCATACCGGCTCGACGCCGATGCCCAAGCGTCGCAATGCCGGGCTCGGCATGGCGCGGGTGACGGAGCTCGTGCACGAGATCGCCATGGACTACCAGCCCGATGCCGTCGGCGCGATCGGCCACATGGAAGCCTATCCGAATTCGCGCAACATCATCGCCGGCAGGACGGTCTTCACCATCGACATCCGTTCGCCCAACAAGGATGTGCTCGACGAGATGGACGCTCGCATCCGCGACGGCATCGCGACGATCTGCGAGGCGCTCGACATAATATTCGAGATCGAGCAGGTCGGCCATTTCGATCCGGTCACTTTCGACGAGGGCTGCGTCAAGGCGATCCGCGATGCGGCAGAGCGGCTCGGCTATTCCCACCGCAACATCGTCTCGGGGGCCGGCCACGACGCCTGCTGGATCAACCGGGTGGCGCCGACGGCAATGGTCATGTGTCCCTGCGTAGACGGGCTCAGCCACAACGAGGCCGAGGAGATTTTCCCGGAATGGGCCGCGGCCGGCTGCGACGTGCTTTTCCATGCGGTGGTCGAAACGGCGGTGATTGTTGAATGACGGGCGCTAAGAGCCGATAATAATCTCCCATCGGGAGCAGGAGGTCGCCATGGGCCGGCCAAAGGAACTGACGGAAGAGGAAAAGAGGGAGCTGCTGGCGCAGGGGTACAGGCCTGTAGAGGTCTGGCTCCCGGACATGTCCGATCCTGCCGTGCTTGCTCGCGCGGATGCCGAAGCAAAGAGAATTGCCAGAGCTGATCAGGAAGAAGACATCATGGAGTGGATCGACGCAGTTCAGAAGGATATGTGGGAAGGCGAAGACCAGATATGAGGCGCGGCGACGTCGTTATCGTCGCGCTACCCGGTGATCTCGGCAAGCCGCGTCCCGCGGTCGTTGTTCAGACCAACGTCCTCAACGAAAACCTGCGAACGGTCCTGCTTTGTCCCATCAGCAGCTTTTCATCCGACCCGAGCTTCTTTCGGGTAGCGATTGAGCCAACCAAAGAGAACGGGCTTCGCGTGCCGTCGGAGATCATGGTCGAGAAATTGCAGTCGGCCAACCGATCCAGAATCGGTCAGGTGATCGGACGGTTGGATGACCAGACTCTTCGCAAGCTTGCACGTTCCACTATGATCACCCTTGGCCTGACGGACGAATAGCGGGGAAGCAAATGTCCAAAGTCATCAAGAACGGCACCATCGTCACCGCGGACCGCACCTGGAAGGGCGACGTGCTGGTCAAGCACGACAAGATCATCGGCATCGGGCCGGACCTGCACGGCGATCACGAATATGATGCGACCGGCTGTTATGTGATGCCGGGCGGCATTGATCCGCACACCCATCTCGAAATGCCGTTCATGGGCACCTATTCGGCCGACGATTTCGAGAGCGGCACGCGCGCGGCGCTCGCCGGCGGCACGACCATGGTGGTCGATTTCTGCCTGCCCGCGCCCGGCCAGTCGCTGCTGGAAGCGCTGCAAATGTGGGACAACAAGACCTCGAAGGCATGCGCGGATTTTTCCTTCCACATGGCGATCACCTGGTGGGGCGAGCAGGTGTTCAACGAGATGGCGACGGTGGTCGACAAGGGCATCACCTCGTTCAAGCACTTCATGGCCTACAAGGGCGCACTGATGGTCGACGACGACGAGATGTATTCGTCGTTCCAGCGCTGCGCAGCCCTCGGCGCGCTGCCGCTGGTCCATGCCGAAAACGGCGATGTGGTCGCGCAGTTGCAGCAGAAACTGCTCGCACAAGGCAATAACGGCCCGGAGGCGCATGCCTATTCGCGGCCGCCGGAGGTCGAGGGCGAGGCGACCAACCGCGCCATCATGATCGCCGACATGGCGGGCGCGCCGCTCTATGTCGTGCATGTCTCGTGCGAGCAGGCGCACGAGGCGATCCGCAGGGCCAGGCAGAAGGGCATGCGCGTTTTCGGCGAACCGCTGGTGCAGCACCTCACCCTCGACGAAACCGAATACATGAACAAGGACTGGGACCACGCCGCGCGCCGCGTGATGAGCCCGCCCTTCCGAAACAGGCTGCATCAGGATTCGCTATGGGCCGGCCTGCAGGCCGGTTCGCTGCAGGTTGTCGCGACCGACCATTGCGCCTTCACCACCGAGCAGAAGCGTTTTGGCGTCGGCGATTTCACAAAGATCCCGAACGGCACGGGCGGGCTTGAGGACCGCATGCCGGTACT
Source organism: Mesorhizobium alhagi CCNWXJ12-2 (assembly GCF_000236565.1). GTDB lineage: Bacteria > Pseudomonadota > Alphaproteobacteria > Rhizobiales > Rhizobiaceae > Allomesorhizobium > Allomesorhizobium alhagi. The sequence goes on along the minus strand of NZ_AHAM01000140.1, from coordinate 113,594 downwards.
GTGGACCAGGGGCGTCAACACCGGCCGCCTGACCATGAACGAATTCGTCGCGGTCACTTCCACCAACATCGCCAAGATACTGAATATGTACCCGAAAAAAGGCGCGATCGTCGAAGGCGCGGACGCCGATATCGTGGTGTGGGATCCCAAGCGCAAGAAAACGATTTCTTCGAAAAACCAGCAGTCGGTGATCGACTACAACGTTTTCGAGGGCTTCGAGGTCACCGGGATGCCGCGTTTCGTGCTGTCGCGCGGCGAGCTCGTGATCCAGGAAGCGGATATAATGGCCAAGCCTGGCCATGGCGAATTCGTCGTCCGCGAGCCCAATGCGGCGGTAAACCGGGCGCTATCGAAGTGGAAGGAAATAACCGCGCCGCGCCAGGTCGAGCGCGCTGGCATTCCGGCGAGCGGCGTGTAGTTGGTGCGCTGTTTGTCCTTTCGTTTCGCGTGGCTTCTCGCCGCCGCGGTCCTGCCGCAGGTTGCACACGCTCAGACGCTCGCCATTGACGGCGTCTGGGGCAACGAGCCTGGCTGCAAATATGCGCGCGACGGCAATTACGAGGACGACACGATGCTCGTCCTCAAGCCCGACAGCGTCGAGGGCTATGTCGTCGCCTGCGAATGGCTGCAGGTGCTGACGGCGAAGGACGGCAAACAGGTGGCCTCAGGTATCTGCAATTTTGAGGGCGACGAGGGTGTGGGCGCCAGGACCTATGTCATCGCGAAGGACCCGACGGATGCGGGGCTGATCCGGATTTTCAACGACCAGGGTGATCTGTGGGAAGAGGTCAGGAAGTGCCCATGACCTCTCACCCGTCGTCTTCACCTATGGCGCGCCTCATGACGAAATGCATGGTTTTCCACCATTATCGGATTGTTCCCGTTTGGCGGGATCCCACCTCAAGGTTATCTGAAACTGCATGACCAAAAGCACTTCCACCGTCGTATCTGCACGTGGGCTCGGGCTCACCTTCGAAACCAGCGACGGGCCGGTGCGGGCGCTTTCCGATGTCGATCTCACCATCGGCAAGGGCGAGTTCGTCTCCTTCATCGGGCCGTCAGGCTGCGGCAAGACGACGTTTCTCAGGGTGATCGCCGACCTCGAAAAGCCGACCGACGGCACGATCGAGATCAACGGAATGACGCCGGAAAAGGCGCGCGAGAGCAGGGCCTATGGCTATGTGTTCCAGGCGGCGGCGCTGTTTCCGTGGCGCACCATCGAGCGCAACGTCACCTTACCGCTGGAGATCATGGGGCTATCCAGGGCCGCGCAGAAGGAGCGCGTGAAGCGGACCCTCGAACTGGTCAACCTCACCGGCTTCGAGAACAAATACCCGTGGCAGCTTTCCGGCGGCATGCAGCAACGCGCCTCGATCGCCCGCGCGTTGGCGTTTGACGCCGACCTTCTGCTGATGGACGAACCGTTCGGCGCGCTCGACGAGATCGTGCGCGACCATCTGAACGAGCAATTGCTGGAACTCTGGCGGCGGACCAACAAGACGATCTGCTTCGTCACCCACTCCATTCCGGAAGCGGTCTATCTGTCGACGCGCATCGTCGTCATGTCGCCGCGGCCGGGGCGGGTGACGGACGTGATCGAATCGACGCTGCCGAAGGAGCGTCCGCTCGACATCCGCGAAACGCCGGAATTCCTGGCGATCGCGGCCCGAGTTCGCGACGGCTTGAGGGCAGGGCACAGCTATGAGGATTGAATGGTTTGCTGACACGCGCACGGAGCACTTTTGGCGTAAGCTGATGCTTGCCGTGCAAACGGCATTCGTGGGCTTATTTCTCACGACCGTGGGGCTTGTGGGAGGCACGGCGGCCGCTTCAAAACAATCCGAGCCTCCGCCAGCAGCGCACGCACGAGACGGAGAGCTTAGCACTCTTGTGCTGATCACCTCTGACACGGACTGGCTGGAGAAATGGAACACGCCCGCGTCAAGCATTCCTCAGTTCAGCACCGCGAAGGAACTTAAAACCGGGGAAGCGGCAACTGTGTTGGTTCTCTTATCCGGACTAACCCCCGCGAATGGCCGTCTCAAGGCATTGTGCGCAATCGAAATTCGACAGCCGGACGGTGTCATACAAGCAGTGCCCGAAACTGCTTGTTATGACGAAATGTCGCTCGGCCAACGAAAGAATATGCTGATGGCCGATGCGCGCGTGGAGTTCAAAGTCGAGCAGGGCGATCCCGACGGTCTGTGGCTATTTCGAATCATTGTGAAAGACGCGTTCAGTTCGTCCCGCACTGCGAGCGAGGTTAGCGTTCGGGTTATTGCTGAAGGCGCGCGCCCGTGAAGAACTTGATCGTCCCCTCAATTGCTTGGTGCGTCTTTCGAGGCTCGCTTCGCTCGCACCTCAGGATGAGGAGCGTTGGTGCTGCCCTTTCCGGCGAGGCCGGCGCCAGCAGTCCTCATCCTGAGGTGCGAGCCCGCTTTGCCTTAGGCGAGATTGCAGAAAATCTTCGAGGGCGAGCCTCGAAGGACGCACTCTTTGTATTTTCTGTTGTCGGCGTGGCAGATAGATAATGGACCGCCTGCGCGACAAGATCGTCCCCGTCACCACAATCCTCGCGGTGCTGGTCGTCGTATGGTACGGCTTCGCCATTCTCATGAACACGCCGTTCCAGCGTGATCTCGACCGCCGCGCGGGCGAGACGCCGGGTTTCGCCGAATTCATCGGCAAGACGCTGTCTCAGCCGAAGCCAACGCTGCCCGCCCCGCACCAGGTGGCGCAGAATTTCTTCGAAAACACGTTCATGCGGAAGATCACCAGCAACCGCAGCCTGGTCTACCACGGCTGGGTGACGCTCTCCTCGACGCTGCTCGGATTCGCCTTCGGCACGGCGCTTGGCATATTGATCGCGGTCGGCATCGTGCATGTCACGGCGCTCGACCGCAGCCTGATGCCGTGGATCATCGTCTCGCAGACCATTCCCATCATCGCGCTTGCGCCGATGGTCATCCTGCTGCTCGGCCCGTTCAACACGCCGGCCATCGTGACCAAGGCGCTGATCTCGACCTATCTGTCTTTCTTCCCGGTCGCCGTCGGCATGGTGAAGGGGCTGCGCTCGCCCGAGATCATGCATCTCGATTTGATGCACACCTATAATGCCAGCCCGTCGCAGACATTCTGGAAGCTGCGCGTTCCGGCCTCGGTGCCGTTCCTCTTCACCTCCATGAAGGTCGCGATCGCCGCCAGCCTTGTCGGCGCGATCGTCGCCGAATTGCCGACCGGCGCGGTCGCCGGCATCGGCGCGAAGCTGCTCATCGGCGCCTATCACAGCCAGTCCATCGACATATGGGCGGCGCTTATCGCCGGATCGGTGGTGGCGCTGATCCTGGTCGGCATGGTCGGTTTTGCTGGCAGGCAGGTGGAAAAGAGCATGGGAGGGCGGCCGGCATGACCCGTCTCGGTCTGTCCTGGCAGGCGCTTGCGGCGCTCGTTCTGTGCATCGGCGCGGCATTCGGCCTGCCGCTGTTCGATTCCCAACCGGGAACGAGCGTGGCAACGACGGTGGAAATCTTCGCGCTGATACTCGCCGCGATCGTCTTTTCAGCGGGAAGCGGCTTCCGGCCGACCTCGGTATTCCTGCTGTTCGCCTCGGCGCACAGCGCGGCTTGGCTGCTGATTTCCGCTCTCGCTGGCAATGAAGGCACGGCGCGGCTGTCTTATTTTGCGCTGCTGGCTGCGACGTGGCTGCTGGCCTGGCGGACGGTAAGCGTCCTCTCACACCTCCGCCCCGTCACCGCGCAGGGCCGGACCTTCGTGCGGCTGGCCATTCCGCTGCTGTTCGGCGTCTGGATCCTGATCTTGTGGGAGGCTATCGTCAGGGGCGCCGGCGTTTCCGCGATCATATTGCCGCCGCCAAGCGCGATTGCCGCCCGCATCGTCACCTCGCTGCCGATGCTCGCGGCCGACGTGAACCAGACCATCTTCAAATCGGCGCTGACCGGCTATATCATCGGCGGCTCGGCAGGCTTCCTTGTTGCAATCCTAGCCGACCGCATCGCGTTCTTCCGGCGCGGCCTGCTGCCGATCGGCAACATGATGTCGGCGCTGCCGATCATCGGCGTCGCGCCGATCATGGTCACCTGGTTCGGTCCCGACTGGCCGTCCAAGGCCGGCGTGGTCGTGGTCATGACCTTCTTTCCGATGCTGGTGAACACGGTGACCGGCCTGACCGCCTCCGGCCATATGGAGCGCGACCTCATGCGCACCTATGCGTCGAGCTACTGGCAGACCCTGTTCAAGCTGCGCCTGCCGGCGGCGGCGCCCTTCATCTTCAACGCGCTTAAGATCAATTCGACGCTGGCGCTGATCGGCGCCATCGTGGCGGAGTTCTTCACCACGCCGGTCGTGGGCATGGGCTTCCGCATCTCCACGGAGATCGGCCTCCTGAGGGTCGATATGGCATGGGCCGAAATCGCGGTTGCGGCGCTCGCGGGTTCGGTCTTTTATGGCGTGATCGCCCTGATCGAAAGGGCCACCACGTTTTGGCATCCGTCTATCCGTGGGGGATAGACGAAACTTCAGAGGGTAATGAAAAAATGAAAAAACTGATCGTTTCCATGCTTGCCGGCGCGATGTCGCTGGCTGCTGTCCAGGCATGGGCCGCCGACGAGGTGACCCTGCAACTGAAATGGGTCACGCAGGCCCAGTTCGCCGGCTACTACGTGGCCAAGGACAAGGGCTTCTACGAGGAGGAGAACCTCGAGGTCGAGATCAAGCCGGGCGGCCCCGACATCGCTCCCGAGCAGGTGATCGCCGGTGGCGGCGCCGACGTCATCGTCGACTGGATGGGCGGCGCGCTGGCCGCACGCGAGAAGGGCGTGCCGCTGGTCAATATCGCCCAGCCGTTCAAGAAGGCGGGCATGCAGCTCGTCTGCCCGAAGGACGGCCCCGTGAAGACCGAAGCCGACTTCAAGGGCAAGACGCTCGGCGTCTGGTTCTTCGGCAACGAATATCCGTTCTTTGCCTGGATGAACAAGCTCGGCCTTTCGACCGAAGGCGGGGCGGACGGCGTTACGGTCCTCAAGCAGAGCTTCGACGTGCAGCCGCTGATCCAGAAGCAGGCCGACTGCATCTCGGTTATGACCTACAACGAATACTGGCAGCTCATCGACGCCGGCTACAAGCCGGAAGACCTGATCGTCTTCAACTATTCGGCTATGGGCAACGACCTGCTCGAGGACGGCCTCTACGCGATGGAGGACAAGCTCAAGGATCCGGCCTTCGAGGACAAGATGGTCCGCTTCGTGCGCGCTTCGATGAAGGGCTGGAAATACGCCATCGAAAACCCTGATGAAGCGGCGGACATCGTCGTCGAGAATGGCGGACAGGACGAGAACCACCAGAAGCGCATGATGGGCGAGGTCGCCAAGCTCATCGACAATGCCGACGGCAAGCTGATCGAAGCGGCCTACGAGCGAACTGCCAAGGCGTTGCAGGACCAGAAGATCATCTCCAAGGAGCCGACAGGCGCCTGGACCTCGGCGATCACCGACAAGGCGATTCAGTAGCCACTGTCTTGCGAGGCACCGGAAAGGGGCGGGCAACCGCCCCTTTTTCGTGGGCAGGAAGCGTCAAGTCACCGCTTTTCCCGAATATCCGTCATCGTCCGCGTCGGGGTGATCGCCTCGGGATCCAGCTTGATCTCGATGATCGCAGGCTTTCCGGCCGCCCGCGCGCGTTCAAAGGCGGGGGCGAATTCGGCGGTGGCCTCCACCGTCTCGCCATGGCCGCCATAGGCGCGGGCGAGAGCTGCGAAATCCGGGTTCTTCAGATCGGTGGCGACCACGCGGCCGGGATACTCCCGCTCCTGGTGCATGCGGATTGTGCCGTAAATGCCGTTGTTGACGACGATCACGATGATCGGCAAGTCGTATTGCACGGCGGTCGCGAATTCCTGTCCGTTCATCAGGAAGCAGCCGTCGCCGGCGAAGCAGACAACCTCGCGCTCCGGAAACAGCGCTTTCGCCGCGACCGCGGCCGGCGTGCCGTAGCCCATCGACCCGGAGGTCGGCGCGCCTTGGGTGGCGAAGCGGCGGAAGCGGTGGAAGCGGTGGACCCAAGTGGCGTAATTGCCGGCGCCATTGGTCATGATCGCGTCGTCGGGCAGCACCGATTCCAGGTAGCTCATGATCGGGCCCATCTGGACCGCGCCGGGGCCGGTCTCGGGCGGCGTCGACCAGTCGAGATACCAGCCATGCAGCCGCTCGGTCTCGACCGACCAGTCCGGCGCTGCCTTCGGTCCCGTATCGGCGAAGGCCTCGGCGAACGCATCGGGCGAAGCGTTGATCGCCAGCGTCGGCCGGTAGACGCGGCCGAGCTCGCTTGCGTCCGGATGCACATGCACCAGCGTCTGGTCGGGATAGGGGCTCTTCAGCAGCGTGTAATCGGAGGACGGCATCTCGCCGAAGCGGCCGCCGATCAGCAGCACCAGGTCCGCCTCTTTGATGTAGGCGGCGAGCTTCGGGTTCGGGCCGATGCCGACATCGCCGGCATAGCAGGGGTGGAGGTGGTCGAACAGCATCTGCCGGCGGAAGGAGCAGCCGACCGGCAGCGCCCAGGCCTCTGCCGCCTTTTCGATCCACGACTTCGCCTCGGCGCTCCAGCGCGAGCCGCCCAGAATGACGAATGGGCGCTCGGCCTTGCCGAGAAGCTCCTCCAGCCGCGCCATTTCTTCCGCGCCCGGACGGGTTTCGACCGGCGTGAATGGTCGGGCATCGGGTGCTTCGGCAAGACTGGTCAGCATGTCCTCAGGCAGGGCGATGACCACCGGGCCGGGCCGGCCGGACGTGGCGACCGAAAAGGCGCGGGTGACGATCTCGGGAATGCGCGCAGCATCGTCTATCTCGGTCGCCCATTTGGCGATGGGCCCGAAGAAGGCGCGGTAGTCGACCTCCTGGAAGGCTTCGCGCTCCCTGGCGTGACTTGCCACCTGGCCGATGAACATGATCAGCGGGATCGAATCCTGCATGGCAATGTGGATGCCGGCCGACGCGTTGGTTGCGCCGGGGCCGCGCGTCACGAAGCATATGCCCGGCTTGCCGGTCAGCCGGCCGTGGCAATCGGCCATCATCGCCGCGCCCCCCTCCTGCCGGCAGACGATGGTGCGGATGCGGTTCGAATCGTGCAGCGCGTCGAGCACGGCGAGATAGGATTCGCCGGGCACGCAATAGATGCGGTCGACGCCATTGGCTTCCAGCGCTTCGACGATCAGCTTCCCGCCGGTTTTCATGATCCGGTTCTCTCCAGTTCGGCAAGGATTTCGGCCGTGTGCTCGCCGAGCCGCGGCGAGGGGCGTTCATAGACGAGCGGCGTCTCCGACAGGACCATGGGCGAGCGCACCGAGGGCAGCGTGTTGCCGTGGCTGTCGTCGAGGTCGAGCCGCATGCCGCGGGCAATGGTCTGCGGGTCGGCGAACATTTCTCCGATATTGTTGATCGGGCTCGCGGGAACGCCGGCTTTCTCTAGCAGGGTGAGCAACTCGTCGCGGTCGAAATCCGCAAGCCGTGCGACGATCGATTCGCGCAGGGCGGCGCGGTTGGCGACGCGCGCTTCATTGGTCGCATAGGCAGGATCGCCGGCCAGTTCTTCCAGTCCGACCACCGCGCAGAATTTGCGGAACTGGCTGTCATTGCCGACGGCGAGGATGAAGTGGCCGTCGCTGACCGGCAGCACTTCGTAGGGTGCGATGTTGGGATGGGCGTTGCCCATCTGTACCGGCGGAGTGCCTGACACCAGGAAATTCAGGTTCTGGTTGGCGAGCACCGAGATCTGCGCGTCGAACAGCGCCATGTCGACATGCTGGCCCTGGCCGGTGGCTTCCGCGTGGCGAAGCGCTGCCTGGATGGCGATGACCGAATAGAGGCCGGTGAAGATGTCGGTCACCGCGACGCCCACCTTCTGCGGCTCGCCGCCGGCGGGGCCGGTGATCGACATCAGGCCGGACATGCCCTGGATGATGAAATCATAGCCCGCGCGCGGCGCATAGGGCCCGTCCTGGCCGAAGCCGGTGATCGAGCAGTAGACCAGCTTCGGATTGATCTTCCTCAGGCTTTCATAGTCGAGGCCGTACTTCTTTAGGCCGCCGAGCTTGAAATTCTCGATAAGGACATCGGCGGTGGCGATCAGCCGGCGGACCGTCTCTGCCCCTTCGGGCGTCGAGAAGTCGATGGCGATCGAGCGCTTGCCGCGATTGCAGGCGTGATAGTAGGCAGCCGACAGGTTCTCGCCGTCCTTTCCTTTTACGAAGGGCGGTCCCCATTTGCGGGTGTCGTCGCCGCCGTCCGGGCTCTCGACCTTGATGACGTCGGCGCCCAGATCGGCCAGCAGCTGGCCCGCCCAGGGTCCGGCAAGAATGCGGGCGAGTTCGATGACGCGGACGCCTTGGAGCGGGGGATTGGGCATTTTTGATATGGCTCGGACAGAGGTCGCCACTGCCTAGCGCATCCGGTGGGCTGCTGTCACGTGCGGCTAACCGACTTGCGCGGCCGTCCGCCCTTCGAGCCATTGCGCCTGGCTGCTTCCGCCTTAGCCGGCGATGTCGCGCGGCCAGCCCTACGCGCCATGTAGGCGCCGGTGCCGAAAATGCCGGCCAGCAGCCCGGGAACGGTGAAATCGGCGTCCAGCGCTTCCCAATGCAACCCGTAGCCAGCGCCCAGGACTTCTACTTGGGAGAGCTCCTCGTCGCTCGCCCCCTCCAGGCCTTGGGCCAAACGCGGCGGAAAAGCAAACGTGCATCCATTGGTGAGCTCCACCACGACGCGGTCCAGGCGGCGGTCGTAACGCGCGCTCGCCGCGCGGGGTTCGCCGACTGCCGCAAGCCTGCCCCGCTCGGTTGCGGCGTCGATGTCCTTGTCGGTCAACTCAGCCATGGATCTCTTTCCATCTTGCGAGCAACGCGTCGCGATTTTCCAGAACGATGGCCATCGATCGACGTACTTCGCTCCGCTTCATTCCTACTGCCCAGATCAACTCGGGCAAGCCATCCGGTCCGATCAGATTGATCTTGGCTTCCCCGTCGCCGTAAACATGCACATGCGCCGGTTCATGATCGTCGACGAAGACCACGATCCTGAATCCGCTTGAACGAATGACCGTGACCAATCAGTAACCCATCTTGATGGGTTTTTCAACCGATAGCTGGTTCTCAGCCCACTCCGCAAAATCCGCCATGATGATGTTTCGATTCACCTCGTTCAGGCTTTCGTGGCGGGTTTCGGGGTAAACCTTTGAAACCAGATTCAAAAACCCCATCCGGCGCATGCGGGCGGCCAGCGCCTCGACCGCCTTGCCGCCGTCGCTGGCGGGGTCTTTTTCGCCGCCGGCCAGGCTGAAGGGCATGTCCCTGCGGACGGCGGAGAAATTCGCGTCGTCCGCGCCATGGAAGACGAAGCGGAAGACATCCTGCCAGAGCGACACCGACGCATCCCAGCCGCAGAGCGGGTCGGCGATGTATTTGTCGACCTCTTCCGGATCGCGTGACAGCCAGTCGAACAGGGTGCGATGGTTCGGCACCTTGTTGCCCCATTCGACGAAGGTCATCCTTGGAAGCATGCGGGACGGTACGTCCGAGCCTAGCCGAAAGCGCTCCCAGGCAAGGATCGCCAGCGCCACCCGGCCGAGCAGGCCGGCGGAGAAGTTGGCGTTCCAGATCGCGGCGGCGTGCAGATGCGCGGAATGGCGCAGCACGAAATTGAGCGCGACGATGCCGCCCATCGAATGGCCGAAAAGGATCAGCGGCAGGCCGGGATGCTCGCGGGCGACGAGGTCGTGGACCGCGCCGATGTCGGCCAGGACCTTCGCGCCGCCGTCGGGGCTGCCGAACATGCCCTGCGGCGCGTCGGGCGCGGTGGTGAAGCCGTGGCCGCGATGGTCGTGGGCGTAGGTATGAAAGCCGCGCTGGCCGAGGAAATCGGCGAAGCGGGCGTAGCGCGCGGCATGCTCGGCCAGGCCGTGGCTGATATGCACGACGCCGCGCGCCGGACCGGCGGCCTGCTTCGTATAGAGATTGAGCGCCGCGCCGGTCGGCGAGGCGAGCGTGCGTTGTTCGTCGAACGGCATGGTTTCTCCCCCGGCGAGGGACTGTTGGCGAAGCTTGACGGCGCGTCAAGGGTTAGCGGGCAGCGAGGGGTGCCTCTCCCTTCTCCCCTTGTGGGAGAAGGTGGCCGAGCGGAGCGAGGTCGGATGAGGGGTGTTGGCGGCGTGCGATGGTTGGTGATTGGCTGCATCGTGACTGTTCCACCTTCTTCGCCTCATTTCTTCCAGCACCCCTCATCCGCCTTCACTTCGTTCAGGCACCTTCTCCCACAAGGGGAGAAGGGAGAGGTGCGCTTCATCGCCGCCGAATGCGCCAAAGCCGGTTCTGGACCGCCGGAGCACTGCCCGCGCTGGTAGGGCATGGTTCCAGGTCTCGCTACGCTTCGCCTGGTATAGAAAGCAGGCGTGACTTCGCTAATCCGCCAACGCTGTCGGGGAACCAAGCAGACTTAAAGCGTATTCGGGAAAGCAAGGAGGAAACGATGCGCCAGAACGCTGACAGCCAGACCGCGCCTGCGTTTGCCAAACCGTCCATCGAACCGATGGAGGCCAAGCAGGTCGACCAACTGCCTGACGAACCGGGCTGGCAGTTCGAACCAAAATGGGACGGCTTTCGCTGCCTGGCCGTGAAGGCGGGCGGCGATGTCGAACTCTACGCCAAGTCGGGCAAGCCGCTGGGGCGCTATTTTCCGGAAATGGTCGAGACCGTCAAAAACCTGCCCGGCGAGGATTTCGTGCTGGACGGAGAACTTGCCATCCCCGAGGGCGACACGCTGTCCTTCGATGCGCTGCAGATGCGGCTCCATCCCGCCGAAAGCCGCATACGCAAACTGGCGCGCGAGACGCCGGCAATGTTCATCCTGTTCGACATGCCAATGGCGCCGGGCGGGGAAAGCCTGGTGAAGTCGCCGCTGACCGAACGTCGCGCGAGGCTGGAAAGCTTCTTCGCCCGGGTCAGGCACGCTGAGGGGCTGCGCCTTTCGCCCTTCACGCGCGATCGTGACGAGGCAGCCGCCTGGTTGGCTCGTGCGGGCGGAGCGCTCGACGGTGTTGTCGCCAAGCGGCTCGACGGCTTCTACGAAAGCGGCGAGCGCGCGATGCTGAAGGTCAAGCGGCTGCGTTCGGCTGATTGCGTGGTTGGCGGCTTCCGCTACGGCTCGGCAAGCGCGCTCGTCGGCTCGCTGCTGCTCGGCCTTTATGACGATGATGGCCTGCTCCACCATGTCGGCTTCACCTCGACGATTTCCAATGCGGAGCGGCCGGAGCTGACTGAAAAGTTGGAAGCGCTGAAAGGCGGGACCGGCTTCACTGGCCGCGCGCCGGGCGGGCCTAGCCGCTGGTCGACCGAGCGCTCGGCGCAGTGGGAGAAGCTTCGGCCCGAACTGGTGGTGGAAGTGCGCTACGACCACGTCACCGGCGATCGCTTCCGCCACGGCACGAAACTTCTGCGCTGGCGGCCGGACAAGGCGCCGCGCCAATGCACCTTCGAGCAGTTGGAGCGTGAGGCGCGGCCGGGCAAGCTCATCGGGGAGGTGATCGCGCCAGCCTGACCGGCGCGGCAAGGCGACCCAACCGGCGCGAAAGCATTGCCGTTGCGGGCCGCTTCGCTTACATAGCGCCCAACTCTCCTCAACAGATTACAGGATAAGCGCGCGTGGCACGCCAGTTCATCTATCACATGGCCGACCTGACCAAGGCATACGGCACCAAGAAGGTTCTCGAAAACCTCAACATCTCCTTCTACCCCGACGCCAAGATCGGCATTCTCGGCCCCAACGGCGCCGGCAAGTCGACCGTGCTCAAGATCATGGCCGGCATCGACAAGGAATGGAGCGGCGAAGCCTGGCTCGCCGAGGGCGCGACCGTCGGCTATCTGGCGCAGGAGCCGGAGCTCGATCCGGCGCTCAATGTGTTCGGCAACATCATGGAAGGCGTCGCCAAGAAGACCGCCATCATCGAGCGCTACAACGAGCTGATGATGAATTATTCCGACGAGACGGCCGACGAGTCGGCCAGGCTCCAGGACGAGATGGACCGGCTGAACCTGTGGGATCTCGAGCAGCAGGTCGAGATGGCGATGGAAGCGCTGGGCTGCCCGGCCAAGGACGCCGACGTGACCAAGCTTTCGGGCGGCGAGCGCCGCCGTGTGGCGCTGTGCCAGCTTCTGCTGCGCGAGCCCGACCTTCTGCTGCTCGACGAGCCGACCAACCATCTGGACGCCGAAACCACGGCCTGGCTGGAAAAACACCTGCGCGCCTACAAGGGCGCGGTGATGATCATCACCCACGACCGCTACTTCCTCGACAACGTCACCGGCTGGATCCTGGAGCTCGACCGCGGCCGCGGCATCCCCTACGAGGGCAACTACACCGCCTATCTCGAAGCCAAGGCCAAGCGGCTGAAGCAGGAGGGCCGCGAGGATGATGCGCGCCAGCGCGCCATCAGCCGCGAGCGCGAGTGGATCGCCTCCAGCCCGAAGGCGCGGCAGACCAAGTCCAAGGCGCGCATCCAGGCGTTCGAGAATCTGCTGGAGCAGGCCGACAAGCGCCGTCCTTCCGACACGCAGATCGTCATCCCGCATGGCGAGCGTCTCGGCAATGTGGTGATCGAGGTGTCGGACCTGTCCAAGGGCTACGGCGACCGGCTGCTGATCGAAGATCTGGAATTCAAGCTGCCGCCCGGCGGCATTGTCGGCGTGATCGGCCCGAACGGCGCCGGCAAGACGACGCTGTTTCGCATGATCACCGGCCAGGAGACGCCGGACGAGGGCACGATCCGCGTCGGCGAGACGGTGAAGCTCGGCTATGTCGACCAGAGCCGCGACGCGCTCGACCCGTCGAAGACGGTGTGGGAGGAGATTTCCGGCGGCGCCGAGGTGGTCAAGCTCGGCAAGCACGACGTCAACACCCGCGCCTATTGCTCGTCGTTCAATTTCCGCGGCGGGGACCAGCAGCAGAAGGTCGGCAACCTTTCAGGCGGCCAGCGCAACCGCGTGCACCTGGCCAAGATGCTGAAGACCGGCGGCAATGTGCTCCTGCTCGACGAGCCGACCAACGACCTCGACACCGAAACGCTTGCCGCACTCGAAGACGCGCTGGAAAGCTATGCCGGCTGCGCCGTCATCATCTCGCACGATCGCATGTTCCTCGACCGGCTCGCCACGCACATTCTCGCCTTCGAGGGCGACAGCCATGTCGAATGGTTCGAGGGCAATTTCGAGGATTACGAGCAGGACAAGATCAGGCGCCTCGGCCCGGATGCGGTCAACCCGCACAGGATGACGTACAAGCGGCTGACGAGGTAGGTCGCGTCGTCACCCTCGGGCTTGTCCCGAGGGTCTATGTGCTTTGGCGGCTCGCACGCAAAGAGCATCACATTCCATAGGCCGGCAGACCCTCGGGACAAGCCCGAGGGTGACGGCGATGAGATTGCCGGGCTCCCCAAGCTCAAGACGTATCCGGCCGCATTCGCGCGAGGAGCGGCAGTCCTTGGCTCAGATTCCGGAGCTTCCGCAACTGATCGCCGATCAGGCAGCGTCTGGTTCGAGCCAACGGCGAAGCGAGGCCGCAACGCATCAGGCCGCCCAGCAGCCCCGCCAGCGCCCGGAAGGAATGCGCCAGGCACACGGCATCGTCGGCGTCACAAGCCGGCAGCGAAACGGAACGGTCGCCAAAATCCTCCCACAGCCCCATGACGAAGTCCCGGGCGATCATCTCGGCCGGAGCCAGGAACCAGCGGGCGCCGGCGCGAAGCGGGCGAGGTTTCGAACTGGCCAGTTCGGCCAGCGCGGCGAGCGAAAGCAGCACGGCGACAATGCGCTTCAGCGTCTCACGATCCCTTTGATGATAGTGGTCCAGTCCATCGCCGCCTCCTTTCGACGCCATTGTCGCGCGGGGTGGAGGGGTGTGGACAAAATTTTTATTGCGATGAAGGACAAGGCCCGGCGGCTCGGGCCGGATGCCACTGACCCCACACATGACGTATAAGCGGCTGACGCGGTAGGGGACTAGACAAATGCTTCTGCGGGCTCTGCGCGGATATATGCTTCCGCCAAGCCACGCGACAGGAATCGAATCACCTCGCGATAGTCGGGGTAATGCTCGGCCTCGTCCGGTGATTTTAGAACCGCGAAATAATGACCTTCATCGACAACGATGAAGGTCAGGTCTTCGCTATCGACTGGACTTGCGTGCCTGGCACCGCACGCTGGGCATTCATCGTCGCAAGCGCACGACCATTCGTCCTCCCACGCCTCACTGCACCGATAGCACTCATAGTGGTTGCGGTACCAAGCCATGGAGTTTTCCTTAGGAGACGCGCTTTTTCTTTATAGGTTCTTCGGCTGAATGCGTCGATAGCGTCCCCTTGCCAAGAACTCCAAATATCCACTATCCCGAAGAACCTGAAGCTGCTGCCTTATCTTCGGTCTGACATTGTGGTTGCCGGGATAGAGTTGAGCAAGCATCGGTTCAAACGCGTAAATCTCGTCAATTCCGAATTCGCGGTCACCGAAAACATCTACGCATTTCATAACTTCGATAAGCCATCCACGCGTTTCCGCTGGTTGAGCGCGAAGAAAAAGCGTCTGTCTCCACTGCTCCAGCACATTTTCCCGAGGAACCACAATGCCGCCTTGGACAATGTGAATTCTGCCGGACACTGGAACTCTGCTCAGCAGTATGTTCGACCCGATCCAGCCGGCGCGCCGTGCGCTGGCGGCCAGCGGTTTTCGCCGCTCGACAATCTCTGGGACAAAAAAGTGCTTTGGGATGATGCAGATGTCCCTGACGGATGCGCTGGTCGCGTCATAGCTGAGTAGGAGCAGGTTGGGATTGCTTGCCGATCTAAGCCGCTCCATCTTCGTGGCATATGCGCCATTGGCAAGTTTTGCGCCGAATGCCTTCTTTTGGCTCTTCAGTTCATATTGATCGTTGCAGCGTGGACAATAAAAGTCCGCGACTGGCAGATTGGCTGGAAACTGCAGAATCTCCGGGTTTCCACAATTGGGACAGTACAGCCACTCGGAAACCCATTGTTCCGTCCAGACTCGCGCTCGTTGCGATCCGCTAACATAGCTTGTGGTTGGTTCTTTGAAGCCGAATTTCATATCGCTCTGCGCTTGTGTCGGCAGAGTTGTATCTCAATGCTGCTTCGAAATCCTTTCAGTTCAATGCCGAGATTCGCTCACCGCATCCGGCAGCAGAACGGGAAGAACGGTCCCGAAAGCCCGGGCACTGCGGTCGGCGTAAAAGTGTAGTCGTGCACGGCGTCGCTCTCGTCGGTGCAGCCGCCCGGCGTGGCGGCGATGGTGCCGCGGATGCCGTGGCTGGTCTCGAAGGTCCACGGGTCTTCCGAGGAGAAGACGACGGTGCCGGGCGTGTTCTGGATACCGTCGCCGGAAAACGCGTCGATGAAGGAGGACTGCATCGTTCCGCCGACGCAGGTGAGTTCCACCGCCCAGTTCGGCTCGAAGCCGGAGCAGATCATGGTTTCGCCCGAGGTGACGAGGCCGTTGCAGGAAATGTCGGCCGCCATGGCCGGCGCAGTAAAGCCCAGAATCGACATAATTGCAGGAACAATGGAAGTCGCGCGCATCATGAACCCTCCTGACGCATTGCTCTTCCCGGCCCGCAACGACGATACGCCTGGCCAGCGTGAGCGTAAAGCGTCGGCGGCGGCCGAAAGATCGGCGTGGCGCTTGACAGGATCGCGGGCGTGGCGCTTAAGCCGGCGTAAACTGCTACACGGCAAAAGTGTCGACCGGGAGACCGCGAAACTGTAGGGCGTGCGTGGGCAGGGTCGCGGCAACCGCACGGGGATCATTCAGCAGCATGCATCGCGTCATCATCAGCGGCGTCGGCGTCGTCATCCCCGAGGCCTCGATCACCAATGAGGAACTCGTCGACAGCTTCAATATCTGGGTAGACGCCGAGAACGCGCGCCGCGAGATCACCGGCGAGGAGAAGCTGGCGAAGTCCGATACCGACTTTATCGTCTATGCATCGGGAGTGAAGAAGCGCCACGTGCTGGTGCTGGACGGGATTCTGGACCCCGAGCGGATGACGCCGCGCATCCCGCCGCGCGGCGACGACGAATTGTCGGTGATGGCGGAGTTCGGCGTGGCTTCGGCGCGCCGCGCGCTCGACGATGCGGGGCTCGGCCCCGAAGATATCGACCTCGTGATCTGCGCGGCCTCGCATCACCAGCGGCCCTATCCGGCGATCGGCATCGAGATCCAGAACGCGCTCGGCATCAAGGGCGCGGCCTTCGACATGGGCCTCGGCTGCTCGTCGGCCGCCGCCGGATTGCACGTGGCGTCGAACCTGGTGCGGGCGGGCGGGCAGAAGCGGGTGCTGGTGGTGACGCCCGAGATCATCACCGGGCATCTGAACTTCCGCGACCGGCAGACGCATTTCATCTTCGGCGACGCCTCGACGGCCATGGTTGTCGAGGCGCTGGAGGAAGGCGAGACCCGGCCTGGAAAATTCGAGGTTCTGGACACGCGCGGCTGGACGCAGTTCTCCAACAACATCCGCACCAATCTCGGCTTTCTGCTCAGGGCCGGGCAGGAAGACACCTCCGCGATCGACATGCGCGGCAACATGATCAAGCAGGTCGGCAACAAGGTATTCAAGGAAGTGACGGTTGCCGGCCACCGCTTCATCGTCGATTTCCTCGCCGAGCACGGCCTGACGCCGCACGGCATCCGGCGGTTCTGGCTGCACCAGGCCAATGCGCGCATGAACGCCATGATCCTGAAGCTCTCCTTCGGCCACGACGTCGGCCACGACCGCGCGCCGATGGTGCTGGAGCGGCTCGGCAACACCGCCGCGGCCGGCGCGATCATCGCCTTCAAGGAGAACCACGAAGACATGAAGGCGGGCGATTACGGCCTGCTCTGCGCCTTCGGGGCGGGGTACTCGATCGGCGGCGCGCTGCTGAGAAAGCTGTAAGGCATCAGCGGCGATCATCGGTCGATCAGCCTTTTTGGCTGGACGCGGCGGCCGTTCGACGGCAGTTTCGCGCGAATCCTCAATCAGGAAAACGCCTATGCTCGACCTGCTCGCTCCGCTGAACGGAGAGCCGCAAATCCTTCCCTCAAGAAAGCTCGCCGGCAGGGTCGCCGGCGTCTATGTCGCGCCGGCCGATCATTTCGAGACCGTTGCGACAGAGGCGCTGACGCTCGATTTCCAGGGCATCAAGGGCGATTTCCACGCCGGCTATACACGCAGGTCCGGCGGGCGCGAGCCCTGGTATCCGCGCGGCACCGAAATGCGCAACGAGCGGCAATTGTCGATCGTTTCGCCGGACGAGCTTGCCACGGTCGCCCTGCGCATGGGACTTGCCGAGATCAGGCCGGAATGGATCGGCGCAAACCTGCTTTTGGCCGGCGTGCCGCAACTGTCGATGCTGCCTTCGGGTACGATGCTGTTCTTCAAGGGCGGCGTGACGCTGAAAGTGGATGCGCAGAACGGGCCGTGCCGGATCGCAGGCCGGCTGGTCGCCGAGCGTGCGGACATGCCGGACGTCGAAGCCGGCTCGCTCATGTTTCCCAAGGCAGCGAAGCGGCTGCGCGGGCTGGTCGCCTGGGTCGAGAAGCCGGGCACGATCGCGAACGGCGAAGAGGTTTCGGTGCGGGTGCCGGAACAGTGGATTTACGGGGCCTGATCGCAACACTCGACTGATCGTCGCCCCTAGGGATAGCGCACCGGCGTAGACCAGTTCGGGTCTTCGTGTTTCCGCCAATAAAGTTCCGTCAGTTGTCTGGTGACCGGCCCGACCTTGCCATCCGCAATGGGCCGGCCGTCCAGGACGGTGACCGGCATGATGCCGCCGGCAGTGGAGGTGATGAAGACCTCGTCGGCGCTGCGGAGCGCATCGACGGTGACCTCGCCGGCGACTGCCGGAATATCGATTTCGGCGCAGAGGTCGAAGACCGTCCGCCTGGTGATGCCGGGCAGAACCCCTGAGGCCGGCGTCATCAGGGCGCCATTGCTGACGACGAAGACATTGAAGCCCGGACCTTCGGCGACATTGCCTGCCATGTCGAGAATAAGCGCCGTTTCGGCGCTGCGGTCATAGGCGTCGTAAAGTCCGCGAACGAGGTCCAGCCAATGATAATTCTTGATGGACGGGTCGACGGAAGCCGCGGGAATCCGCACAGTCCTACTGATGGCGACATGCAATCCACGCTGCATCTGCTCCGGATTGGCGACTGAACCATAGGGGATGGCGAAGGCCATGAAGCGGTTGACCGCATCGCGCGGATCGCGGCTAAAGGTGGGCGACGCGCCACGGGTGCAGATCATCTCGACATAGGAAGAGCGATGGCCTGAAAGAGCCACGCAATTGTGGAGAATTTCGGCGACGCCATCGCGATTGAACGGGATCGTCATCCGCAATTTTTCGAGCCCGCCGAAAAAGCGGTCGAGGTGAAGGTCGAGGCGGAAAAAGCGCCCACCCCACACGTGAACCGTGTCGTAAGTGGCGTCGGAATGGAGAAAGCCCCAATCCAGCACTGAGATTTTTGCCTCCGACATCGGCAGGTACTGGCTGTCCATGAACGCCACTCCGCTAGGGTAGTTATGCGGGTCGGCGTGGCGGTTCTGGATTTGCGGAAGCGAACTGGCTCCAGGTTCGACCATTAGTTCATCCCGGGTCTCTTGGATTTGCTATACGCATCGATGCTATTGCTGGAACGCATCGCATAGAGCCAATACTCACAAAAGTGCTGCTATTCCTCATCCTCATCCGGATCGAGCAGTCTTGTCGCGCGCCAGCGGGTGAGCACTTCGTTGGTCTGGTCGACGACGAAGAAGCGCGCGGAATCGCGGTCATAACCTTCGGCGAGCAGTTTTTCGTAGTCGGTATGCTCGTGGCGGATGTGGGCGATGGCGGCCAGCCACACGGCGATCGCGGGCGGCATCGTCTTCAGATGCCGGGCGCCGGCTTCAGTGCGGATCTTTTCGGTGTCGGCATAGGGAGCAAGCGGCAGCAGCGCTGTCAGCGCCTTGGCAATCGCCCGCTGGCGGCCTGTCGCCATGGCTATTCGCCGCCTTCGCGACGCGCGATCGTGGCGTCGGGAAAGGCGTCGATCGACGCGAAATAGGGCTTGATATCGATCACCGGCGTGCCGTCCAGCACGTCGATGGCGTCGAGCGTCAGCAGGCCGGCCGCAATATCGAGCGCGAGCAGCTTCGCCACATGCAGGCCGACCGGATTCGGTCGGGCAGGGGAGCGCAGGGTGAAAACGCCTTTCGGTTCAGTGGCGTGGCGCGGCTTCTGGACAATCAGATTGCGCGGCGCGTAATGGAACCAGGACAGGATGACGACGTGGCTGGCGCCGCTCAACCCTTCGAGTCCCGGCCGGAAAGCCTCGCCGACCTCGACCGTGGCGGTCAGGCCGCGCTCGCGCGCGGCGGCCATGTTCTTCGGGCAGTCGGCACGCGATTTCCAGGGCGAACTGATGCGGCCGATGAACACGACATAGCCGTCGGGAGGCATCGCAGCCGGGTCGGTGGCGAGGGAAATCTCGCCGTCGCGTTTTTCGAACATGCCGGCGCCTCCCGAAATGGTCGCGTCATTTTCTGGCCCGTCCGCGACATTGCGGTTGCCAGACGTCTATTTTTCACATAAAGATATGTTTATGTCTTTTTGGGTAAATCAACAATCATGCGCGTAACCCTGGACCTGATGGTTGATACATTGAAGGCGGCGGCCGAATCCAGCCGTTTGCGGATCCTCGCGTTGATTTCGCGCGGCGATCTCACCGTTTCGGACCTCACCGAAATCCTCAACCAGTCACAGCCGCGTGTTTCGCGCCATCTCAAGCTGTTGCTCGAAGCGGGACTGATCGAACGCTACCAGGAGGGGTCGTGGGCGTTTTTCCGGCTGTCGGACGACGATGCCGCCCGCGATTTCGTGAATGGGCTGGTGTCGCGGGTGCATGATGGCGATCCGCAGATCGAGCGCGATCTGGAGCGGCTGGCCAGCGTCAAACGCAAGCGCCAGGAGCGCGCCGCCTCCTATTTCAGCCGCAATGCCGCAAGTTGGGACCAGATCCGCTCGCTGCACGCGCCGGACCGCGCCGTCGAGGCGGCGCTGCTGAAGCTCGTCGGGAAACGGCCTTTCCAGTCCATGCTCGATCTCGGCACCGGCACTGGACGCCTCCTGGAGCTCTTCGCGCCGCTATACAAGCGCGGCGTCGGCATCGACATGTCGCGCGAAATGCTGGCGGTCGCCCGCGCCAATCTCGACAGAGCGGGAGTGTCGAACGCACAGGTACGGCAGGGCGACATCTTTGCGCCGCCGGTTGAGCGCGACGCCTTCGATCTGGTGACCATGCACCAGGTCCTTCACTATCTCGACGATCCGGCAACCGGCATCCGCGAAGCGGCGCGCCTGCTGCGGCCGTCGGGCAGGCTGGTTATCGTCGATTTCGCACCGCATGCGCTGGAATTCCTGCGCGAGGTGCATGCCCATATCAGGCTTGGCTTTTCCGACCGCCAGATCGCGGAATGGTTCGCCGAGGCTGGGCTCGATCTCGAGGAGACGCTGGATTTCGAACCGCGAGTTGCGAACGAGGCGAAGCTTACCGTGAAGCTGTGGCTCGGGCGCGACCGCCGTATGCTGATTGCCGACCCGGCGCGAAACGCCGAGCAGAGGGAAACCGCCTGATGAACCAGTTCCGTTTTTCGCGCCGTCCCGACATTGGCGACAAGGTCAGCGTTTCGTTCGAATTCTTCCCGCCCAAGACCGACGAGATGGAGGCGCGGCTGTGGAACACGGTGACGAGGCTCGAGCCGCTGCAGCCGAAATTCGTCTCGGTGACCTATGGCGCCGGCGGCTCGACACGTGAGCGCACCGCCCGGACGGTCAAGCGCATCTTGACCGAGACGGGCATTCCGGCAGCGGCGCACCTGACCTGCGTTGGAGCATCTAGGGATGCGGTGAACGCGGTCATTCGCGAATATGATGCGCTCGGGATCAAGCGTTTCGTCGCCCTGCGCGGCGACCCTGCGTCCGGTGTCGGCCAGGCATATACCCCCTATCCGGGGGGATACGAGAACGGCGCTGAACTTGTGGCGGGCCTGCGGGCGATTTCGGATTTCGACATTTCCGTCGCCGCCTATCCCGAGAAGCATCCGGAAAGCCCGGATTTCGCGACCGACATCGAGATGCTGAAGCGCAAGGTCGACAATGGCGCGACGCGCGCCATCACCCAGTTCTTCTTCGACAACGATATCTACGAGCGCTATGTCGAGCGGGTGCGCCGGGCCGGCATCTATATCCCCATCGTGCCGGGCATCCAGCCGGTTCACAATTTCCGGCAGGTGGCGAACTTCTCGTCAAGGGCAGGCGCGCATGTCCCGGCTTGGCTGGCGGAGCGCTTCGAAGGGCTGAACGACGATCCGCAGACGCATGCGCTGGTCGCTTCGGCAGTGGCGGCCGAGCAGGTGATGGACCTGGTCGAACGCGGGGTGAGCGACTTCCATTTCTATACGATGAACCGCGCCGACCTCGTCGTTGCGATCTGCCACATGATCGGCATCCGCGCCCACGACGCGACCGCTGCGGCTGAAGGCTTCGCGGCAGCGTGACGCAAAAGAAAAGGCCGGGTGATTAACCCGGCCTTTTCGCTATTCTTGCCAGACTGCGCTGGCCTCCTCCAAGCTTCGGTGGCTTAAGGAAGAACTCCCATGATCAGGGCGCCAATGAAGGCGAACGCAGCACAAATCATCAATGCGTTGATTGGCCGTGTAAGTCCCATGCGTAGCCTCCTTGTTAGAGCTGCAGGCTGAGTCTAGGGGACTTTGGGCAACAGGCAAGCGGAAAACGTGCTGCATTGCGGCAGGATTGTGGAAATTCCGACCTGCCGCGTCGCGTTAGCTCTTGAAAATATTCACCTAAAATCGCTTCACGGCCTGTGAACAAAACGCAAATCGCGTTACCGGCGCAGCAGCCTGCCGTCGATCGTAACCAGGCCGAACGCGATCAACGCCATGCCGGCCAATTCGAAGAAATCGAGCCGTTCGCCGAGAAAGGCGGTGCCGAGAAGGATGGCGCTCGCGGGAACGATCAGCGTGACCAATGAGGTGTTGGTGGCGCCGGCGGACGCGATGACGTTGAAATAGAGGATATAGGCAAAGGCGGTGGAGACGAGCGCCAGCGCCAGCACCGCCGTCCATACCGGGGCGCTCGCGTCGAACAAGCCCGCGGTGCCGTGCATGACGAGCACGACGGGCAGCATCATGACCGTCGATGCGGTCAGTTGGCCGGTCGCCATCACGGCAGGCGGCACGCCTTTGAAACGGCGGGCGACGATGAGCGCGAAGGCGTAGGAGAGCGAAGCGCCGACAAGCGCGAACTTGGCCCAGACCGGCCCGCCCAGGCCCGCGATCAGGCCTGGCCCTATCATCACCGCCGTGCCGGCGATGCCGAGCAGGATCCCGGCGACCTTGTTCCAGTTCAGCTTCTCGTCGCTGGTCAGCGTGTTCGCGACGATCAGGGTCCAGAACGGCGTGGTGGCGTTGAGCACCGATGCCAGACCCGCGCCGAGCACGGTCTGGCCGGCAAAGATCAGAGAGAAAGGGATGACGTTGTTCAAGAGCGCCAGCAGAAAGAAGCTGGAAGCATGGGGCAAGGCGAGTTTGAAGGACGGGCCTCGGGCCAGGAGATAGAGATGCAAGGCGATGGCGGCGATCGCAACGCGAAACAGCACCAGCGTCAGCGGCGGGATTTCGGAGACCGCAATGCGGGCGAAGAAGAATGACCCGCCCCAGATCGCGCCCAGCAGGAAAAGCTGCGCCCAATCGCGGGCAGTCATGGTTCTCTGCGCTGTAACCGGCGCTGTGAACGCTGTCATCGAAGCCTCTGGGGATTTGTTCGTGCAAAGGCTTAACGGCATTCGCTGGCCGTAGCCACCCGATTCCCATTGGCACAGAATCGTTCCCTTTGCGGCGAGTGTGTTCTAAGTAACGGCGATTGGCCGAGGAGCACCTGATGCAGCGATTCGAGAATGCGAAAGAGGCCGCTCTCGCCCTTCGCCCCGACGATCCGGTCTATTGCTTTCGCCCCGAAGTGCTGAAGGCCGACTGCCGGCAGTTCATGGATATGTTTCCCGGCAAGACCGCCTATGCCGTGAAGACCAATGGCGAGAACATGGTGCTGAAGACGCTGGTCGAGGCCGGCGTGACGGCGTTCGATGCGGCATCGCCCGGCGAATTCGCGGCTGTCCGGGCGGTCTCGGCCGACGCCGAGATGCTCTACATGCATCCGGTGAAGGCGCAATCCGACATTCGCCTGGCGCTGGAGAAATACGGCATAAGGGTGATCGCGCTCGACCATGAAGACGAGATCACCAAACTGACGCGGGTGGTGCGCGCGCTCGACATCGATCCCGGCACGATCACGGTGTTCGTGCGCATTCAGACCAAGGGTTCGGCGGCCTACGAGCTGTCGAAAAAATTC
This sequence comes from Mesorhizobium alhagi CCNWXJ12-2, assembly GCF_000236565.1. Taxonomy (GTDB): domain Bacteria; phylum Pseudomonadota; class Alphaproteobacteria; order Rhizobiales; family Rhizobiaceae; genus Allomesorhizobium; species Allomesorhizobium alhagi. The sequence goes on along the minus strand of NZ_AHAM01000140.1, from coordinate 90,074 downwards.
GGAGCAGGGCCGGCCTATGCGGTCGAACTCGCCGAGCGGCTGAACCGCAACGGCTACAAGGTCGGGCTGTGCTTTCATGTCGGCAGCCAGATCCAGGACCCCGACACCTATGAAAGGGCCTTGGCCTCCGCCGACTGGGTGCGCAACCGCGTCAGTTTCGACATTGCCGGGCTCGATGTCGGCGGCGGCTTTCCCGCCGATTACGGCAGCGATCCCAACAGCAAGAAGCCGGAAATGCCGTCGATCGGCCAGATTATGTCCAGGCTGCGCGGCGATCTCAAGGAATACGGGTTTGACGAGATGCCGCTGGTGGCGGAACCGGGGCGGGTCATTGTCGCCCGCGCTTTCTCGCTCATCGTGCGCGTCCTGCTGAGGAAAGGCCGCCGCATCTACATCAATGACGGCATCTGGGCGTCGCTGTCGGACTCCTGGACAGGCAAGCTGGCGCTGCCGGCGCGCTTCATCCCCGACCCGGCGATCCGCTCGCGCAACGGCTCGGAGAAGAACATCGTGCCGTTCAAGGTGTGCGGCGCGACCTGCGATTCCGTCGACATATTGTCACGGCCGTTCTGGCTGCCGGAGACGATCGATACCGGCGACTGGATCGAGATCGGCCATATCGGGGCCTATTCGCTGTCGCTCAGGACCCGCTTCAACGGCTTCTATCCCGACACCTTCGTGGAGGTCACGACGCCGTTCGAGGCAGGCGATGCGCCGGAGGGCCTGGCCAGCATGGAGACCATGGCGGCGGAGTGAACAAGGGAGTAGGGGAGTAGGGGAGCGGCTACTCACCGCTCATTTCAGCGCTGCCAGGAGAGCCGGCGTCGGCCAGCCATCGACCGGCAGGCCAAGGCGCATCTGCTCCTGACGGACGGCCTCACGGGTGTTGGTGCCGAGGATGCCGTCGATGCCGCCGACATCGTAGCCTTTCGCCTGGAGCCTGTGCTGCAGTTCCTTCATCTGGTTGCCGTCGAGGCCCGGCTCGGGATTGCGCTTGTCATAGGCCGGCGCGCCGGCAAGCCGGGCGGCGAGATTGGCGGCCGTCAAAGTGTAGGTGATCGACTGGTTCCATTCGAGATAGACGTCGTAATTGTCGTAGGTGAGGAAGGCCGGGCCCTTATGGCCCATAGGCAGGACCAGTCCGGCCTTCAATCCGTTGTCGGTGAGCGGCGAGCCGTCGCGTCGGATCACGCCCCACTCGGCCCACTGCGACAAAGGCAGCTTGTTGGTGCGGCCGGTCTGTTCCCACGGCATGGCGTCGGGCACGCGGACTTCCTCGATCCATGGCTCTCCGCGCTTCCAGCCGCGCGACAGGATCTTGTTGCCGGTCGTCATGATCACGTCCGGCGCGCTGTTGCGCAGGTCCACGAAGCCGTCGCCGTCGCCATCGACGCCGCGCGCCAGGTAGTCGGAGGGCAGGAGCTGGGTCTGGCCGACTTCGCCGGCCCAGGCGCCTTTGACGCCGGCGGGAAGAATGCCGCGATCGATGAGGGTGAGCAGCGGCACCACCTGGGGGCGGAAGAGTTCGGGCCGCCGGCAATCATGCGCGAGCGTCAACAGCGCGTTGACCGTGTCGAAATCACCCTGAACCGCGCCGAAATCTGTTTCCAGAGCCCAGAAGGCTGCGATGACAGGCCCCTGTACGCCGAATTCCTGTTCGGCGCGGGTGAAGACATCGGCATATTTCTTGAGATTGGCGGCGCCTTGCTTCAGCCGGTAATCGGAAATCATGCGGTTGGAGAACTCGATAAAACTCTGCGTGAAGACGCCTTGGGCGCGATCGCGCTCCAGCACCTTCCGGTCGACGCTCGCCCGCTCCAGCGCAGCCAGGCCGGTATCGCCAACGCCCGCGGCCCTTGCTTCGGTCGCGACTGCCGCGCGCCACGCGTCGAAATCGCCGCCGCACTCCTGAGCCAGCGCAGGCGTTGCCGCCATGGCTGCAAGCAGCGCGATCGCGATCGTTCGCGATTTCATCATTCAATGCTCCAGTCTGATTCCCAGGCAGTCGTCTGCCCAAAAGTCGTGGCGAAAAACGGGCGAGGCCAGCGTTTGATGCACGATCTTGCCCGAAAAGTCTGCAACTTTTGCTAGGCGGACTTTCGGTTCGGGATCACGCCTTCAATGCGTATTCGCCTTCAGCCACTTTTTCCATGCGGAGGGGCTGCCGTTAAAGACGTTGATGTCGGCATTGCCCTTGATGCCGGGGACGACGCCAGTTCCCGTATATTGCCAGAACGTGAAGGGATGACCGCCGTAGCGGTCGCTCGGATGGCCGGCGACCGAGCGCAGCCAATAGGGGTAGCCGGTGAAGGAAGCGAGGCCGTTATCGTCGAAGAAGTCGATGGAGGTGTAGATGATCGGCTTCTTGCCGTAGTGCTTTTCGACGATCTCGAGGAATGTCTTCATCTCGCTGCGCACGGTCGCCGCAGGTGGACGTAGCTTGCAGGTCGGCGATTGCGGATTCCACTCCATATCGAGCACCGGCGGCAAGGCCGAGCGGTCGCGAGGCACGTTGCGTATGAACCAGGCCGCCTGCTCTGCGGCAGGGCGGCAGAAATAATAGAAGTGATAGGCGCTGCGCGGCACCCCGGCAGCTTTGGCGCCGCGCCAGTGCTCGGCAAAATAGTCGTCGATGCGGTCGCCGCCTTCCGTCGCCTTGATGAAGGCGAAGGATATGCCGCTCGCCTTGGCGGTGTGCCAGTCGATGGACGACTGGTATTTCGACACGTCGGTGCCGTGCACGGCGTGGTGCCATGGCGTGCGGCCCTGCCAGTCGTGTGGATCGCTGTCGTCGAAGCGCGGATAGCCGACCGAGACAGCGCTGCTGGGGCCGGTTCCGGCATCGGAGGCGACCGGCACCAGATCGTCCATGGTCGTGCAGGCGGCAAGCAGCGCCAGCAGGATCAGAGCCGGAAATCGGCGCATCGCGTCTCCTGTTGGACGGGTTTAGCCCGCCCGGATCTCTATCGAGTATGCGTGTCCCCCTTGGACGCGCAGCCGTGCAGCAGGGCCGCCACCTCGTGACAGGCCGGCATATTCCAGTCTTGGCCGATCATGGTTGACAAACCGTTGATCCCCGCTCGACAGGCCGCGAAATTTCCGTGAGGAATTGCGGCAGAACGATGGCGGTTCGGTGGACACAGGATGCGAATTGCGCTGAAAATCGCGAAATGGCTGGCTGGATTGGCGGTTGTTGGGCTGGTTGGGCTCGCGGCCTGGCTTTATTTCGCGCCGCCGGCGATGATCCGGGTGGCGGCCGGCTACTCCGCGAAAATCGTCTGCTCCAGCGTATTCGTTGCCGGACGCAATGCCGCCGATGTGCTGCAGGCCGATGTGCAGGCGCCGGGGCATCCGATCCTGAAGCTGATCAATGTTGTTGTTGACGAGAGCGCCGGAACTGTTTCGGCAGGACTGTTCGGCCTGTTCGGAAAGGGCCTGGCGGTCGACCGTACCGGCTTTGGCTGCGCGGCGGTTCCGGATGGCGATTTGGCTTCGGCACAGGTGACCGACATTGCAATTCAGCCGCCGGCCCCGCTTCCGGATGAGATATGGCCGGAGGGAAACCGGGTCGAGCCGTCGCAGGCCCCCGGGATCGCGGCGATTCTCGACGACCCTGCGATGACCGGGCCGGGTATGCGCGCCGTCGTGGTGGTGCGTGATGGTCGCATCGTCGGCGAGCGCTACGGCGACGGGTTTTCGGCCGAGACGCCCTTGCTCGGCTGGTCGATCGCCAAGAGCGTGACCGCCGCGATCATCGGTACGCTGGTAAAAGAAGGCCGGATGGACGTGAACCGGCGAGGGCTATTCGAGGGCTGGACTGACGATGGGCGGGCAGAGATCAGCGTTGCCGACCTGATGGCGATGTCGGGCGGGCTCGAATTCAATGAGAATTACGGCGACGTGACCGACGTCACGCGCATGCTCTACCTCGAACCCGACATGGCAGGTTTCGCGGCGGCAAAGCCGCTGGTCCGGCCCGTAGGGACGACCTTCAGCTATTCGAGCGGCACGACGGTGCTGCTGTCCCGGCTGTGGCAGGACGCGGTGGGAGACCCGGACCAGGCGCTGATCTGGCCGCGGGAGGCGCTGTTCGGCCCGCTCGGGATGGTCAGCGCTGTGATGGAAACCGATGCGCGCGGCACGTTCGTCGGCTCGTCCTACATGTATGCGACAGCACGCGACTGGGCGCGGTTCGGGCAATTCCTTGCCCAGGATGGCGTCTGGAACGGGGAAGAACTCCTGCCGCCAGATTTCGTGGCATGGATGCGGGAGCCAGCGCCAGCCTCGGAAGGCGAATTTGGACGCGGGCAGGTCTGGCTGCACGGACCGGTAGCCGGCACGCCCCGCGGTGAAGATCCCGATGCCGGCTTCAACCTGCCGGACGACGCTTTCTGGCTGCTCGGTCATGACGGTCAATCGGTCGCGATCGTGCCTTCGAAGCGTCTGGTCGTGGTGCGGCTCGGGCTGACGCCGTCGAAGCTCGGCTACAAGCCGCAGGTGCTGCTTGAGGCGCTGGCGAAGGGGACGGAGTAACGCGTTCTCAGCTTGCCCGCGTCACGACCGCCCGCACTGCATAGCCGCGATAAAGCGTTTCGAAGGAAAGGCTTGCGCCGGTCCGCTGGCAGTCCGATTCCAGCACTTCACGTAGGGAATCGCGCGGCTCGACGTGGAACTTTGCCAGCCAGGCGCGCAGGCCCGAGCGGAACCAGCGCGGAAGGCCATCCTGTTGGCCGAAATCGACTATGTGCAGCGAACCGCCGGGTGCAAGCGAGGCGAGCGCTGCCGGGATGGTTTTCTCCCAGCCGGGGATCATCGACAGCGCATAGGAAATGAAGATTCGGTCGAAGGCGGGTTGGCCGAAAAGGACGTTCGCGTCGAACGCGGTGGCGTCGCCCTTCGCAAGCGCTGTGCGGCCGGAGAAGCCGTGGCGCGCGACCGCCGCCGATGCCGTTTCCAGCATCGCCTGGGAAATGTCGATGCCGAAGAAACGGGCATCGGGATAGCGCCGCGCCGCCTGGATCAGGTTGCGGCCGGTGCCGCAGCCGAGTTCCAGCACGGTCCCGCCCGGCGGGACGCTGAGCCCTTCGATAAGCCGGTCGCGGCCGAGCAGATAATATTTGCGGGTGAGGTCGTATACATGGCGCTGATGGCGATAGACACCGTCCATCAGCTCGGCATGGGCGCTTTCGCCCGCGCTCATCAGGGCTTCTTCACATAGAGGTGGAAGCCGCCATAAATGGCGGAACGATCACGGGCGGAGAGTTCTCGCGACGTCTCGGCCTCGTAGCTCCACTGGTCGAGCAGCGTGTCCGAGACGCGGCCGGGCAGCAGGCTGGGCTCGGCTGCCGTGCGGAAGATGACGCGCGCGCCGGGCGCCGCCGTGCGGGTGATCTCGGTCCAGAGCTCGTTGAGCTGCCGGTCGGTCATCCAGTCCTGCGCATCGAGCAGCACGAAGCGGTCGACCTGGCCCGCACCCTTGGCGGCGAGCAGTTCAGCGAAATTGGCGTGGTGGATCGCAACGCGGTAGAGATTGCGTCGGATCGTGGCGTAGTTCGCGGCGTCGAGATAGGCCGGCAAGGCAGCCTCGCCGGGCGCGGGATAGCGGCGGGCGAAGGCCTGCCAGGCGAAGTAGTTTTCCTTCAGCGGGAAGTCGCAGGCGAGTTTTTCGAGCCGAGCCGAGAGCACGCTGGCCATGGTGCCGTCGCCGGAGGTAATCAGCGAATCATACTGCGCCGGCGGAATGCCGAGGCCGAACAGCGAGGCCTTGCGCGATGTGGCCCAGCGCAGGAGCGGGCGGCGGAAAATCGGAGCCAGGCGGCTTTCGAAATAAACGCGCTGATCCTCCAGCGTTTCGGCGGTCATGATCTCCTTGACATCGACCCCGTAGAGTCGCGCCACGCGATGGCCGACGGCTATGAACAAGCCGAGCAGGCCGCGCTGGTAAAAATTGCCTTCGAAGGCAGCGATGCGGCGCTTGCCGCGCCAGTTGCGCTTTTCCCAATAGTCTCGGCTGGCGCGGTCGAGGTGCGGAGCGATGAAGCGGTCATAGGCCGCGGAATTGTGGTGGTTTCCGGCCTCGCCGAAGAAGCGGAACAGATCGGCCTGGGATGGCAGGTGGCGAACCGCGGCGAGTTTCATCCGGTTCAGCGCGACGTGGGCGGTGTTCAGGTCGACCGCGTCGATCCGCGCCGGCGAACGCGTCAGATAGGCCAGCACGTTGCAGCCGCCCGACGCGATGGTGACGATACGGTGGCCCTCGGTGAGTTCCATCGCTTCAATATCGACCTCGGGATCTTCCCATATCTGCGGATAGACCAGGCCGGAGAAAAGGAGTGTGAACAGGCGCTCCGACAGGCCCGCCTTGGAGAGCGCGCGGTTCTGGTAGACCGCATCGCGGATCGGCCGCTTGCGGCGCGTTGCAAGTTCGGCGGAAAGGTCGGCCATGCCGCGGCTCCCTCATTGTGAGATCGTGTCCCGGCTAAGCCATAGCGATGACGCGCGGATGACATGCCGATGACGGGAGAATGACGGTTGCGGCTGTGGCGCTAGCGGAAGCAGGAAGGCGCTTGACAAAACAAGCTTGTTATATAACAAGTATGTTATTAACGGACTACGCAAAAATGCTCGATCTCGACTCCGCATTCTCCGCTCTCGCCGATCCGACAAGACGGGCGATCCTCGCGCGCCTGGCGCTTGGCGAGGCAACGGTGATGGAATTGGCGGAGCCGTTCGAGATGACCCAGCCCGCTGTCTCACGCCACCTGAAGGTGCTGGAGGGAGCGGGGCTCATTCTACGCCGCGTGGAGGGCGCGAAACGCCCGTGCCGCCTGGCGCCGCAGGCGATCACCGAAATCGACCGTTGGCTCGACTGGCTGCGGGAAGCGATGGCGCGCAATTACGACCGGCTGGACGGTGTTCTGGCCGAAATTGAAAACGAGGAAGGAAAGGACAGATCATGAGCAAGCTGACGCTGAAGACCGAGGGCGATACCCATGTCATCGTCACAAGGCGCTTTGCGGCCAAACCGGAAACCGTGTTCCGCGCCCATACCGAGCCGAAGCTGATCCAGAAATGGATGCTCGGTCCCGAGGGCTGGACGATGCCTGTCTGCATCAGCGATGCGAAGCCGGGCGGGAAGATCCGCTACGAATGGGCCGAAGGGGACAGACCGGGATTTTATCTCACCGGCGGATATGTTGAAGTCGAGCCGTATAGCCGGATCGTCCACGTCGAGCGCATGCACCTGCCCGACCCGACGCCCGACAACCATGTCGAGACGCGCTTCGAGGCTGACGGCACGGGCACGCTGATGACCATGCGCATGACATTGCCGGACAAGGAGACGCGGACAGCCATGCTGGCGACCGGCATGGACCAGGGCATGGAGGCGAGCTATCAGCGGCTGGAGGAGTTGGCGGAGAAGGGGCAACTGGCGGCATGAGTCCAGGGGCTTGCTCCCATTTCTCGCGCCGGGCATCCTTCCCATCAATCAGGAGGTTCCATGACCCGGCGCGACTTCGATCCTGCGACCGTCACCCCGGACGGTCGCCCACCTGCCAAGGCCAAGCTTTTCGACGCCACCGGCGACGGTCCCTATCGCGGTTCGATCAACGGCGAGGCCTTGGCAACGCAGGTCACGGTGCTCACCTATGGCAACGACGAGCCGGGTACTGGCCCCATGCTGCATATCCATCCTTATGACGAGGTTTTCGTGATCCAGCAGGGCCGCGCGCGGTTCTTCGTCGGCGACAAGATAATCGACGCCGAGGCTGGCGAAACGGTGCTGGGGCCTGCCGGGCTGCCGCACCGGTTCATCGATCTGGGCCCCGGACGGCTCCAGACGCTCGACATTCACCTGTCGCCACGTTGGATTCAGACCAACCTCGAATAGAAAGCCGCGGCGTTTCAGTCGCGCCCAAATCCTCCCGGCGTCGGTGTTGTCACGATCACAGCTTCGCCGGGTTCCAGAACGGTCTGGTCGCAGGCTTTCAGGGTCTGGACGGAACCGTCATTGCGGCGGATTTCGGTCTTGCCGACCTGGCCGTCGCCGCCGCCATCGAGCCCGCGCGGCGGGTGGGAACGGTGCGAGGACAGGATCGCGCATTCCATTTTCTCGAGGAAGCGGATGGTACGGCGCGTGCCGTCGCCGGCGTTCCATCTGCCCGTGCCTCCCGAATTTTCGTGGATGTGGAAATCTTCCAGCAACACGGGAAAGCGCAGCTCGAGGATTTCGGGGTCGGTGAGACGCGAATTGGTCATATGGGTGTGGACGCCCGATGTGCCGTGAAAGCCGCGGCCGTCGTTCATCCGGCCTGCCGGCGAACCTGAGCAGATCGTCTCATAATATTGATATTGCTTGTTACCATAGGTCAGGTTGTTCATCGTGCCCTGCGCGTTTGCGAGGGCGCCCATGGCGCCGAAGATCGCATTGGTGACGTGCTGCGAGGTCTCGACATTGCCCGCGACGACAGCCGCCGGATAGCTCGGCCGCAGCATGCAACCTTCGGGAATGACGATGTTGATCGGCCTCAAGCAACCGGCATTCATCGGAATCATGTCCTCGACCATGACTCGGAAGGCGTAGAGCACGGCTGCGCGAGCGACCGGTTCGGGGGCGTTGAAATTGTTCTTCATCACCGGCGAGGTGCCGGTAAAGTCGACCGTCGCCTCGCGTTTTTGGCGATCGACGGTGATCCTGACCTTGATGACCTGGCCGGTGTCGGTCGGGTACTCGTATTCGGATATGTCGGGCAGGCGCTCCAGCACGCGGCGCACGCTTTCCGCGGCGTTGTCCTGAACATGGCCCATATAGGCCTCGACCACATCTAGCCCGAAATGCGCGACCATCTTGCGGAGTTCGGCGACGCCCTTCTCATTGGCGGCGATCTGCGCCTTGAGGTCGGCGATGTTCTGGTGCGGGTTTCTCGCGGGCCAGGGGTGTTCGGTCAGGAGCGCGTGCAGCGCCTTCTCGCGGAAGCGGCCGCGCTCGACGAGGCGGAAATTGTCGATCAGAACGCCTTCCTCGTCGACCGTGGTGGCGAGCGGCGTCATCGAGCCGGGTGCTGTACCGCCGACATCGGCATGATGGCCGCGGGATGCGGCGTAGAAGAGGATTTCATTGCCGCTGTCGTCGAACACCGGGGTAACGACCGTAATGTCGGGAAGGTGGGTGCCGCCATTGTAGGGGGCGTTCAGCGCGAATACGTCGCCCGGATGGATGTCGCCCTCGTTCAGCCGGATGATGGTTTCGACGGAGCGATCCATCGAGCCGAGATGCACCGGCATGTGCGGGGCATTGGCGACCAGCGCGCCGTTGCGGTCGAAGACGGCGCAGGAGAAATCGAGCCGCTCCTTGATGTTGACGGAATAGGCGGTGTTCTGCAGCGTCACGCCCATCTGCTCGGCGATCGACATGAAAAGGTTGTTGAAGACCTCGAGCATGACCGGATCAGCCTCGGTGCCTAGCGCGGCTAGCCTGCGCTTCTTCTCCACGCGCCGCATCAGCACGTGATCCTTTTGGGTGATCTCCGCCTGCCAGCCCTGCTCGACGACGATGGTCTGGTGGCTCTCGATGATCAGCGCCGGCCCGGAAACCTTGTGGCCGGGTTTCATCCGCTCGCGGCGGAAGATGCCGGCGTCGCGCCAGGCGCCGTCGCTGAACAGTTTTCGGGTTTCGCCCGGGTGCGCCGCATCCGAAGCCAGCGGAAGGTCGCTTTCACCGCGGCCGCGCATGCGCCCGTCCGCGCCTTCGACATCGACCGTCTCGACGATCATCGGCTTGTTTTCATAGACGAAGCCGAACTGCGCCTTGTGCGCGGTCTCAAAGTCGATGCGCGCCTGATCGAGCGAACGCGCCGCAAAGCCGACCGGCAGGGCGGTGTCGGTGCCGTCGTAGCGGATATGCAGGACCGGACGCAGCGCCGCCGCTTCGGCAGGCACGCCCTGGCCGGCCAACTCGCCGCGCACGCCATCGCTCAGGCCATCGATGAGTTCGTCGATTGCCGGAAGGGAATCGTCGGCGAGCGGTTTCAGCAGAGCCTGCTGGCGCGAGGCGAAGACGCCCGAAAGTCCGATGCCATAGGCCGACAGCAGACCGGAGAAGGGGTGGATGAGCACTGCTTCCATGCCGAGCGCGTCGGCGACGAGGCAGGCATGCTGGCCGCCTGCGCCGCCGAAGCAGTTGAGCAGGTATTCGGTGACGTCGTAGCCGCGCTGGACCGAGATCTTCTTGATGGCGTTGGCCATGTTCTCGACCGCGATGGTGACAAAGCCCTCGGCGACCGATTCGGGGCTGCGGCCGTCGCCGATCTCGATGGCAAGCGCTTCGAACTTCTGCTTCACGACGGCCGTGTCCAGCGGCTGGTCCTGCGCCGGGCCGAAGATCGCCGGGAAGAAATCGGGCTGGAGCTTTCCCAGCATCACATTGGCGTCTGTGACAGCGAGCGGACCGCCGCGGCGATAGCAGGCGGGGCCGGGATTGGCGCCGGCGGAGTCCGGGCCGGCGCGGAAGCGGCCCGCCTCGAAATGCAGGACGGAACCGCCGCCGGCCGCAACGGTGTGGATGCGCATCATCGGAGCGCGGATGCGCACGCCGGCAACTTCGGTGTCGAAAGCGCGCTCGTACTCACCATCGTAGTGGGCGACGTCGGTCGAGGTGCCGCCCATGTCGAAACCGATGACCTTTTCGAATCCGGCGAGCTTTGCCGTCTCGACCATGCCGACGACGCCGCCGGCCGGCCCGGACAGGATTGCGTCCTTGCCCTGGAACATGTCTGCGGCGGTGAGGCCGCCGGACGACATCATGAACATCAGGCGGGCTGAGGAGGACGAGGGGGACGCCGCTCCGATCCCCAATTCTCCCGCGACGCGGCTGACATAGCGCGACAGGATCGGCGACAGATACGCATCGACCACCGTGGTGTCGCCGCGGCCGACGAGCTTGACCAGGGGCGAGACCTCGTGACTGACCGAGACCTGGCCGAAGCCGAGCTTGCGGCAAGTCTTTGCGATGGCGCGCTCGTGCTCGGGAAACTTCCAGGCGTGCATAAAAACGATGGCGACGGCGTCGATGCCATCGTCTTTCGCTTGTTCGATCAAGGGCTTGACCGCGGCGATGTCCAACAATTTGTACACAATGCCATCGGCGCCCACGCGCTCGTCGACTTCGATAACTTTTTCATACAGTTGTTCAGGAAGAATGATCTCCTTGGCGAAAATGTCGGGGCGGGCTTGGTAGGCGATCCTGAGCGCGTCGCGGAAGCCTTTGGTGATGAGCAGGAGAACGCGATCGCCTTTGCGCTCCAGTAGGGCGTTCGTGGCGACGGTCGTGCCCATCTTCACGTCGCCGATCAGATGCGAAGGCATCGGCTCGCCAGACTTTACCCCAAGCAGATCGCGAATGCCCTGGATTGCCGCATCGCTGTAGGCTTCGGGATTTTCCGACAGGAGCTTGCGCGGATGCAACGCACCCTCGGGACTGCGGCCGATAATGTCGGTGAAGGTGCCGCCGCGGTCGATCCAGAAGTCCCATTTTTTCATAGCAATCTCTCCCGGCCGGCAACAAATCAAGCGCCGCCATATACTGGCTCGCAGCTCAGGCCGCAACGATGCCACATGTCGTTGCTATTCTATCCTGCGCGTCGCTTTCTGACGGATTGTTACTCGACGACAGCAGACGTGACGCAACCCGATGGCGCCGAATGCATTAAAAGGGCGATCGGGGGTAATCACGAGGAGACTGTAATGAAGAAATTGATCTTGGCTTCTGCTTCCGCGATCGCTCTTTTCGGCATCGCGGCATGCAGCGACACAGCCGACAACACAACGACACAGAGCACGCCGCCTGCCGATACCACGGAGCCGGCAACGCCGCCGCCTGCTGAGGCCACACCACCAGCCGAGCCGGCGCCCGCCCAGTAAGGGCGACCAATCTCGAAAAGGCCGGGTTCGCCCGGCCTTTTTGCTGTATGGCGATCGCCGGTAGAACCCGAAAAACCGAATAGTTCATCCGGACTGCTTATCGCTGCCGAGCAATCAGTGGTCGTCCATCCGTCGCGGCAAATCACTTGGTCCACGCAAACAGAGCCGCGTTTGTAGATCGCAGCCGCGGCGTATTGCGTCTCGCCAATCCGTCAAATCATGGTTTAAGAAGCGGCATGTCGATTTGGGACCGCATTGGCGAATTCGTCGCGCGCGTAACCTCCACCGCCGCGACGGGCGTCGCGGACGTGGTGGAAGCGGTGCGCACCATTTTCGAAGGCGACGCGGAACTGCGCCGGCGCGTCTCCTTCTCGATAGCCATGATCGCGCTTTCGGCGAAAATGGCAAAGGCGGACGGCATCGTCACGCAGGACGAAATCCGCGCCTTCCAGCAAATATTTTCGGTGCCGCCGAAGGAGACGCGCAACGTCGCGAGGCTCTACGACCTGGCGCAGGCCGACGTTGCTGGCTTCGAGGCCTACGCCGAACGCATGGCCGGATTATGCGGGTCGGGCCGGCCGAACTGCGCCATGCTGGAGGATGTGATCGACGGCCTGTTTCACATAGCGAAGGCCGACGGCCTGCTGCACGAGCGCGAGGGGCTGTACCTTCACCGCGTGGCTCAGATATTCAAGATCAGTGAAGAGCACTATCAGAGCATTCTGGCGAGGCATCTCGATCTCGGCGAGGCCGATCCCTATACGGTGCTCGGAATAGAGCGCGGCAAGCCATTCGACGAAGTCCGCAGGCATTATCGCAAGCTCGTCGCCCACAACCACCCCGACAAGCTGATCGCGCGCGGACTTCCGGAGGAGTTCATCGCCATCGCCACCACCCGTATCGCCGCGATCAACGCCGCGTACGAGATGATCGAACGGGGCTTTCGGCATCTATGAGCGGATTTGCGCCCGATCATTCCGGCGCGGAGGTGCGGGTTTCGCCCAATTTCGGACCACGGGCGAACGGGGTACGACCCGATATGATCGTGCTCCACTATACCGGCATGGAGACGGGAGCGGCGGCGGAGGCCAGGCTCTGCGATCCGGCAAGCGAAGTGTCATCGCACTATCTCGTGCATGAGGATGGCCGCATCGTGCAGATGGTGCGCGAAAGCGACCGTGCCTGGCACGCCGGAAAGAGTTCCTGGCGCGGCGTGACCGACATAAACTCGCGGTCGGTCGGCATCGAGATCGTCAATCCGGGGCACGAGTTTGGCTATCGGGAATTCCCGAAGATCCAGATCCTTGCGGTGATCGAGCTTTGCCGCGGCATTGCTCATCGGCATGGCGTGAAGCCCGAGATGATACTCGGCCATTCGGATGTAGCTCCTGGCAGGAAAGTGGATCCCGGCGAAAAATTTCCGTGGCGGCGTCTGGCGCGCCATGGGATCGGCCATTTTGTCGAGCCGGCTCGATTGCGCGGTGGCGCCATATCGAGCCTGGGCGATAGCGGCGCGCCTGTGGAAGAGCTGCAATCGATGCTGGCGCTCTATGGCTACGGCGTGGAAATCACCGGGGTTTTCGACCGCCAGACCGAGATTGCGGTGGCGGCGTTCCAGCGTCATTTCCGGCCAAGGCAGGTCGACGGCATCGCCGATCGCGCGACGGTCGAGACCTTGCGCCGCCTGCTTGCTTCGCTGTCGTCCAGTCTTGTCTGATGGTATGCCAATACAGCCAACGTTACATTCTGTAACATAATGTGATTTCCAGTGCCTTTTTAGCTACCCATTCAGCCGTCAAAGGCATTTCTGTGCAGATGACAAAGCTGTTCCGAAAAACAGCGTCATTGAGGTTTGGGCTGCCGTGTGAAGATCTTTCGCGCGGCTCTACACAGAATTAGGACAACATGAGGAAACTGACCGTTTTAGCGGCAGCATTTGCTGCCGGCCTGACGAGCTTTGCCGCAAATTCAGCGCCGCATCCGGGCCACAGCCTAAGGGGCGAAGGCGCCGACAGCGCTCCGGCAGCGAAAGCGCAGGACAACAGCGTAGCCAAGGATAAGAAGCAGCAGGGAAAGGCCACCGCCAGGACCGAGACGAGGCCGGCCGGGACCAGACAGCCAAAGAAGGCGAATACCGAGCCCGGGACTGTTAAAACGCCACTGTTCATCGTCACGAATGAGGCGGGCGAGAACAAGCCGGCGGCGGAAAAGCAGCCGAAGGGCAGGCACGTTGCCGAAAAGAGCACGCAGAAGAAGCGGGTAGTTGAAAAGGCTGAATCCAAGAAAAAGCGGGTAGCCAAAAAGGCAGAGCCGAAGCGGACGCGGGTCGCGAGCAAGAGCGAGTCAAAAGCAAAGCAGACGGCCGAGAAGAGCACTCCGAAGGCCAAGAAGGCCGCGGAAAAGAGCGCGCCGAAGCTTGACGAGGTGGTGGCCGTAAGGCCTACACCGAGGCCTGAGCAGGTCGCGGAAAAGAGCGCGCCGAAGGCCAAGAAGGTTGCCGAAAGGAAAACTTCCAAGGCCAAAAAAGTCGCGGAGAAAAGCCCGGCGAAGCCCCAGGACGGTGGCGACAGGCTGGTGGCGGTGAAGGAGTCGGTGGCGCTGGATCTGGTCGAAACCGCTTCAATCGGCAGCAAGGGCGCAAAGACGATGAAGGGCGCCGGCGGCCGGTTTGCCGAAATCATTGCGAAATATGCGGCCTCTTACGGTGTGCCGGTGTCGCTGGCACATGCGGTGATCCAGGTCGAGAGCAATTATCGGCCCGATGCCAAGGGCAGCGCCGGCGAGATCGGCCTGATGCAGATCAAGCCGGCCACCGCCCGCATGATGGGCTATGAAGGCAGCACCCAGGGGCTGTTTCATCCGGAAACCAACATCAAGTACGGCATGAAGTACCTGGCGAAGGCGCAGAAAGTGGGCGACGGGACCACCTGCGGTACGATCCTGAAGTATAATGCCGGCCATGCTGCCAAGCGCATGAATCCCGTGTCGTCGGCCTATTGCGTCAAGGTCAAGCGCTTCCTCGGCGTCTGATCGCAAGCAGACGGACAAAAAGCCCGTTCTCCAAATCGGGCTTTTTGTTTGCATTTTGACGCGCGAATGCCTTTATACGCACTGCCAGCCGGCCGGGCGGCCGCACCAGCAAATGCCGAAAGGCTGCGGGTGAGGAAAGTCCGGGCTCCATGGATACACGGTGCCGGATAATGACCGGCGGGGGTGACCCCAGGGAAAGTGCCACAGAAAGCAAACCGCCACGTTCAACGTGGCAAGGGTGAAAGGGTGGGGTAAGAGCCCACCGCGCGACTGGCAACAGGAGCGGCACGGTAAACCCCACCGGGAGCAAGACCGAATAGGGATGGTACGAGGGAAGCCTCAGGGCTGTTTCCGGCCCCGCCATCCGGGTAGGTTGCGTGAGGCGCATGGCGACATGCGCCCAAGACGAATGGCCGCCACGTTTTCGTGCCGTGAGGCGCGAAGGCCATACAGAACCCGGCTTACAGGCCGGCTGGCAGTTTTTCCGGTCAACGTTCGAGATCGGTAATCATCATAGCAACGATCGGACGCAATTCCGGGAGCTTTTCGGTGGCAATCAGCCAAAGCTGCTCAAGATCGATATGATGGTATTCATGGCGAAGAAAATTGCCCAGGCTCCGGATGCGATCCCAGTCCGATGTGGGATAGCGGTCGAGCAAATCATCCGGCAGTGCTTTCACGGCTTCTGAAATAATCTGCAAGGCGCGCTCGACAGTGCGCTTCAATGAATAGCTTGCCGCATAGCTGTCGAAATCGACGCCGGCAAGCGTCAGCGCTACACCATTGATCTCATCGCGAATGTGATAAAGGCGTACGAGCGGATTTTTCGTCGCAGCCATTACAAGATACGAATCGCTTCGCGCTCGACATCATCTCGAATGTATTTCGAGAGGCCTTCCCGGGTGCCATACTGAATATCCGCATCCGGCAGAGCTTCTTTGAGCAAGTCATAGGCGGCCATGAACTCTTCGAATCCAAATTTCTTTCCGGGCGCCTTGTCGATGAACACATCGACGTCGGAGTCGGGGCGCGCCTCATCTCTGGCATAGGAGCCGAAAAGATAAAGCGCCTCGACACCCAGCGGCTTGAGCTTCGGCTCAACCGAGCGAAGCCGATGTATGATCTCTGTGCGGTTCATGGCGGTATTCTAACGCGTTTCACCGAACGCGTCATGTGGCGAGACACTAGGCGCGGCGCTCTCAACGAATCGCAGTTATGCGGATAGCCTGTCCAGCGAGGCCTTGATAGCCAACCAGAGTTCCTCGGCCGGTTCACAGCCTATGGCGAGACGTACGAAGCCCGGGCCGACCGCGTCGCCCCTGCAGGCGCGGCGTTCGGCCGATGTGTGCACCCCTCCGAACGAGGTTGCCGGCTGGATCAATTCGCAGCCAGCGATGAAATCGTCCGCCTGTTCGGCAGACGCCAGCGAAAAGCTGATCAGAAAGCCGAAACGCTGCATCTGGATGCGCGCAAGATTGTGGGAAGGATCGCCCTCCAGTCCGGGGAAGCGCAGCCCGTGAACGGCCGGATGGTCCTTTAACCGGCCTGCGATCAGCTCGGCCGAATTGCACATGCGGTCGAACCGCACCTCCAGCGTCTCCAGTCCGCGATGGACGAGCCAGGCATCGAACGGGCTCGGGATGCTTCCCGAGGTC
Organism: Mesorhizobium alhagi CCNWXJ12-2; assembly: GCF_000236565.1. GTDB lineage: Bacteria > Pseudomonadota > Alphaproteobacteria > Rhizobiales > Rhizobiaceae > Allomesorhizobium > Allomesorhizobium alhagi. The sequence continues at coordinate 73,470 of NZ_AHAM01000140.1, read as the reverse complement.
AAGCGCCAGTCGGTGACCGCAGTGATCATGTCCTCGTTGCGGCTGGCGACATGCCCGAACAGCGCATCGGAATGGCCGTTCGGCGCCTTTGTGTCCGCGGCGACGACGATGTCGGCTCCTAGGTCGAGCGGACGCTGGCCATATGGGGTCATGGTAGTGTTGTCGACGGCGAGGATTCCGCCCGCCGCATGGACGGCCTTGGCTACGGCGGCGATGTCGCAGATATCGAGCACGGGATTGGAAGGGCTCTCGACAAAGACAAGCCTATAACCGGCAAAGCCGCCGTCCAGAAAGGACGCTGTCGGTCTGACATCGACGCCTATGCCAAGCTTTCCAAGGAAGCGTTCAGCTAGACCGCGCGTTGTGTGATAGCCGTCCGACGGCAGGAGGACGCGGTCTCCAGCCTTCAGCAAGCCGAAAAATGTCGAGGCGATTGCCGCCATGCCGGAGGGGAAGGCCACGCAAGGCGCATCTTCCAGATGGGCAAGCACCTTTTCAACCGCATCCCATGTCGGGTTGGAAAAGCGGCCATACTGGTTGTAGCCGGTCGCGTCACCGGGCGAGTGATAAGTCGCCGCCATGGTCAGAGGCAACGGAACCGGATCGCCTAGCGAGTATCCGCTGCGGCGCAGGTGAATGAGGCGCGCGGCGCGCGCTTGAGCGTTGTCGGTCATGTGGTTGTTCTTTCGCGGAGATGCCGGTTGCAAGGCTATGCTGAGGCCGGCCCGCGGACAAGGCGTAAGGGCTGCCCGAGCATCGCTTCTAAACGGTTCGTTAGCCTTAATGGACGATAAAGTTGGGGAAGCTGCCAAAGCCGAGTTTACGGGCCGGCGCAGACGAGTTGTGAAGCCTGTTCCCGTTGACGCCCATATCGCCCCATGATATCCCATTTCGACAATCAAGTCTTTGTTCCGGTTTCGGTGAAAGCGTTCGTCAGACATGCGGTCGGGGCGGCTGCGTGGGGCGATTTTTCAGCCCGTGGAGCGCAGTATATTTTCGCAGAAGGGCCGCGCGACGACAGCGTGGACGCAATAATGAAAAGGGGCGCGGCGGCGGAAGCGGCTGTATCGAGTGATGGACCGGTTTCTGTCAAATGCAGTGAACAGGATCGACGCCAAGGGGCGGGTTTCCGTGCCGGCGCATTTCCGTTCCGTTGTGCAGAAGCGCGGCTATTCGGAGCTCTACGCCCTTCGCGCGCTCGACATTCCGGCCATGGATGTGGGCGGCCTCGACCTGCTCGATCGCTACGAGCAGCGGATCGCGCAGGAGGATCCGTTCCTGCAGACGGCGGACGACATGTCCTTCTTCTGCCATGGCGACGGGACGTTCCTGAAGCTGGACCAGGACGGCCGCATCACGGTGCCGGATTTCATCCGCGAGCACACCGGCATTTCGGCGGAAGTGGCTTTCGTCGGGCGGGGGAATTTCTTCCAGATATGGGAGCCGGGCCGGCTCGCGGCCTATGGCGCCGAAGCGCGCGCGCGGCTTTTGAAGTTGCGGCAGGATTTGGGGGCGAAGGCCTCCGGGAGCACGGAATGAGCGCCGGCCACAGCGGGGACGAATCCGCGGCTGGCGGGCCCCGGCCCGCCATGTTCCGGTGCTCCTGAACGAGGTGCTGGCGGCGCTGGACCCGAAACCCGGCGAGATGATCGTCGACGGCACGTTCGGCGCAGGCGGCTATACCAAAGCGATCCTGGAGGCAGGCGCATCAGTCGTGGGGATCGACCGCGATCCCGACGCGATCGCCGCCGGGCGGGCTATGGAGCAGGCTTCCGATGGACGCCTGACGTTGGTCCGGGCGCCGTTCTCGGATCTCGACGAGCATGCGCAGAATGCGGACGGCGTCGTGCTCGATATCGGCGTTTCCTCCATGCAACTCGACCAGGCCGAACGTGGCTTCTCCTTCCGCAATGACGGCCCGCTCGACATGCGGATGGCGCAGGAGGGCCTGAGCGCGGCCGATGTGGTCAATCGCTTCAAGGCCGGCGATCTCGCTCGCATCTTCGGTTTTCTCGGGGAGGAACGGCATGCGGGCCGCATTGGCCGGATGATCGAGAAGCGCAGGGCGGTCCGGCCGTTCGAGCGCACGCGCGACCTCGCCGAAGCGATCGCCGACCATGTCGGGCGCAATCCCAAGGACAAGATCCATCCGGCGACCCGCGTTTTCCAGGCGCTGCGCATCTTCGTCAATGACGAACTCGGGGAACTTGCGGCGGCACTCTTCGCGGCCGAGCGCGCGCTGAAGCCCGGCGGCCGGCTGGTTGTCGTCACCTTCCATTCGCTGGAAGACCGCATCGTCAAGCGCTTCATCACAGACCGGTCGGGCAAGGCTGCGGGATCACGCCACATGCCCGAGGCGCAGGAGAAGGCGCCGACATTCCGGAAGCTGGGCGGCGCCGTCGCGCCGACCGAAACCGAAATCGAGGCAAACCCGCGTGCCCGTTCCGCCAAGCTGCGGGCGGCCGTGCGGACGCAAGCGCCGTCGCGCGCCGCCGATCTTTCGATCTTCGGCCTGCCGAAGCTTCCCGAAATACGCCAGTCCGGAGAAAGGTAGATCATGTTCCGCACCAGCGATATCGTGCTCATCGCCGTCATGGTTTCGGCCGCCGCCTTCACCTACAAGACCAAGCATGAGGCCGAAGACCAGCTTTCGACGATGCGCAAGATCGAGGCGCAGATCCGGTTCGAGGAGGATTCGATCGATCTCCTGAAGGCCGACTGGAGCCTTTTGACCCAACCCTCGCGGCTGCAGAAGCTTGCCGAGATCTACGCGGCCGAACTGGAACTGCAGCCGGTCGAAGCGCACCAGATCGTCGGGCTCGACGAACTGCCGGCGCGCCCGATGGAAATCGAGGATTTCTCGACGGAGCGTCTCGGCGGCATGGCTGAGACCGAAACCGACAAGACGATAACCGGAGCGGTGGTGCAATGATGAAGCTCTGGCGCAAGCGCGCTTCCGAAGCCGAGGCGTCGACCGCCTCGATCGTCGTCGACGGCGCACGCAAGTCGACCGGCGGACGTGCGAGAACCCGCGTCGTCATGACCATGGCGGTGTTCTTCGGCATCTACGCCACCATAGCCGGCCGACTCGTCTATCTCGGATTCGAAGATGCCGAAGCTTCTTCGGGGCCGGAGAGCCGGATCACAGCGTCGCGGCCCGACATCGTCGACCGCAATGGCGAGGTGCTGGCGACCGACATCAAGACGGCTTCGCTGTTCGCCGAGCCGCGGCGCATCGTCGATCCTAACGAAGTCATTGAAAAGCTGTCGCTGGTGCTGCCGGACATCCAGGTCGAGCAGACTTATCACAAGCTGAAAAGCGGGGCCGGCTTCGTCTGGCTGCGCCGTCAGCTCACGCCTAAGCAGCAGAACGACATCATGCAGCTCGGAATTCCGGGCATCGGCTTCCGCACCGAAAAGCGCCGTTTCTATCCGGGAGGCGAAACAGCGCCGCACATCGTCGGGCTGACCAACATCGACAATAAGGGCATTTCGGGCCTGGAAAAATACATCGATGACCAGGGGCTCGCCGACCTGCAGGCCACGGGTCTAGCCGTCGCCACGGACCTGAAACCGGTCAGGCTGTCGATCGATCTGCGCGTCCAGCACATCGTGCGCGACGAAATTTCCCGAGCCATGGAGAAATATCATGCGATTGCGGCCGGCGCGGTCGTCCTGAACGCCAAGACCGGCGAGGTCATGGCGATGGCCTCTGTGCCGGATTACGATCCTAACAATCCCTACAACGCGCACGACAAGGACCGGCTGAACCGTATGTCGGCCGGTACCTACGAGATGGGCTCGACGATCAAGAGCTTCACAACGGCCATGGCGCTCGATTCGGGCAAGGTGACGATGGAAAGCCGCTTCGACGCGTCACGTCCCATTACCATCGGCCGCCAGACGATCCGGGATTTCCACGGCAAGGGCAGGGTGCTGACGGTTCCGGAGGTGTTCATCTACTCGTCCAACATCGGCTCGGCGCGCGAGGCCGATGTGGTCGGCATCGAAGGTCACCGCGAATTCCTTCATCGCATGGGACTCCTGGAGCGGATGAACACCGAGCTTCCGGAAGTCGCGCGGCCGAGCGAACCGAAGGTTTGGAAGAAGGTTCATTCGATCACCATCGCCTTCGGCCATGGCATGTCGACTACGCCGCTGCAGACCGCTGTGGCCGCCGCCGCGCTGATGAACGGCGGCAAGCTGATCGACCCGACCTTCCTGCCGCGCACGCAGGAACAGGCCGACGCGGTCGCCAAACAGGTGATCGACCCGAAAACCAGCGAAAACATGCGCTATCTCTACCGGCTCAACGCGGAAAAGGGCTCGGGCAAGCGCGCCGAGGTGCCTGGCTATCGCGTAGGCGGCAAGACCGGCACCGCCGAAAAGGTCGTCAACGGGCGCTATTCGTCGACGGTGCGGTTCAACGCCTTCCTTGCTGCGTTTCCCATGGATGATCCGCAATACATCGTCTTGAGCATCATCGACGAGCCGAAACCCGAAAAACCCGGCATGGGCGCGACATCCGGCCTGAATGCCGCCCCGATCGTCGCCAATATAATACGCCGTTCGGCCTCTTTGCTTGGCGTGAAGCCAGAATTCAGCCATGAAAGTAAGGCTACGCTGGCTTCGTACCAATGATTCTCAAGGCGCGCCGGCGAGAGCGCGCCATTTGTTTGTGACGAACGGGATTTGATGAAACTCAAGGACCTCGCCGGTATCCTGCCTGTCGAAGGGGATCAGCCCGGCGAACTGGAAATCAGCGGCGTGTCGTCGGACTCGCGGCTGATCAAGCCCGGCATGGTTTTCGTGGCCGTCGCAGGCACGAAGGCGGATGGCGCGACCTATGCCGCAGATGCCGCAAGCCGGGGCGCTGCGGCGATCATTGCTGCCAAGGGCGGCAATCTTTCCGGGCTGTCGGTGCCGGTGATCGGCGTCGAAGATCCCAGGCTCTCGCTCGCTCTGCTTGCGGCAAAGTTTTATCCGCGGCAGCCCGAAACGGTGGTCGCGGTGACCGGCACCAGCGGCAAGACCTCGGTCGCGGCCTTCACGCGGCAAATCTGGGAGCAGACGGGACTTGCGGCTGCCAGCATCGGCACGACCGGCGTGGTCGCGCCCGGCCGCAACGAATACGGCTCGCTGACCACGCCCGACCCTGTCGCGCTTCACAAGCTGCTGGCCGAACTTGCGGATTCGGGCGTCATGCACGTCTCCATGGAAGCCTCCAGCCACGGCCTCGACCAGCGCCGGCTCGACGGCGTTCGGCTTGCGGCGGGCGGCTTCACCAATCTCGGCCGCGACCATATGGATTATCATCCGACGGTCGAGGAATATCACCGGGCCAAGCTTCGGCTGTTCGAGTCCCTGCTGGCCAAGGACGCGCCGGCGGTCATTTTCGCGGACGATCCGTGGTCGGAGCCCACGATTTCGTCGGCGCAGGCGGCCGGGCTGAATGTGCTGACCGTCGGGCGGCATGGAACTTTCCTGCAGTTGAAGCGGGTCGAACACGAACGCTTCCGCCAGCGTGCGGAAGTGGAAGCCGACGGCGTCATCCACGAGGTCGACCTGCCGCTCGCCGGCGACTTTCAGATCTACAATGCGCTGGTCGCAGCAGGCCTCGCGATTGCCACAGGCACACCGATCGGCCGCGCGCTCGCTGCGCTTGAAAAGCTGAAGGGCGCGCCGGGCCGGCTCGATCTGGTCGGAACGGCTGCCAACGGCGCTCCGGTCTATGTCGATTATGCGCACAAGCCCGACGCATTGGAAAACGTGCTTGCCTCGGTGCGTCCCTTCACGACAGGCCGCGTCATCGTTGTGTTCGGCTGCGGCGGAGATCGCGACCGCGGCAAACGCCCGATCATGGGCGAGATCGCGACGCGGCTGGCCGACGTCGTCATCATCACTGACGACAATCCGCGATCGGAAGTCCCGGAAACAATCCGGGCGGCGATACTCGCCGCCGCGCCGGGCGCGATCGAGATCGCTGACCGGCGCGCCGCCATCCACGAGGCGGTCGCGATGCTTCATCCCGGCGACACGTTGATTATAGCCGGCAAGGGCCATGAAGAGGGCCAGACGATCGGCTCCGAGACGTTCCCGTTCTCCGACCATGAGGAAGTGCGCAAGGCGCTGGAGGAGCGCGCCGTATGAGCTATTTGTGGACCTCGGACGCGCTGGTGGCCGCCATGGGCGGCCGGCCTCTCGGCCAGATGCCGGAAGGGGTCTCCGGAATTTCCATCGACAGCCGCAGCCTGAAGCCCGGCGAAGCCTTCTTCGCCATAAAGGGCGAGGCCATGGATGGACATGACTTCGCGACCGCCGCCGTCAAGGCGGGCGCCGGGCTGCTTGTGGTTGCGGAAGGCAAGCTGCCGGCGCTCGGGCGGCTGACCGCGCCGATGATCGTGGTGCCCGACGTGCTGGCCGCGCTCGAAAAGGCCGGCGTCGCCGCGCGCACCCGGACGCAGGCTAAGATCATCGCGGTGACGGGTTCGGTCGGCAAGACGACCACCAAGGAAGCGCTCCGGCATGTGCTCTCGTCGGTCGGCAAAGTGCATGCGTCGGACAAATCGTTCAACAACCATTGGGGCGTGCCGCTGACGCTGGCCCGGATGCCCGAGGATTGCGACTACGCGGTTTTCGAGATCGGCATGAACCATCCGGGCGAAATCCGTCCACTGGTGAAGCTGGTTCGGCCGCATGTCGCCATCGTCACGTTGATAGCGCCGGCGCATCTCGGGCACTTCAAGAATCTCGACGAAATCGCCCGCGCCAAGGCGGAGATATTCGAGGGCATCGAACCGGACGGCTATGCCCTGATCAACCGCGACGATCAGCGCTGGAAACTTCTGGAAAAGCTCGCGCGCGACGCAGGTGTGGCCCATATCGTCGGCTTCGGCGAGAACGCGCGTGCCCACTTCAAACTGATGCGGCACGAACTCTTCGCCGACCGTTCGACCATTGCGGTCAAGATCGGCGGCAAGGAGACGATGGCCGAAATCGGCGCGCCGGGCAGGCATATCGTGCAGAATGCGCTGGCTGTATTGGGCGCGGCGCGGCTGGTTGGAGCCGACATGGGCAAGGTCGCAGCTGCACTCGGCAGCCTTACGGCAGAAAGCGGGCGGGGCAAGAGGCATACGCTCCAGCACCCGGACGGCCCGTTCGCGCTGATAGACGAGAGCTACAATGCCAATCCCGTGTCGATGAAGGCGGCGATCGACCTGCTGGCCGCCACCCCGGTCACCGGGGAAGGGCGGCGCGTTGCGGTGCTTGGCGATATGCTGGAACTCGGCAGCCATTCCGCCAAGCTGCACGCCGCCCTTGCGGATATGATTGCCGGCGCCGGCGTCGATTTGGTGCTAATGGGTGGACCGGATATGAAGGCGCTCGCCGAAGCGCTGCCGGATGCGGTCCCGAGCGAATACCGCGCCAGCGCCGACGACCTCAGGCCGGTGGTGTTCGAGAAGATCCGTCCCGGCGACGTAGTCATGGTCAAATCATCGAAGGGCATCGGCTTCGCCAAGCTGGTCGATGCATTGATCAAACAATTTCCGGCTGAAGCCGGACGCGCGATGCCAGGCTGAGCGCAGTATCCGGGGGACGCATGTTAACGCTGCTCGTCAATTTTGCGGACCAGGTCTCGGTCTTCAACATATTTCGCTACATTACGTTCCGGACAGGCGGAGCGCTGATCACGGCAGCGCTGATCGTCTTCATCTTCGGGCCGATGATCATCAATTCGCTGCGCATCCGCCAAGGCAAGGGCCAACCGATCCGCGCCGACGGACCGCAGACGCATTTCAAGAAGGCCGGCACGCCGACAATGGGCGGGTTGATGATCATTTCGGGCATTGTCGGCTCGTCGCTGCTCTGGGCCAACATAACCAGCGTCTATGTCTGGGTAGTGCTTCTGGTGACGCTGGGCTTCGGCGCGATCGGGCTCTACGACGACTATCTGAAGGTGACCAAGCAGTCGCATCTCGGATTTTCCGGCAAGGCGCGGCTCGGCATCGAATTCGTGATCGCGGCGATTGCCGCCTGGGCGATCATGCATAACGGACAGGAGCCGTTCTCGTCGTCGCTGACCTTTCCGTTCGTGAAGGATTTCCTGATCAATCTCAGCTGGTTCTTCATTCCGTTCGCCTGCATCGTGATCGTGGGCGCAGGCAATGCCGTCAATTTGACGGACGGGCTGGACGGGCTGGCGATCGTGCCGATCATGATCGCCGCCGCCTCGTTCGGCGTTATCGCCTACCTCTCGGGTAACGCCGTTTTCGCCGAGTATCTGCAGATCCACTTCGTGCCGGGAACCGGCGAACTGGCGGTGATTCTCGGCGCGGTGATCGGCGCGGGGCTCGGCTTCCTGTGGTTCAACGCACCGCCGGCGGCGATCTTCATGGGCGACACCGGCTCGCTGGCGCTTGGCGGGCTGATCGGCACAATCGCGGTCGCCACCAAGCACGAAATAGTTCTGGCCATCATCGGCGGCCTGTTCGTTATGGAGGCGCTTTCGGTTATCATACAGGTCGGCTTCTTCAAGATGACCGGCCGGCGCGTGTTCCTGATGGCGCCTATCCATCATCATTTCGAAAAGCTCGGCTGGACGGAAAGCCAGGTGGTGATCCGCTTCTGGATCATCGCCGTCATCCTGGCGCTGGTCGGGCTCTCGACCCTGAAGCTGCGATAGGGAATGCGATGATTCCAGCGCGGTCGTTCAGCGGAAAACGTGTCGCACTCTTCGGGCTTGGCGGTTCGGGGATAGCGACGGCGCTCGCCTTGATCGAGGGCGGGGCCGAAGTGCTGGCCTGGGACGACAATCCCCAAAGCGTGGCAAACGCCAATTCGCATTCGATCGCGACTGGCGATTTGCGCTCCGCCGAATGGCAGGGATTTTCGTCCTTCGTCCTGTCGCCCGGCGTGCCGCTGACGCATCCAAAGCCGCACTGGGCCGTGGAACTCGCGCGTGGCGCCGGCGTGGAAGTGATCGGCGATATCGAGTTGTTTTCGCGCGAACGGAGTCGCCAAGCGCCAGACGCTCCCTTCATCGCCATCACCGGCACCAACGGCAAATCGACGACGACGGCGCTAACCGCACATATCCTGAAATCCGCCGGGCGCGACACACAGATGGGCGGCAATATCGGGCGCGCGGTGATGACGCTCGATCCGCCAGAGCCCGACCGGCACTATGTCGTCGAGAGCTCTTCCTATCAGATCGATCTCGGTCCCTCGATCAATCCGACGGCCGGCATATTGCTTAACCTGACGCCCGACCATCTGGAACGCCATGGAACGATGCAGCATTACGTCTCGATCAAGGAGCGGCTGGTGTCGGGCAGCGAAACCGCGATTATCGGCGTCGACGACGTCTACTGCGCGCAAATCGCCGACCGGCTGGAGCGGGTGGGCAAGGACGTCGTGCGGATATCCAAGCGGCTGCCGCTGACCGACGGCTATTTCGCCGACGGCGCCGACATCATGGAAGCGAAGGACGGGCGCTACAGCCGGATCGCCTTCCTCGAGGGCATCGGCTCGCTGCGCGGCCAGCATAATGCGCAAAACGCGCTGGCCGCGGTTGCGGCTTGCGTGAGGGTCGGGCTCGAACTCGGCGAGATACAATCCGGGCTCGAAAGCTTTCCCGGGCTGGCGCATCGCATGGAGCAGGTCGCCCGCAAGGGCCATGTGCTTTTCGTCAACGACTCCAAGGCCACCAACGCCGACGCCGCGGCGCCCGCGCTGTCGAGCTTCCCGCGCATCTACTGGATTGCCGGCGGGCTGGCGAAGGAAGGCGGAATAGAGCCGCTGCGCTCGTTCTTCCCGCGCGTCGCCAAGGCCTATCTGATCGGCGAGGCCGCGCCGGCTTTCTCAGCGACGCTCGGCGAGGCTGTGCCCTACGAAATTTCGGGCACACTGGCTGCGGCCGTGGAGCATGCGGCACGCGACGCGGCTCTGGACGATGCAGGCGAGGCGGTGGTTCTGCTGTCGCCGGCCTGCGCCAGTTTCGACCAATACAAGAATTTCGAGATTCGCGGCGAAGCCTTCAGGCAAGCTGTGAATGCTATCGAGGGTATCAGACCTATCGGAGGACTGAGCTGATGGCTAGCAGACTGGACAGGAGCCCTGTCGCGAGATGGTGGTGGACGGTTGACCGCTGGTTCCTCGCGGCCTTCCTGTCGTTGATGGGACTGGGCATCATCCTGTCGTTTGCAGCCAGTCCGGCGGTGGCTGAGCGCATCGGCCTCGGCAGCTTCCATTTCGCCACCCGCCAGATCATCTTCATGATCCCGGCTCTGGCGGCGATGATATCGGTATCGTTCCTGGAGGCGAGAGAGGTGCGGCGGCTGGCGCTGGTAATGCTGTGCGGTTCGCTCCTGCTGATGGTCGCTGTGCTCTATATCGGCGTCGAGGTGAAGGGCGCGCATCGCTGGATCTCGCTTTTCGGCATGTCGATCCAGCCGTCCGAATTCATGAAACCCGCCTTCGTCATCGTCTGCGCGTGGCTGTTTGCCGAGCATGCGCGTCAACCCGATATTCCCGGCAATCTGTTTGCTGTGATCCTGCTCGGACTGGTGATGGCGCTGCTGGTTGCCCAGCCCGACCTCGGGCAGACCATCCTGGTCGTCGGCACCTGGGGCGTGATGTTCTTCATGGCCGGCATGCCCTGGCTGTGGATCATCGTGATCGGCGCGATCGGGGCCGCCGGCGCGATCAGCGCCTACACCATTTTCCCGCACGTGGCGGGCCGCATCGACCGCTTCCTGACCGGCGAGGGCGACACGTTCCAGGTGGACATGGGGCGCGAGGCGGTGGTGCAGGGCGGCTGGTTCGGCGTCGGGCCGGGCGAGGGCACGATCAAGCGCGTCATTCCCGACAGCCATGCCGACTTCGTCTTCGCCGTCGCCGGCGAGGAGTTCGGCATCGTGCTCTGCTTCCTCATCCTCGGCATCTTCGCCTTCATCGTGCTGCGCGGGCTGAACACCGCGCTCAAGGAGCATGACGACTTCACTCGCTATGCGGTGGCCGGGCTGGTCGTCGTGTTCGGCTTCCAGTCGATCATCAATATGGGCGTGAATTTGCAGATGATGCCGGCCAAGGGCATGACCCTGCCGTTCATCTCCTATGGCGGCTCGTCGCTGATCGCCATCGCCATCTCCATGGGCATGGTGCTGGCGCTGACGCGCAAGAAGCCGGAGAAACGCAAGCAGCTCGGCTTCCCCGAGCTCCCGCGGCGGCCCGCGCCGGCGGAATAGAATGGCCAAGGGCACGATCCTTCTGGCCGCCGGTGGTACCGGCGGCCACCTGTTTCCGGCGGAAGCTCTGGCGCACGAGCTGATCGAGCGCGGCTGGCGGGTCGATCTGGCGACCGACGAGCGCGCGGAGCGCTACGCTGGGCATTTTCCGGCCGCGCATATCCATCCGATCGCCTCGGCCACTTTCGGCTCGCGCAATCCCTTTGCGCTGGCCGGCGCCTTTTGGACAATCTGGCGCGGCGTCAGGCAGGCTTCGGAGGTGATCCGCAAGATCCAGCCCGCCGTGGTGGTCGGCTTCGGCGGCTACCCGACCTTGCCGCCGCTCTATGCGGCGACAAGGCGGCGCGTGCCGACGATAATTCACGAGCAGAACGCGGTGATGGGCCGCGCCAACAAGGCGCTCGCCGCTCGCGTCGACGCCATCGCCGGCGGCTTCCTGAGCGAGAGCGCGAGCGGCGCCGGCGCCAAGATCGTGATAACCGGCAATCCGGTGCGCCCCGCGGTCATCGAGGCGGCGAAAACACCCTATGCTTCGTCCGGACCTTTCGCGCCGTTCAGGCTGCTGGTGTTTGGCGGCAGCCAGGGCGCGCAGTTCTTTTCCGAGGCGGTGCCGCCGGCGATCGCAGCACTCCCCGCGAGCCAGCGCAGCCGACTGAAGGTGACGCAGCAGGCGCGAGCCGAGGACGTTGCGCGCGTCCGTTCCGCCTATCACGAGATCGGCGTGGAGGCCGACGTTCTGCCATTCTTCACCGATATGGCTGCAAGGATGGCGACCGCGCATCTGGTGATATCGAGATCCGGCGCGTCGACGGTGTCGGAGATAGCGGTGATCGGCCGGCCGGCGCTGCTGGTTCCGTATCCGCATGCGCTGGACCATGACCAGGCGGCGAACGCGGCAGCGCTCGCGGCTGCCGGTGGCGCGCAGGTGCATCCGCAATCGACGCTGTCGACAAAGGCGCTCATGTCGCTAGTTGGCGGGCTGATGGAAAACCCGGGCAAGCTCGCCTCGATGGCCGCAGCCGCCAAACTGGCCGGACGGCCGGACGCAGCGCGGTTGCTCGCCGACCTGACAGAGGCTATTGCGTCGGGCAAAGCGGTAGCTGAATTAAAAAAGGGAGCGCGGCCATGAAGATGCCGCAGACGATCGGCCTCGTCCACTTCATCGGAATCGGCGGCATCGGCATGAGCGGGATTGCCGAGGTGCTGCACAATCTCGGCTATCGCGTGCAGGGCTCCGACCTGGCCGAAAGCGCCAATGTGCAGAGGCTGCGCGACAAGGGCATAGAGTGCTTCGTCGGCCATCGCGCCGAAAACCTCGGCGACGCCGAGGTGGTGGTGGTTTCCACGGCGATCAAGAAATCCAATCCCGAACTGATGGCGGCGCGTGAAAAGCTGCTCCCGATCGTGCGCCGCGCCGAGATGCTCGCCGAACTGATGCGCTTCCGCCAGGCTGTGGCGATCGGCGGCACGCATGGCAAGACGACGACGACATCCATGGTGGCGACGCTGCTCGACGCCGGCGGGCTCGACCCGACGGTCGTGAATGGCGGCATCATCAATGCGTACGGCACCAATGCCCGTATGGGCGAGGGCGAGTGGATGGTGGTGGAGGCCGACGAGAGCGACGGCACCTTCCTGAAGCTGCCGGCCGACATCGCCGTGGTCACCAACATAGACCCCGAGCATCTCGACCATTACGGCACGTTCGACAAGGTGCGCGAGGCGTTCCGCCAGTTCGTCGAGAACGTTCCGTTCTACGGATTCGGCGTGATGTGCACGGACCATCCGGAAGTGCAGGCGCTGGTGTCGCGCATCGAGGACCGGCGCGTCATCACCTATGGCGAGAACACCCAGGCCGACGTGCGTTTTACGCGCCATCGCATGGACGGCGCGGTGTCGGAGTTCGACGTGATCATCCGCAACCGCAAGACCGGCGGGGCGGAGATTATCAGCGATCTGCGCCTGCCCATGCCCGGCCGCCACAATGTGGCCAACGCCACGGCGGCGATTGCGGTGGCGCATGAACTCGGCCTCTCCGCCGAGGCGATCAAGCGTGGCTTGTCATCCTTCGGCGGCGTCAAGCGTCGCTTCACGCGTACGGGTTCGTGGAACGGCGTGCAGATATTCGACGATTACGGCCACCATCCGGTCGAGATCAAGGCGGTGCTCAGGGCGGCGCGCGACGCCACCGGCGGCCGCGTCATCGCGATAGCGCAGCCGCATCGCTTCACGAGATTGCACGATTTGTTCGACGATTTTTCCGCCTGCTTCAACGACGCCGACACCGTGATGGTGGCTCCGGTCTATGCGGCTGGCGAGGACGCCATAGACGGCGTCAGCTCCGACGCGCTGGTCGGCCGCATCCGCGCCGGCGGGCACCGCGACGCACGTTACATCGAGGGCGCTGCAGCAATCGCGCCGATCGTGCGCGACATAGCCAAACCAGGCGACTTCGTGGTTTTCCTGGGCGCAGGCAACATCACCCAATGGGCCTATGCGCTGCCGAAGGAACTCGGCGGGGAAGCGGCATGAACCGCGGCGAGGCGCTGCTGGCCAGGCTCGGCGACCGGCTCGCCGGGATCCGCGGCCGCATCACGCCCAATGCCGAGATGGACAAAATCACCTGGTTCCGCGCCGGGGGCACGGCCGATGCGCTGTTCCAGCCGGCCGACGAGAAGGATCTCGCCGCCTTCCTGAAGGCGCTACCTGCCGAAATCCCGCTGACCGTCGTAGGCATTGGCTCAAACCTTTTGGTGCGCGAGGGCGGCATTTCGGGCTTCGTCATCCGGCTTTCGGCCAAGGGCTTCGGCGAGGCCGAGGCGGTTTCGGAGACGCAGATACGGGCAGGCGCGGCGACGCCCGACAAGCGGGTCGCTGCCGTCGCATTGGAAGCCGGCATAGGCGGCTTCCATTTCTTCCACGGCATTCCCGGCGCGATCGGAGGAGCGCTGCGCATGAACGCCGGCGCCAACGGCGTCGAGACACGCGAGCGGGTGGTGGAGGTCCGGGCGCTGGACCGCAAGGGCAAGGTCCATACGCTGACAAACGCCGAGATGGGGTACGCCTATCGCCATTCCTCAGCACCCGCTGAATTGATCTTCACCTCGGCGCTGTTCGAGGGCTATCCGGAAGACAAGGCAAAGATAAAGGCCGATATGGACGCCGTGCAGCACCATCGAGAGACGGTGCAGCCGATCCGCGAGAAGACCGGCGGCTCGACCTTCAAGAACCCGGAAGGCACGTCTGCCTGGAAGGAGATCGACAAGGCCGGCTGCCGCGGGCTGATGATCGGCGGGGCGCAGATGTCGCCGATGCATTGCAACTTCATGATCAACACTGGCAACGCGACCGGCTACGACCTTGAATTTTTAGGCGAAACCGTGCGCGCGCGGGTGCTCGAACATTCCGGCATAAGGCTGCAGTGGGAAATCAAGCGCATCGGCAATTTCAAGCCGGGGCATGAGGTGGACGAGTTTTTGGGGCGATTGCTGTAGCGGCACGGTTCGGTTAGGGGCGGCTCTGGACGTTGGTGGGTCGGCCTACCTTCGACAGGGGATGGAACGTTGCCTTGCGGGCGCGCCATCGCGGCGGCTGAATACCTATTTGTCAGTCCTACCAATTCATGCATTACTCAGCATTGCGGCGCCCGCAGTCGGGAAGCTGCCGAATTGGGGGGTCTCACAAAGCAACAGCCCGGTGATGTGACGTCTGGTAGGTGAGATACCCTTTGCTGGGCCAAGGGAGGATGTAATGATTAAGAAGACTGCTTTCGCCTTGTCATGCACCACCGCTTTTTGGCTGACTGCGGCATTTGCTCAGTCGGCGCCCGATACAGGCAATCTTGAAAAGTTGGGTGGTTTCAAGACTACCGGCACGCCAATGATGGAGCCAATCCAGCAGACCGGCGAGAATATCGAGGCGCTCAAGGCTATTGCCGCCAAAATAAAAGTTCCGGCCGGATTCAAGGTGAGCCTATATGCAGCCGTGCCTGATGCCCGCCATATGGCGGTAGGGCCGCAAGGCGTCGTCACCTTTGTCGGAACGCGCAAGGAACTGATGTATTCGGTAACCGACCGAAACAAGGACCGCGTCGCCGATGACGTCAAAGTCTTCGCACCGTCGATCAAGATGGCGGTGCCGAATGGGGTTTGTTTCTCCAAAGACGGCCACCTCTATCTCGCCGAACAGAACCGGGTTTTATGGTTCCCGGCCGCCGAGTTCTTCTACGAAGGTCCTGATGTGGCCGCCTTCGCGATCGTCAAGCAGGGTGAACTGATTCCGGCATCGGATGAGAGCTACAATCATACGGCGCGCACCTGCCGCGTCGGCCCCGATGGCCGCCTCTACATTACCATCGGCCAGCCATTCAACGTGCCGGCGGCGGACATCCTTCCGGAATTCGAGAAACTGGGCATCGGCGGCGTCGTCAGCATGAAGCAGGACGGTTCCGACCGGAAGATCTACTCGCGCGGAATGCGCAACCCCCTCGGTCTCGATTTCAATCCAAAGGACAAGACGCTTTGGGTAAACGACAATCAGGTCGACGGCATGGGGGACACCATCCCGCCGGGCGAAATGAACCGTGTTACCGGGCCGGACCAGAATTTCGGCTTCCCCTGGTACGGCGGCGGCAAAACGCGCACGGTCGAGTACAAGGACGCCACAGTGCCCGAGGGCGTGATCTTCCCGGAGGTCGAGCAGGACGCTCACGCGGCCGATCTCGGGCTGTCGTTCTACACCGGCAAGCAGTTCCCCGAAAAATTCCGTGGCGGCATCTTCTCGACCCAGCACGGCTCTTGGAACCGCGTGGATCCGGTTGGCGCCCGGGTGCTGTTCACCTCGCTGAAAGAGGATGGGACTGCGGACAAGACTGAAGTGTTCGCCGAAGGCTGGCTAAACGAGAATGGCGAGTATCTAGGCCGCCCGGTCGACGTTCAGGTCCTCAAAGACGGTTCACTGCTCGTCTCGGACGATCTGGCTGGCGCGATTTGGCGGATTTCTTACGGTGAATAGCACTGGTGCCGTGCCGGGGCCCCCGGCACGGCGTTGTTCCATGGCAAAGCTGGAGTGCGCCGTGCGCCTGACAGGTTTCTTGCTGGCCGCGATTTCGGCCTGCGTCATCGACGCTCAGGCTGGGGGAGATCTGGCGGCAGGAAAGAAGCAGGCCGCGGCAATGTGCCGGGTTTGTCATGGCCTCGACGGGATTGCCAAACTGCCCGACGCCCCCAATCTCGCCGGGCAGAACGAACTCTATCTCGTGCGCTCACTAACTGCCTACAAGACCGGCGAGCGCAAGAATCCGCAGATGTCGGTCGTGGCGCCAACTCTGGGCGAGGAGGATATTGCCAATCTTGCCGCCTACTACGCCTCGATCAAGATTGCGGTACAGGAACCTTAGCAAGCGTGAATTGTGCCCTTTTTTCGTTTTGCAGCGGCGGCGCGCCACGTCTTACAGAAGCGTGCGCCGCCGCAAGCCTACCTCCTACCGCCGATTTTTGCGCTGCAACCCAGCCACAACCGCGTTCTTTTTACATAAAGTGAATCCGATTGAATCCTCGGGGCTTGCCACGGAATCCAGTCTCTGATTCTTTGGACAAAAGCGTTTCCTGATTTGAGTCGATGACGCGTTTTCCGTCTGGGGGGCAACCGCCGGAAGACTCGGATTCAACTTTAGGAAACGGTGCGTAGCCGGTTCGCATGGGGATTGCGGAAGCATGTCGAAGAAACACGTCGCCGTATTGTTGGGAGGGTTCTCCTCCGAGCGGCCCGTGTCCCTGTCTTCAGGAAATTCGTGCGCGGATGCGCTGGAGGCTGAGGGCTATCGGGTGACGCGTGTCGACGTCACGCGCGATGTCGGCCGGGTCCTTTCGGAATTGAAGCCTGACGTGGCGTTCAATGCGCTGCATGGGCCTTTCGGCGAGGACGGCACAATCCAGGGCGTGCTCGAATATCTCGAAATTCCCTACACTCACTCCGGGGTGCTGGCTTCTGCATTGGCGATGAACAAGGAACTGTCCAAGAAGATCGCCAAGCTCGCCGGCATTCCGGTTGCCGAATCCAAGGTGATGAGCCGGTTCTCCATCGGGAACAAGCATCCGATGAAGCCGCCTTATGTGGTCAAGCCGGTCAATGAGGGGTCGAGCTTCGGCGTTGTCATCGTCAAGGAGGATCAGTCGCATCCGCCGCAGGTGATCGGTTCGGCGGAGTGGAAATACGGCGACGCGGTGATGGTCGAGCGCTACATCCACGGGCGGGAGTTGACCTGCGCGGTGATGGGCGACGTGGCGCTCGGCGTGACCGAGATCATCCCGACCGGCCATTCCTTCTACGACTATGATTCAAAATACGTTCCCGGCGGCTCAAAACACGTCTGCCCCGCTAAAATTTCACTAAATATTTACCAAAAAATACAGACACTGGCGCTCAAGGCACATCAAGCAATCGGCTGCCGGGGCGTCACCCGGTCGGACTTCCGCTACGACGACCGTCATTCCGAAAATGGCGAGCTCATCTGGCTCGAGGTCAACACCCAGCCGGGCATGACGCCGACGTCGCTTGTGCCCGAGATCGCCGCGGAAGCGGGACATTCCTTCGGCGAGCTGTTGAGTTGGATGGTGGAGGACGCTTCGTGTTCGCGTTGAAGTCGGGACAAGCCCAAAGGACGGACGCGGCCATGCCGGGCGTCCTTGGCGCTTGGCTTTCCGCGCCGCATTTCGTGCTGCCGCGCTGGCTGCGCCGGCCCGCGCGCGTCGCTGCCCGTCTCGGCAGCGGCGATTTCACGCCGCCGCCCTTCTGCGCGACCATCATGACCGCCGTTTTCCTTGGAGCGAGCAGCCTCTACGGCGCCTATGTCGGCGGCCATATGCCGGCCTTCGTCCAGGCCGTCACCGCCCGAACCGGCTTCGCGGTCGACGAGGTGCGCGTCGCCGGCCACTATGAAACATCCGAGATCGATGTGCTGGAAAGACTGGAGCTCGACGGCTGGACTTCGTTGATCGGCTTCAACGCCGACGAGGCGCGCGCACGCATTGCGCAATTGCCCTGGGTCGAGGTCGCGTCCGTGCGCAAGGTCTATCCCGACGCGCTCGAAGTACGCATCGAGGAGCGCAAGCCCTTCGCGCTGTGGCAGCACGGCAGTCAGCTCGCCGTCGTCGGCGAAGCGGGCAATGTCATTGCACCCTATTCAGGCGGACGCCACGCAATGCTGCCGCTGGTCATCGGCTATGGCGCGAACGGCCACGCATCGGATTTCATCGGCAAGATCCGCCAGTTTCCAGAACTCGCGGCGCGGGTGAAGGGCTACATTCGCGTGTCGGAGCGGCGCTGGGATCTGCGGCTCGAAAACGGCATCACCGTAAAACTTCCCGAAGCCGGCGAAGACGAAGCAATCGCCGACCTGCTGCGGATGGATCGCGAGAGCGGGCTTCTGTCGCGCGACATCGCTTCCGTCGACATGCGTCTGCCGGACCGCCTTGTCGTGCAATTGACGCCGGAAGCCGCGGTGCGCCGCAATGCGGCGCTCAGCGAGCGCTTCAAGGGCCTCAAGATCAAGCCGGAGAAGAGGATATGAGCTGGCTCGTCGGCCGCAAGGACGCCCAGACGCGCCGCTCCGGCATCGTCACAGTGCTCGACGTCGGGTCGAGCAAAGTGTGCTGCGTGGTGGCCAAGCTCAAGCCGCGTGAGGAAGGCCAGCTTCTCAAGGGCCGCACCCACCAGGCGCGCGTGATCGGCATCGGCCACCAGAAGTCACAAGGGGTTAAATCCGGCGTCGTCATCGATCTCGACCGCGCCGAGCACGCGATCAGGCTGGCGGTGGACGCGGCCGAGCGCATGGCCGGGCTGACGGTGGATTCGCTCATCGTCAATCTCACTGCCGGCCGCCTCAAGAGCAAATCGTTCTCGGCGACGATCAATCTCGGCGGCCATGAAGTGGACGCCGCCGACATCAGGCGCGTTCTGGCCGCCGGTTCCAAGCAGGCGCTGAAGGCGGAGCGCGAAGTCGTGCATTCGCTGCCGGTCGCCTTCTCGCTCGACGCGGAGCGCGGCATGCGCGACCCGCGCGGCATGGTCGGCGATACGCTCGGCGTCGACATGCATGTCCTGACCGGCGATGCGGCCCCGCTGCGCAATCTCGAGCTGTGCATCAACCGCTCGCATCTGTCGGTCGAGCGCATGGTCGCGACGCCCTATGCCAGCGGCCTTGCGGCCCTCGTCGACGACGAACTCGAAATGGGCGCGGCCTGCATCGACATGGGCGGCGGCACGACGACGATCTCTGTCTTTGCCGACGGAAAATTCGTCCATGGCGACGCCATTCCGGTCGGCGGCAGCCACGTCACCATGGACATGGCCAAGGGGCTGTCGACGCGGCTTGAGGACGCCGAGCGGCTGAAGGTGATGCACGGCTCGGCGCTGCCCGGCAGCGCGGACGACCGCGACCTCGTCTCGATCCAGCCAATCGGCAGCGACGACAGCGAGGCGCCGCTGCAGATACCGCGTTCGGTGATGACCCGCATCATCCGCGCCCGCATCGAAGAGACCCTGGAGATATTGCGCGACCGTCTGAACAAGTCCGGCTACGGCAACGCGGTCGGCAAGCGCGTGGTGCTCACAGGCGGCGCCA
Source organism: Mesorhizobium alhagi CCNWXJ12-2 (assembly GCF_000236565.1). Taxonomy (GTDB): domain Bacteria; phylum Pseudomonadota; class Alphaproteobacteria; order Rhizobiales; family Rhizobiaceae; genus Allomesorhizobium; species Allomesorhizobium alhagi. The sequence goes on along the minus strand of NZ_AHAM01000140.1, from coordinate 53,601 downwards.
GCCAGCTTTCCGGCCTGCCGGAAGCGGCGCGCCGAATTCTTGGCCGCAACGTTCGCATCGGGCGTCCGCTCGGCGTTGCCGGGCTGCCCGAGGCGGCCAAGGGGCCAGCATTTGCGACGGCGGTCGGTCTTCTGATCTATCCGCAGGTGGCGAGTTTCGAAAGCGCTCAAGCGAGTGGTTTCGCCCGGCTGCGGATGACCGGGACGGGGGGGAAGTTTCATCGCATGAGTCAGTGGTTGAGAGACAGTTTTTAGAGATTCGACGGGGACAGCCCCATAGGCGGCCGCAGCGGCAAGCGGCGGGAAAAGGCAAAGGACGAAGACAATGACCATCAATCTGAAAAAGCCGGACATCACCGAGCTTAAGCCACGCATCACTGTGTTCGGCGTCGGCGGCGGTGGCGGCAACGCTGTCAACAACATGATCACGGCAGGGCTGCGCGGCGTCGAATTCGTCGTAGCCAACACCGACGCGCAGGCGCTGACCATGTCCAAGTCGGATCGCCTGATACAGCTCGGCGCGCATGTCACCGAAGGTCTCGGCGCAGGTTCGCAGCCGGAAGTCGGGCGCGCCGCCGCCGAGGAGTGCATCGACGAGATCATCGACCACCTGTCGAACACCCATATGTGCTTCGTCACCGCCGGCATGGGTGGCGGCACCGGCACCGGCGCTGCTCCCGTCGTCGCGCGTGCGGCGCGCGAGAAGGGCATCCTGACCGTCGGCGTGGTGACCAAGCCGTTCCACTTCGAGGGCCAGCGCCGCATGAAGACGGCTGATCTCGGCATCGAGGAACTGCAGAAGTGCGTCGATACGCTGATCGTCATCCCGAACCAGAACCTTTTCCGTCTCGCCAATGACAAGACCACTTTCGCCGATGCCTTCGCCATGGCCGACCAGGTGCTCTATTCGGGCGTGGCCTGCATCACCGACCTGATGGTCAAGGAAGGCCTGATCAATCTCGACTTCGCCGACGTCCGCTCGGTGATGCGCGAGATGGGCAAGGCGATGATGGGCACCGGCGAAGCATCGGGTGAAGGCCGCGCAATGGCCGCGGCGGAAGCCGCGATCGCCAACCCGCTGCTCGACGAGACGACGATGCGCGGCGCCAAGGGCCTGCTGATCTCGATCACCGGCGGCCGCGACCTGACTTTGTTCGAGGTCGACGAGGCGGCTACCCGCATCCGCGAGGAAGTCGATCAGGACGCCAACATCATCCTCGGCGCCACCTTCGACGAAGAACTCGAAGGCGTCATCCGCGTCTCGGTGGTTGCGACCGGCATCGACAAGACGGCTGCTGAAATCGCCGCTGCGCCGATCGCCATCCGCCAGCCGATGAAGCCGGCTCCGCGTCCGGCCGCCGAATCGCGGCCGGTGCAGGCTCCTGTGCAGCAGGCTCCGCAGATGGAAGTCCGCGGCGCCGATCCGGTCGCCGAGGCCATCCGCATGGCCGAGCAGAACGCCGCCGCCATGGCGGCGCCGCGGCCGGTTCCGGTGCAGGATGATTTCCGTCCGCAGAGCAAGCTGTTCCAGGCCCCGCCGGCCGAGCCGGTGGTACAGCCCGCGCAGCCGCAGATGATGGCTCCGGCTCCGCAACCGCAGCCGGTGCGGGAGATGCAGCCGGCAGCCGTCGCGCAGCCGCGCATGCCGCGTGTCGAGGACTTCCCGCCCGTCGTTAAGGCGGAAGTCGAGGCCAAGAGCCGCCCGGTCGACCATGAAAGCAGCGGGCCGATGGGGCTGCTGAAGCGGCTGACCAACGGCCTGTCGCGTCGCGAAGAAGAACCGGCGCGCCTGCAGCCGGCCCAGCCGCGCGAGCCGAAGCTGCGCCAGCCCGCGCCGGAAGCGCGGCGTATAGCCAGCCAGGACCCGCAGCTCTACGCGCCGCGCCGCGGTCAACTCGACGAACATGGCCGTCTTCAGCCGCAGCCGAGGGCGACTCAGGAAGACGATCAGCTGGAGATTCCGGCGTTTTTGCGCCGCCAGGCCAACTGAACGTTAACGGACGGTAATCAAGCTTAACGGGCGGGCGCTATTTTGCCCGCCCGTCGGCGTTTAAAATAGTAGAAAAATCAAAATGTTGGGTCGATTGCTGCAAGCAGTGCAGGCGTAACACGGGGTAAGAATCCGTGATTTGGAGTCTCTTCGCCGTAAGACTATCTTCGCCGCCGAAAGAAATGGCATGCAGGGAGTTTTGGGGATGATGTCCTGCAGGCCGACAAAATCAAGAGCCGCACACATTTGGGATCGTGTAGCGGACGGATCAAATGGGCATATGGGGATCGACTTGCACGACTATCAGACAACTCTCAAATCGCGTGTGACGCTGTCGGGCATCGGCGTTCACAGCGGAAAACAAGTTACAATGCATTTCCATCCGGCCGATCCCGATACTGGGATCGTGTTCCATTATACGGGTGAGGGCGGCCTCGGCCGCGAATTGCCGGCCTTGGTCTCGGAGGTCGGCGGTACGGCGCTGTGCACGGTTCTGGGCGATCCGTCCGGTTATCATGTGGCGACCGTCGAGCATGTCATGGCCGCATTGTTCGGCCTCGGCGTCGATAATGTCTCAATCGAGATCGACGGCGCCGAAGTGCCGATCCTCGATGGCAGCGCGGCAATGTTTGTCGACGCCATGGACCAGGCCGGCATCGAGACGCTGACAGTCAAGCGGCGCTATATTCGCGTTCTCAAGCCGGTTCGAATCGAGAATGGCGCATCCTGGGGCGAGTTCCGTCCCTATGGCGGCACACGCTTCGAGATCGAGATCGACTTCGACAGCCCGGCGGTTGGCCGGCAGTCCTATGCCGCCGACATCGAGCCCGATCTCTTCCGCCGCGATCTTGCGCGCGCACGCACCTTCGGCTTCATGAAGGATGTCGAGCGGCTCTGGGCCGCCGGATACGCGCTCGGCTCGTCGCTGGAAAATTCGGTGGTTATCGGCGACGACAGCCGCGTCATCAACGTCGAAGGGCTGCGCTATTCGAACGAGTTCGTGCGCCACAAGACGCTCGATGCGATGGGCGATCTGGCGCTTGCCGGCGCGCGTTTCATCGGCTGCTTCCGCTCCTATCGCGGCGGCCACAAGCTCAACGCCTCGGCGCTGCGCCGTCTGCTTTCGGACCGCTCGGCTTTCGAGATCGTAGAGACGACCCGCCGCGAGCGCGGCCGCCAGGCCGAAATGATCGCCGTCAATGCGCCGGTCTTTGCGCCCTGGATGCTTTAAACCAGCGAAAGGCGGCGGCGATGTTGTCGCCGCCTTGGCTGTAGAGGGCGCGCCACAAAAATGCGCCAATGCCGGGCGATAGCGTTTGCCGTGCAGAAGCAGTTATGGTTTATGGCTGCAATTTCCAAGTGAAATGACGCCGAGAGGGGCCGTTCCGATCATGATTCTCCAGCGCGCTGCTGAAGCGAAAAAGCCCTTGCGGACGGCCTTGCTGGCTCTGTCGGTTCTGGCTGCGCCGTTTGTCCTGTCGGGCTGCATGTCGACGGAAGACGACATTGATCTGGCGACCTATGTGGACCAGACCGAGCCGGCGGACGTGCTCTACAATCAGGGTCTGGCCAACCTCAATGCCGGCCGCCTCACGGAAGCCAGCCGCAAGTTCGATGCCGTCGACCGCCAGCATCCCTATTCGGAATGGGCTCGCAAATCGATGGTCATGGGCGCTTTCGCGAATTACCGTCAGGGCAAGTATGACGAGGCCATCAACTCGGCCAAGCGCTATGTCTCGCTCTATCCGTCCAGTGAAGACGCCGCCTACGCGCAGTACATCGTTGGCCTGAGCTATTTCCGGCAGATCCGTGACGTGACGCAGGACCAGAAGGAATCGCGCCGCGCCATCGAGGCGATGGAAGAGGTGGTGCAGCGCTGGCCCGAATCCGAATATGTCGACGACGCCCGCGAAAAGGTGCGGTTCGCCCGCGACCAGCTTGCCGGCAAGGAGATGCAGATCGGCCGCTACTATCTCGAGCGGCGCGAATATATCGCGGCGGTCAAGCGGTTCCGCTATGTGGTCGAGAACTATTCCAACACTCGCCACATCGAAGAAGCGCTGGCTCGCCTTACCGAGAGCTATTACGCGATGGGCCTGACATCGGAAGCGCAGACGGCCGCGGCCGTGCTGGGTCAGAACTATCCTGACAGCCAGTGGTACAGGGATTCCTATACGCTGCTGCAGACCGGCGGGCTCGAGCCGCGCGACAATGCCGGTTCGTGGATATCCAAGGCCGGAAAGCTGATTACCGGCGCCTAAGCGGGTTTCATGCTTTCCAGACTGTCGATCCGCGATATCGTCCTGATCGAACGGCTGGACATCGATTTCTCGGCCGGCCTTTCCGTGCTGACCGGCGAGACCGGCGCCGGCAAATCCATACTCCTCGATGCGCTTTCGCTGGCGCTGGGCGCGCGCGGCGATGCATCGCTCGTGCGCCACGGCGCAGCGCAGGGCCAGGTCTCCGCCGTTTTCGACGTGCCGCGTAACCACCCAGCGCGCATGCTGCTCGCCGAGAATGCGCTGGACGATGACGGCGACATCATCCTGCGCCGCGTGCAGACGGCGGACGGGCGCACCCGCGTCTTCGTCAACGACCAGCCTTCCAGCGTGACTCTGATGCGCGACATCGGCCGGGCGCTGGTTGAAATCCACGGCCAGCATGACGAGCGGGCTCTGGTCGACCCCGGCGCGCATCGGGACCTGCTCGATTCGTTCGGCGGTCTGCTCGGCGAAGTCCGGACTTGCGGCGAGGCGTGGCGGCGCTGGCGTGACGGCGAGCAGGAACTGGCTCGCCACCGCGCCAAGGTGGCGGCGGCCGCCCGCGAAGCCGATTATCTGCGCGCATCCGTCGCCGAACTCGCGCAGCTCGACCCGCAGCCCGGCGAGGAAACCGAGCTCGCCGAAATCCGCACCAGCATGATGCGGGCCGAGAAGATCGCGTCCGAGATCCAGGATGCGCAGGATGTGCTGTCTGGGCCGCAATCGCCGCTGCCGCAGCTTGCGAGCCTGCTGCGGCGGCTGCAGCGCAAGGCCGGCGAAGTTCCGGGCCTGCTCGACGAGGTCGTCACGTCGCTGGACGAAGCCATGCTGTCGCTCGACGCCGCGCAATCGGCCGTCGAGGCTGCGATGCGTGCGACGGAATTCGATCCGCAGCGGCTTGAAAAGGCCGAGGAGCGGCTGTTTGCGCTGCGCGCAGCGTCTCGCAAGCACAATGTGCAGGTCGACGATCTGGCGCAGCTGCGTGACACGATGGCGGCGGACCTTGCCGATCTCGACGCCGGCGAAGAGCGGCTTCACGTCCTGGAAAAGCAGGCGGCGGCCGCCAGCGACGCCTATGACGAGATCGCCCAGCGCCTTTCCGAATTGCGCAAGGGCGCGGCGATCGGCCTGCAGAAGACGGTGATGGCCGAATTGCCGGCGCTGAAGCTCGAACGCGCCGAGTTCATCGTCGAGATGTCGAGCGAGCCCGACAACCGCATGGAAGAGGGCATAGACCAGGTCGAGTTCTGGGTGCGGACAAATCCGGGAACCCGGGCCGGCCCGATGATGAAGGTCGCGTCCGGCGGCGAGCTGTCGCGCTTCCTGCTGGCGCTGAAAGTGGCGCTCGCCGATCGCGGATCGGCGCCGACACTGGTGTTCGACGAGATCGACACCGGGGTGGGCGGGGCGGTCGCCGACGCTATCGGGCAGAGGCTGGCGCGGCTGTCGGCGCGCGTGCAGGTGTTGTCGGTGACGCATGCGCCGCAGGTCGCGGCCCGTGCCAACACGCATTTCCTCATCTCCAAATCGGGCGGAACCGAACGTGTCTCGACGGGCATCGCCGAAATGGATCGCGGCGCGCGGCAGGAGGAGATCGCCCGCATGCTGGCCGGCGCGACGATCACCGAGGAAGCGCGGGCGGCGGCCGGCAGGTTGCTCAGCGAGAACGCCGTTTAGGTGATATGCAGGCCGGCCTGACCTGAATCCGCTGCTTTTCCTGCAATCGAAAATTCTTTTATCCACACCCTCCTCCGCCCGTGCGATAATCCCCGCGCGTTTTGATGGAGGAGGCGGCGATGGACTGGGATGCTGCGATCGAGCGAAACCGCGAAGCTCTGAAACGCGTCTTGGCTATGCTCGTTGCCATGGCCGGGCTCGCCGCCTTTACCTCTCCCCTTGCGGGAGAGGATGGTTCGGCTCGGCGAGGCAAAGCCGAGGCGTTAGCCGAACCTGGTGAGGGGTTTTCCGGCCGCAGTAGCCCAACCCTTCCGCGCCATCTCCACCGCGCCGTGCTCCGCCTGCTGCGCCCAGCCGAAGCCGCGGCGCGGCGGCTCGTCATAGTGATGGCGCGAGGACTTGTCGTAAAACTGCCCCCTGCGCGCCTGAGCAAGCCGCAGCCGAGGCCCGCGATCCTGCACAACAGGCTCGGCACCGGCATTCTGATGCCGCGCGGCTTCCGGCCCGAGCCCGGCCTTCCTGCGCCCGCTCGGCGCGCAGTCTCCCTTGCCCTTCTCGATCCGCTGCCGCGTCGGCGGACTTTCGGCCGGCCGGCGGCGAGCGGGATTCCCCGCATCTCCTTTCCCGGCCTCGTCGCCCCGCATCCCGTCGTGGTCCGGCGACCGCCTTCGCCCGACGATCCGGTCGACGCCGCGCGTCTGGCGCTGCGCCTCGAGGCGCTCGCCTCGGCGCTGGACGATCTGCCGGGCCAGGCGCGGCGCTTTGCCCGCTGGCGGGCGCGCCGCGATGCCGCAGGCGCGCAAGACAGGAACCGCGACGCCGCAGGTGCGCAAGATAGGAACCGCGATGCGGCGAACGCGCTAGCACGGCAAGGCCGCCATACCGGCCGAGCCCGCCGCGTGTGGCCCTTGCGTCCCGGCCGCCCGCCCGGCGGCCGCCTCCGGCCCACTCATGAGGTTCATGAGATTCTGAGGGACCTGCAATGGTTTGCCGGCAAGGCCATGGAGCGCACTGACACGTCATGACCTCTCGGCCGCCTTCGCGGACGCAAGGAAAGGATTAATGGCCGGATGCAAAAATGCAGGCGCGGCGAGGATGAAGCGCGCCCTATCATTCGCGACGGTTTACTTTTTTTGGCATTTTGCGGAAGACTTCGCCGCCCGATCTCTCTCGAGAAACATCCATGCCGCTTACGGAAAAATCCATCGACGACCTGACCGAAGCCGAGGCTGCCACGGAGCTTGAAATACTGGCGCGGGAAATCGCCGAGCATGACCGGCGCTATCATGCCGAGGATGCGCCGACGATCTCCGACGCCGAATATGATGCGCTGAGGCAGCGCAATGCGGCGATCGAGGCGAAATTTCCCGAGCTGGTGCGGGAGGACTCGCCATCGCTCAAGGTCGGCGCGGCGCCAGCCGGCGCATTCGGGCCGGTGGTGCATGCGCGGCCGATGCTGTCGCTGGACAACGCCTTTTCCGACCAGGACGTGATCGATTTCGTGGCCAGCGTGCGCCGCTTCCTGGCGCTGCCGGCGGACCGGGAACTGGTGTTCACGGCTGAGCCGAAGATCGACGGTCTGTCGATGTCGCTGCGATACGAGAACCGCCGCCTGGTCACCGCGGCGACTCGCGGCGACGGGACAACCGGCGAGAACGTGACCGCCAACATCCACACCATTCGCGAGATTCCGCATCAACTGCCGAAGGACGCGCCGGACGTGGTCGAAATCCGCGGCGAAGTCTATATGCGCCGCGACGATTTCATGGAGTTGAACAAGCGCATGGCCGAGACCGGCCGGGTCTTTGCCAATCCGCGCAATTCGGCCGCCGGCAGCCTGCGCCAGATCGATCCGTCGATTACGAAGACGCGGCCGTTGCGGTTTTTCGCCTACGCATGGGGCGAGACCAGCGCGCCGCTCGGCGAGACGCAGTTCGAGGTGGTCCAGCGTTTCGCAGATTGGGGTTTTCCGGTCAACGAGCGGATGGTGCGCTGTAATTCGGTCGAGGCGATCATCGAGCACTATCACGCTATCGAGACCGAGCGCGCGGCGCTGCCCTATGACATCGACGGCGTCGTCTACAAGGTGGACCGCCTCGACCTGCAGGAACGGCTGGGCTTTCGCTCGCGCAGCCCGCGCTGGGCGACGGCGCACAAATTCGCGGCGGAGAAGGCGACGACGATCCTCACCGGCATCGACATTCAGGTCGGGCGTACCGGCGCGCTGACGCCTGTGGCGCGGCTTCAGCCGGTGACCGTCGGCGGCGTGGTGGTGACCAACGCCACGCTGCACAATGAGGACTACATCAAGGGCATCGGCAATAGCGGCCAGCCGATCCGCGAGGGCCGCGATATCCGGGTCGGCGACACGGTAATCATCCAGCGCGCCGGCGACGTCATCCCGCAGATCCTCGACGTGGAGATGGAAAAGCGGCCGGCCGATGCCGTGCCATACAAATTCCCTGAAACCTGCCCGCATTGCGGCAGCCATGCGGTGCGCGAGGAGGGCGAGGCGGTGCGGCGCTGCACCGGCGGCCTGATCTGCCCGGCGCAGGCAGTGGAACGCCTGCGCCATTTCGTGGCGCGCGGCGCGATGGATATCGAAGGCCTCGGCGAAAAGCAGATCGAGTTCTTCTTCAATTCCGAAGACCCGGCGCTCAGAATACGCTCGCCCGCTGACATATTTACGCTGAAGGCTCGCCAGGAAAAATCGCTTGCGAAGCTCGAGAACATCGACGGCTTCGGCACGACTTCGGTGAAGAAGCTGTTCGCAGCGATCGATGATCGCCGCAAGGTCGAGTTTTCCCGTTTCCTCTATGCGCTCGGCATCCGTCACGTCGGCGAGACCAACGCCAAGCGACTGGCGCGGCACTTCGTCAGCTTCGCGGCGTTTCGCGAGGTAGCGGAAGGGGCAGTGCCGCCGGAGGGCAAGGGCGATCCCGGCAGTGCCGCCTGGCAGGAGCTGAACGACGTCGGCGGCATCGGCGCGGTCGTGGCGGAAGCCGTCGTGGAGTTCTTTGCCGAGGAGCACAATCGCGAAGTCGTGGACGCGCTGCTGAAGGAAGTCACGCCGCTCGACGAGGCGCGCGTCGGCGATGTGTCGTCGCCGGTTTCGGGCAAGACGGTGGTGTTTACCGGCTCGCTCGAAAGGATGTCGCGCGACGAGGCGAAGGCCATGGCGGAGAAATTCGGCGCCAAGGTCGCGGGATCGGTGTCGAAGAAGACCGATCTCGTGGTGGCGGGGCCAGGCGCCGGTTCCAAGCTGAAGCAGGCCGCGGAACTCGGCATCGAGGTGATCGACGAGGATCAGTGGTTCGAAAGGGTGGGGCAGCGCTGAGCGGGACTATAGCAAGTCCTGGAATTCGGACACGGAGAGACGGGCCTGCTTGAGGATATGCGACAAAGTTGAACGCTTGATCGGGCGGTGCGCAGGTATTGTAAGCTTCAGCACTTCCGTCCGCGTGCGCTTCTGCAGCCGGATATGGCTGCCTCGCTGGCGTATCACAACCCAGCCATCTCGCTTGAGCGCGTTGATGACTCTTTCATAGGGCAGGCTTGGGACTTTTGTCGCCTCGGTCATGAGCTAGCGGCGAGTGTCACAACGCCAATTCCGCAATCTCGGCATTCGGGCCGAAGCCCATGTCGTCTTCCACCGGTTCCAGGTACAGCTGAATTGCTTCCCGGATGTTTTCCAACGCCTCCTCTTTCGTCTCGCCCTCGCTGATGCAACCGGGAAGGCTCGGAACAAAGACGGAGTAGCCGCCTTCTTCGCTTCGTTCGAGAACAACGCTCAATTTCATGGGTGCCTCCAAAGCCTGCTCATCGGCAACCTATTACACTACCGGGTGGCGGAATTCACCTCGCCATTTCTCCCTCTCACTTCAACCCTGCTGATCGCTTGGCTCAAGCGAATTCATGTGACAGGGCAGAGGTGCTCACCTACCTACACAGACTTCCTTTCCCTGGAGCCGCCATGTCCGCCGAAGCGATACAAGATGAGGCCCGGCGCCCGAGCGCGTTCTGGCGCGGCGCGCGGCTGGGCTTGCCCGTCGTAGTCGCCGCGGGGCCGTTCGGTCTGCTGTTCGGCGCGCTTGCCGTGGAAAACGGCTTCAGCGTCTTCGAAGCTGTCCTGATGAGCGCGACGATCTATGGCGGCGCGAGCCAGATGGTCGGCATCGAGCTGTTCGGCCAGAAGGTGGCGCCCTGGCTGATCGTGCTGTCGATCTTTGCCGTGAACTTCCGCCATGTTCTCTATTCCGGCGCGGTCGGGCGGCGCATCGGCCACTGGCCGCTCGCGCGCCAGGCGTTCGCGTTCTTTTTCCTGGTCGATCCGCAATACGCCGAGTCCGAAACCAAGGGCGAGCGGGGCGAAGAGATAACCTTCGCCTGGTACATGGGCATGGCGCTGCCGATCTACGTCTGCTGGGTTGCGGAGACGTGGCTAGGCGCGATGTTCGGCAATATGATCCCCAACCCGCAGGCGCTGGGGCTCGATTTCCTGCTGCCGATCTATTTCCTTGGTCTGGTCATGGGCTTCCGCAACCGGCCGCTCTGGCTGCCTATCGTGATCGCCAGCGCTGCTGCCTCCATCCTTGCCTACAAGACCATCGGCTCGCCTTGGCATGTTTCCGTCGGTGCGGTTACGGGCATTCTGCTTGCGGCGGCAATGCCCGGCAGGGCTAACGGAGGAAAGAGGCCATGAGCACGACCGTCTGGATTATCCTGGCCGGCGCGGTCATGACCTATCTGACCCGCATTGGCGGTCATATGGTGCTGTCGCGCTTCGAGCGCATCCATCCGCGGGTCGAGGCCGGGCTCAACGCCGTGCCGGCCGCGGTCTTGACGACGCTGGTCGCGCCGGTTGCGGTCTCGGCCGGTCCGGCCGAGGCGATAGCGCTTCTGGTCGCCGGGCTGGTGTCGCTCAGGGCCGGTATGATGCCGATGTTCCTGACCGGCGCTGCCGTGCTGATCGCGCTGCGGCAGGTGATAGGCTGACTACCAGCGCTAAGCCAGCGGCGCGGTCGCAGCCTCCAGCCATTTCAGCGTTTCACCGTCCACCATTGGTCCGATCTCGGAGAGCACGCGGGCGTGGTAGGCGTTCAGCCACGCGAGTTCTTCAGGCGCCAGACGGTCGGTGCGCAGCATGCGCCTGTCGAACGGGGCGAGCGTGAGTGTATCGAAACCGTGCATGGCTATGTCGCCGTCCGGCAGTTGTTCAGCGGCGGTGACGATGATGAGGTTCTCCAGCCGGATGCCGTAATGGCCGGGCTTGTAGTAGCCGGGTTCGTTGGAGAGGATCATGCCTTCGAGCAGCTTTTCCGTACCGGTCTTGGCGATGCGCTGCGGGCCTTCATGCACCGCCAGATACGAGCCGACGCCATGGCCGGTGCCGTGGGCGTAGTCCAGCCCGTGCTCCCATAGGGCCAGGCGGGCGATAGCGTCGATGTCGGCGCCGCGCGTGCCGGCGGGAAAGCGCAGGAGCGAAATGCCGATCATGCCCTTGAGCACGAGCGTATAGCGCTCGCGCATTTCGTCGGTCGGCTGGCCGACGGGGACGGTGCGGGTGATGTCGGTGGTGCCGTCCTGATACTGCGCGCCGGAATCGAGCAGGAACAGTTCGCCGTCGCCCAGCTTGCGGTTGGTCGCGCGCGACACGCGGTAGTGCATGATCGCGCCGTTCGGCCCCGAACCGGATATGGTGGAGAACGAGACGTCACGCAGCGGCATCTGGGTTTCCTCGCCTACCGCGCGGCGGAAGCCCTCGAGTTGGGTGACGGTTGCGATCTCGTCGATGGTGTCGGGTTTCTGGGCATCGAGCCAGCACAGCATTTTCGCGATCGCCGCGCCGTCGCGGCGATGCGCTGCGCGCGCGCCCTGAATTTCGGCCTTGTTTTTGGTGGCGCGCGGGATCCGGGCGGGATCGGGCGCGGAAATGACAGTTCCGCCATTGTCCTCCACCAGCGCCCGCAGGCGATCGGCGGCAAGCGCCGGATCGAGCGAAACGGCAGCGCCGGAACGAGCAAGGTCGATGATTGCGGATTCCAGACCGGCGGGCGCGCGCAGGTCGGCCAACTGGGTCAGATAGGCTTCGGTTTCGGTGGGCAGCTTGCGCTTATCCATGAAGAGCTGGTGCGCGCCATCGGCGGCGAGGATGGCGAAGCCCAACGCCAGCGGTGTGTGCGGGACGTCGCCGCCGCGGATATTGAAAGCCCAGGCGATGGACGACGGGTCGGTCAATACGGCGTGGGTCGCCTTCTGCTTCCCGATTGCCTGGGCCAGCCGCGCCAGCTTGTCCTTGGCCAGTTCGCCTGCGAAGGCGATGGGGTGGATTTCGACCGAGGCCAGCGGCGGCTTCGGCCGGTCCTGCCAAAGCTGGTCGATCGGATTGCGCTCGACCGCCACCAGCGTGGCCCCAGTCTTCTCCGCCGCGGCCTTGAGCGCTTTCACATCGCCGACCGTGTGTAGCCACGGGTCGAAGCCGAGCCGGGCGCCCTTGCCCAGATTGTTCTCGATCCATGAGGGCGGCGGTTTCTCAATCAGGCTCTCGATCGTGAAGACGCCGAGGTCGACCTGATCACGCACTTGCAGCGTATAGCGCCCGTCGACGAAGATGTAGGCCTGTTTCGCCAGCACGATTGCAACGCCCGCCGAGCCGCTGAAACCGGTCAGCCATTTCAGCCGTTCGGAGCCCGGGGCTACATATTCGCCTTGGTGCTCGTCCGATCGCGGCACGATGAAGCCGTCGAGGTCGTTGGCGGCGAGCCATTCGCGCAAGCCCGCCACGCGCGCCGCGCCCAGAGAGGCGTCGCTTACATCGTCGAAAGACTGGAACATCGGGCTCGCCTCAGTTGTGAAAAAATCGAGAGTGCGAACCTAGCTTCCGGCCAAGCCGCTTGCAACGCAGCGGCCTTGGGCCAGATGGAAATGCTGCGCTGCAAACTTTCGTCCTCGCATACGCAAAAATGGGATGGCTGCCATGCAATTCCGTCCATTCCGGAATGGATCGGCGCAGCCTATCTGTTCAGCGGGAGGACAAATTCCGATCTCTGAAAGGAGAGCGTAGATGACCACCCGTGCGAAATCCGGCTTCTTCAAATCCGCCTTCAACGCCTTCGTCGAATCGCGCCAGCGCCAGGCTGACCGCTATGTCACCGGTGCGTTGCTGGCTCTCGACGACAAGACGCTGAAGGCCAGCGGTTACAGCCGCGAAGAGCTGTCGAAGCGCAGCAGAGCTTATTTTTTCTGAACGGCTTTTAGGCGGCCTCCGGGCCGCCTTTTCGTATCTACCGCTTGAGGTGCAGCGTCACCCAGCCATCGCGTTCCAGCGTGCGGACATGGCGGAATTTTTGGCCGGCATAGGCGGCAAGCACCGCATTGCGCTGGCGCTCCAAAATGCCTGACAGCACGATGGAGCCGCCGGGTGTCAGATGCCGGGCCATTTGCCGGGCAAGCCGCATCAGCGGCCTCGCCAATATGTTTGCTACGATCAGGTCGAAAGGCCCGCGCCGCGAAAACACCGGGTGATGAAAACCGGGCGCGGTCGCTGTCTCGACCAGCGACGACACGCCATTCAGCCGGACATTGTCGGCCGCCACCCTGGTCGCGACCGGGTCGATGTCGGTCGCCAGAACCGGGATGTGCGAAAACTTCGCCAGCGCGATGGCGAGCACGGCGCTGCCGGTGCCGAGATCGAGCGCATTCCTGGGCCGCTCGCGCCGGGCGACCTCTTCCAGCACCTCCAGGCAGCCCGCCGTAGTGCCGTGATGGCCGGTTCCGAAGGCCAGGCCTGCTTCGATCTCGATGGCAAGGTCGCCGCTGCGACGCTTTTGCCGGTCATGCGCCCCATGGACGAAGAAGCGGCCGGCGCGCACCGGCTTCAGTCCTTCCAGCGACAGCGCGACCCAGTCGACATCGGGAAGGGCCTCGCGTTCGATCGGTTTAGGCAGCGAAAGCTCTTCCAGCACCGCACGCATGCGCTGCTCGGCCTCGTCTATGTCGCCATCGGCGTAGAGCGAAATCTCCTGGATGTCGCGCGCCTCATCCACCTCCAGCACAGCAATCGGAAAGCCATCCTCCTCGAACGCCGCCTCGAAGGCAGCGAAGATGCGGGCGGCGTCGATGCGCCCGGTCGTCAGGTGAAGGCGGGTTTGCGTCATGGACTTCTTTTCGCGATGAGAGCGAGCCAGCGAAGCGAACGAGCGGCGTCAGCCTTCGTCGGCCAGCCGTTTCAGCTTGGCTATCGCCGCGTCGGCGCTCTCGCCATAGGCGATGGTGCCGGCGAAATCGCCGCTGCCGTCGAGCAGCAGGATCGAGGCGGTGTGATCCATCGTGTAGTCGCCGCCCCCGAGGTCGACCTTGCGGGCATAGATGCCGAAGGATTTGGCCATTGCGGCGATCTTTTCCGGATCGCCGGTGATGCCAGTGATGCGGTCGGAGACATTGCCGACATAGGCGTCCATGATCTCGGGCTGGTCGCGCTCGGGATCGATGGTGACGAAATATGCACGGATGTCCTTGCCCTCGTCGCCGAGCCTATTCAGCCAGCCATCCAGTTCGAAAAGCGTCGTCGGGCAGACTTCGGGGCAATGGGTAAAGCCGAAGAACACCGCCGAGGGACGTCCGCGGAATGCGGCTTCCGTGATCTCGGCGCCCTTCTGGTCGACCAGCGTGAACGGCGCGCCGTACGGCTCGCCGGCGTTCTGCGAGCGGTACCAGTCGAAGGTCAGCCAGCCTATGCCGGCGGCCATCAGGACGAGAATGCCAACGAGAATGGATCGCATCATGGTGAGGTTCGCCAATCGGATTTGCTACGCGCCCGGCGCGGGGGAATCAGAAGCACCAGGAGATGCCCGCTTCGACCATCGTCATGAAGATGGCGGCGCCGTGGTCGATCCAGGACGCAAAGGCAAGGCCTGTGGCGGCAGCGAGGAGCGCTGCGCCAGCCAGGATCTTCGCGGCCGTGCCGACCGGCATCGAAACGGGTTGCTTCATGCAATAAACATAGTACGGCCAAGGCGCTGCAGAAAGGGGCCATGATGCCGCTGCCTATTGGCGCATGCGGTTCGTCGGCGGATTTTTCTTGCAAGGTCGGGTGCGCGGTCCCAACTGAACGGCGGTTCTCAACAGGAGAGAAATTTCGATGCGATTTGGCGTATCTGCGGTCCTGGCCACCATCGCCGTCTGCGCGGCTCTGCCTGCCTTCGCCCAGCAGGTCGGGGAAGTCGGCGTCGACTGGCTCGGCAACGACATCATCATCGAAGCGGTGCCGGACCCGAAAGTGCAGGGCGTGACCTGCCACGTCTCCTATTTCGAGCGCGGCATGATCGACCGGCTGCAGAAGGGTAACTGGTTCGAGGATCCGTCGGATTCGTCGATCTCCTGCCGGCAGACCGGGCCGATCACCATCGGCGACATCTCGATGGGTGAGGAGGGCGAGGAGATCTTCAACCAGGGCATCAGCCTGGTCTGGAAGCAGCAGGTGGTGAACCGCATCTACGACAAGGCCAACGATACGCTGGTCTATCTTTCGCATTCGCGTCAGGTGCAGGATGGTTCGGCGAAAATGTCGCTGACCACCGTGCCGCTCTACGGCCAGGAGGTGACCTGGACCGAGGGCAAGCCGCAATAGCCCTGCTTGCCGGGCGGGCAACGGCGGCGTAAAGCCGCTGCCATGGACGAGCCGGAAGACATCCGCTTCAAATCGCCGGAGCCGCGCATCCACCCGACGGCGGAGCTGAAATCCTGCCGGCTCGGGCGCTATTCGATCGTCGGCGAGCGCGTCATACTGCGCGAGGTGACGCTCGGCGACTTCTCCTATTTCGAGCGCCACGCCGAGGCGATCTACACCATCATCGGCAAGTTCTGCTCCATTGCCGCCAACACACGGATCAACGCGCTCGAACACCCGCTGGAGCGGCTGACCACGCACAAGGTGAGCTACCGGCCCAACGAGTATTTCCGCTATCTCGGCGTCGATGCGGGTTTCCGGCAAAGGCGGCAGGCGAAGGCGGTGACCATCGGCCATGATGTCTGGATCGGGCATGGCGCGGTCGTCATGCCGGGCGTGGCGATCGGCAATGGCGCGGTGGTCGGCGCGAACGCCGTGGTGACGCGCGATGTCGGCGCCTACGAGATCGTCGCCGGCATTCCCGCGCGGGTGCTGAAGCTGCGTTTTGCACCCGAGATTTCGGCGCGCATCGAAAGGCTGGCATGGTGGGACTGGCCGGTCGCAAAACTCGCCGATGCGGTTCCCGACATGCAGGCGCTGTCGATCGAGGCGTTTCTGGAGCGCTGGGAAGAGGCCTAGCCCGGCCCTCCCGGAACCGTGCCCTCGCCACTACCGGAACCATCCGCCCCGACGGCTGTTTTCCAATCGAAGGGCAAGCCCCTGCGAAAGGAAATCAGCATGAAACGCATGATCACCCTTGCCGCCGCATCGCTCGCCATAGCAAGCCTCACCGCGCCGTCCTTTGCCCAGGATACGACCAAGCCGCGGCCAGGCGTCGAGGGCGACGCCGCGACGGGCGGCGTTTCGCCGGACACCGACCCGACCGGCGCCACCACGACGAGCGCTCCGCCCACGATCGCCGACGTGGTCGAGGCGGTCAAAGCCAACGACAACAGCGCCTCCCAGATCGGCACCATCACCGCCGTAGGAGAGGTGAAGGTGGTGAAGATCAGCGAACTGGGCGGCAGCGCGACCGAATTGCAGACCGCGCTGACCGAGAACCAGGACGACCTGACCAAGCTGCGCAGCGCCGTCGAGGCCAATCCGGCGCTGAAGGCTGAACTCGACAAGCAGCAGGTCGAGGTAGCCAGCATCGTGGCGACCTCGATCGAGGCCGACGGCGCGGTGACGGTTTACGTGCAGTAGGGGCGAGCCGCTGAGGGGTTTTTTTGGCACAAGCTCCTCCGTTGGGAGGCGGACTGCTGAGCACAGGGATTGCGATCAAGCGCGTTTATGACGCCCCCGAGAAGAGCGACGGGTTTCGCGTGCTGGTCGACCGGGTCTGGCCGCGCGGCGTGAGCAAGGACAAGGCGGCGGTCGACCTCTGGATGAAGGAGATCGGTCTGTCGACGGAGCTGCGCAAATGGTTCGGCCACGATCCTGCGCGGTGGGATGAGTTCCGCGCCCGCTACCGCGAGGAACTCGCGGCCAAGGGCGACCTGCTCGACGAACTGCGCGGCCATGCCGAGAAGGGCCGGCTGACGCTGGTCTATTCGGCGAGGGATGAGGCGCATAACCAGGCAGTGGTGATCCGGGAGATGCTGGAGGGGTAGGGCTGCCCGCTGGGCTACTGGCGCGTGTTGTCTGCCTGGCCGCCGCGCTGCTGCTTGTCGCGCAGCTTCTCGCCCCCGGCCTGGCCGAACCTATCCTGGCCGCCTGTGCCGCCGCGTTCCGCCTGCTCCTGCCGACGGAGGTCGTTCATGTCCTTGGCAGATTCTTTAGGCGGGCCGCCGCCCTTTTTTCCTTTCTTGTTCCGATCCGGCGTTGGCATGTCGCATCTCCGTGATTGAGGTCGGGGCTGTTTCTCAACACGGGATCGGGCCGTGTTGTTCCGTAACGGGATTGAAGCAGCGAGATGGCGGGATGTTGCGATATGCCCATCGCATCGCGATTTATGTTCCTCCGTGAGAAAGCCCCGCTCTTGCGTTTTCCAAGCACTTGCTCGGGGACAAGCCCGCTCGCACGTGCAGGAAAACGCTTTCTTCCCCGCAAGGCGGAGATAGAGGCCGGCGCCGGGCTTTCTGGCGCGACGCGGCAAAGGGGAGCGCGGTTATCTCTCCCCTTGCGGGAGAGAAAGCGATTTCAACATCTTAGCCGGAGCGAAGCGGAGGCTAAGTGTTAGAAATCGCAAGTGAGGGGCTATTTTTCCCGCAATCTTCGTTGGGCTTCGCGCAGGATCGTCAGGCAGATGCTGTCGATATTCGTCAGCACTTCGTCGTTCCAGACGCGGATCGTCGCAAAGCCCTGCCTCTCGAAATGCAGATCGCGGACCTTGTCGCGTTGCGACTCCGAGTGCTGGCCGCCATCCACTTCTATGATCAGCCGTGCTTCGAAGTAGACGAAGTCGACGATGTAGCCGTCGAGCGGCACTTGGCGCCTGAACTTCAGGCCCTCCAGTTGTTTGCCGCGCAATGCCTGCCAGAGAACGTTCTCGGCTTTGGTTGAATCTGTGCGCATGGCGCGGGCGAAGGCGCGGTGAGGCGGAGGGACATTGCGGTGGATCAAGATTGGCTCCTTCTGCACATCGCATCGTGAGGCATTGCTACATCGCACTGCGAGGCATAGCCCCTCTCTTGCGATTTCTAACACTTAGCCTACGCTTCGCTCCGGACTAAGATGTTGAAATCGCTTTCTCCCCCGCAAGGGGGGAGATAATGCGCGCCGCTGCGGCTCCTCTTGGAATTCGCCGTGTTGTTACGCTATTGAAATTCCGCCCAGTCAACAGAGCCAGTAAAGTCAGCAACATAATTGGGATCAAAATCGAGGTAGATTTCCTCGTCAAGGAAACCTTCGACCTTAATCATTATTGGACGACTGGCTTCAGTTTGATCCCCAAGGTTAATAAAAAATAAGGTGCCTTTTAGATAATTGGCGTGATGCCAGAATTGATTCCAGAGCCATTGATGATCCGCGCGCAGCGCATTCAAATCATGCCAAAGTTTGTGCGGCGCGGCAGCCGTATCGTGAAAATCTCGATATGGTGAAAACTCATGCATAATCTTGCCAGTGTTGTCGTGGATTTTCTTCACACTATTGATGTCATCTTCGTCAATATTCTTGACGTCGATCTCCCAAATTGTTTGATCGTTGACGTTTTCCTTTGCGGTCATGCATGCGTGTGCCGGAAAAAGAAGCTTCGAGCTTTTTCTTAGGCGCTTAAAGGTTTCTCCTACGCGATAGTTCTGTCTGAGGTCTGGAACCTCTTCAAACTCGATATCCGCTGCGATTACGCAGAAATAGGCTATCGTTTCGCAAATCTTACGAATTTGGAGACAGGCGGTTTCGAGGTGGATTAACGAAGCTTCGCTAGCCCATAGATGTCGCCGAGCACTCATGAGGCGGATTTTCAGTATCCACGCGGTTCTAATATACTTTTCGATAAGTTCCTTTCGTGAGTGAACCGCCATCGTCCCTCAACCCCCCTGCACAAACCCATCCAAGACCCGCTTCTGCCCCGCCTTATCAAAATCGATCGTCAGCTTGTTGCCGTCGATGGCCACCACGTTGCCGTTGCCGAATTTCTGGTGGAAGACGCGGTCGCCGACGGTGAAGGGGGAGGGGGTGGCGGAGACGGACTTGGCGACGAGCTCGCCGTCGATGGTGCGGCCCTTGACCGAGCCGCGGCCGGCGCCGTAGCCGCTGTCGGTCTCGCCATAGCCGATTCGTTCGACGGCGTGGCCGGAGCGCGAGCCCCAGTTGCGGTCGGTGGCCTCGGTGCGGTTTTGCTGGGCGCGCTGCCAGCCGGGCGTGGCGTAGGTGTTGGAGAAGGCGCCGCCCCCGCTTGTGCTGCCGCCGGCTCCGCCTGTGCCGGAACCGCCGGCGCCGAGATTGTCGAAGCGCGACGCGCCATAGGGATTTTGCCGCCCACCGCGGCCGGAGGCGAAAGAGCCGCCGCCATAGGACGAGCCATAGCCGCCATAGGAGCTTCCGCCCTCGTCTACCTCGACATGGGCCTCGGGCAGTTCGTCGAGAAAGCGCGAGGGGATGGTCGACTGCCAGAGGCCGTGGATGCGGCGGTTGGAGACGAACCAGATGTGCAGGTTTTTCTTCGCGCGGGTCAAGCCCACGTATGCGAGGCGGCGCTCTTCCTCCAGGCCGGAGCGGCCGCCCTCGTCGAGCGAGCGCTGGTGCGGGAACAGGCCTTCCTCCCAGCCGGGGAGAAAGACGGTCTCGAATTCGAGGCCCTTGGCCGAGTGCAGCGTCATGATGTTGACGGCGTCGAGATTCTCCTGCTGCTCGGCGTCCATGACCAGCGCGACATGCTCGAGGAAGGAGCGCAGCGACTCGTATTCCTCCATGGAGCGGATGAGCTCCTTCAGGTTCTCGAGCCGGCCGGGCGCTTCGGCCGAGCGGTCGTTCTTCCACATGTCGGTATAGCCGGACTCTTCCAGGATGGTCTCGGCAAGCTCGGTGTGCGGCGTGTGGTCGAGTGCCGCCTGCCAGCGCGCGAAATTGGCGGCGACTTCGCGAAGGGCGGCGCGCGGCTTCGGTTTCAGCTCGTCGCTTTCGGCGAGTTTTTCGGCCGCCTCAAGCATCGGGATGCGAAGCGCGCGGGACGTGTCGTGGACCTGGCGGATGGCGGCTTCGCCCAGCCCGCGCTTGGGCACATTGACGATGCGCTCGAAGGCGAGGTCGTCGGCGCCTTGGGCGACGACGCGGAAATAGGCCAGTGCGTCGCGGATCTCCTGGCGCTCGTAGAAGCGCGGGCCGCCGATGACGCGGTAGTTGAGGCCAAGGGTGACGAAACGGTCCTCGAACTCGCGCATCTGGAACGAGGCGCGCACCAGGATCGCCATGTCGTTGAGATTGTGCTTCTCGCGCTGCGCCTGCTCAATCGTCTCGCCGACGGCGCGGGCTTCCTCCTCCGAATCCCAGGCGGCGTGGACATGGACTTTGGCGTCGTCGGCCTCGATCTTCTCGGTGAACAGCGTCTTGCCGAGCCGGCCTTCATTGTGGGCGATGAGGTGGGAGGCGGCGCCGAGGATGTGGGCGGTGGAGCGGTAGTTGCGCTCCAGCCGGATGATGGTCGCGCCGGGAAAATCCTTGTCGAAGCGCAGGATGTTGTCGACCTCGGCCCCGCGCCAGCCATAGATCGACTGATCGTCGTCGCCGACGCAGCAAATGTTGACTCTGTTTTCGCTCACGGGCCGCATCGCCGCCTGTGGCGGCTGGCCCTCCGCGGGGGCGGCCTGGCCGGCCGACGCCCGGTCGGGCTTGCGGCCTTCGGCCGAAGAGCGCCAATCTCCCTCGCCCTGCGGTCGCTGGGCGAGCAGGCGCAGCCACATATATTGCGCCGTATTCGTGTCCTGGTACTCGTCGACGAGGATGTATTTGAAGCGGCGGTGATATTCCTGCAGCACGTCCGGATAGGCGCGGAAGATGCGGATCGGGTGGCAGAGCAGATCGCCGAAATCGCAGGCATTGAGCGTCTTCAGACGGTCCTGGTAGGCCTGGTAAAGCTGGCGGCCCTTGCCGTTGGCGAAGGAGCGGGCGTCGCCTTCCGGGATTTCGGAGGGGCCGAGGCCCTTGTTCTTCCAGCCGTCGATCATCATGGCGAACTGGCGCGCCGGCCAGCGCTTGTCGTCCAGGCCCTCGGCCTGGATGAGTTGCTTGATCAGCCGCACGACATCGTCGGTGTCGAGGATGGTGAAGCCGGATTTGAGGCCGGCAAGCTCGGCGTGGCGGCGCAGCATTTTTACGCCGATCGAGTGGAAGGTGCCGAGCCAGGGCATGCCCTCGACGGCCTCGCCGACCAGCATGCCGACGCGTTGCTTCATCTCGCGCGCGGCCTTGTTGGTGAAGGTGACGGCGAGGATTTGCGAGGGAAAGGCGCGGCCGGTGGCGAGGATGTGGGCAATGCGGGTGGTCAAGACGCGCGTCTTGCCGGTGCCGGCGCCGGCCAGAACCAGCACCGGGCCCTCCGTGGTCTCGACCGCAAGGCGCTGCTCGGGGTTGAGGCCGGCGAGATAATCGGGCGCGGAAGCCTGGCGCGCGGCCATGGCGCGCGCGGCGATGCCCGAAGGCGCACGATCGCTGCTCCCAGAGCGCGGTGGCGGCGCGGGTTCGTCGAAAAAAGGCATGTCGTCCGGGAAACCTGGCATTGACACCGAATGTAGTGATTCGGGGCGGAAAGACCAGCAGCGTTTCCGTTTTGTGCCGGCAGGCGCGGCGTTTGGCCCGCGCACGGGCCGTGGCGTGCGGCAGGGCAACGCGGGTGCTCAAATGCCCGCGAGCGCACTTTCCGAAGCTGCCGTTCGCGCTAGTTCGGGAATCAGGGACGCGCGAACGACAGATATTCATGGCAGGCAGGAAAACGGCTCGAACGAGCGCCGCCGACAACGAAAGGCCACCGCCGCCCGGCGCGCCCGAACCGCGCGAGGACGAGGATTCGCGGCCTGCCTTCGGCCGCACGGGACGGGCGGCGGCGGAACTCGCCAGCGCGCTGCGCCACGATCTCGGCGTTGCCGCGCGGCGGGCGGGAAGGGCGGTCTCAGTGGGCGTAAGGCGGCTCGGGGCAAGGGCACGCGAGGCCGACTATTCGCGCATGGAGGCGAGGATCGGCGCGCTGGCCGGCTCGATCCGCGGCCTGCCGGCAATGGCGCGGCCGCTTGCCGAACGCTGGAAGGGCCGGACAGGCGGGGCGGACCTCAACATTTCGCCGGCAGCCGAACGCCGCAGGCGGTTTCCGTGGCTTCGGGCGGCGGCCTTTTCAACGCTGGCCGTGTTGGCGGTCTCGGTCGGCGTTCTGTGGTGGGCGCTGCGCGACGTGCCTTGGCAGGAGATCGCCGAAGGCTCGCTGAAGCCGGTGGTGGTGCTGGAAAGCGCCGACGGCGAAGCGATCGTGCAGCAGGGGCCCTATCAGGGCGCCTACGCCAAGCGCGAGGAATTTCCGCCGCATCTGGTCGACGCGGTGCTGGCGGTCGAGGACCGCCGCTTCTACGAGCATTACGGCATCGATTTCCGCGGCGTCGGGCGGGCGGTCTGGCGCAATCTCCTGGCCGGCGAGGTGGTCGAGGGCGGCAGCACCATCACCCAGCAGCTTATCAAGATTCTCTATCTGGAGAGCGACCGCACCTTCAAGCGCAAGATCCAGGAACTGGTCATCGCCTTCTGGCTGGAAGCGCGGCTCGGCAAGGACGAAATCCTGACGCGCTATCTCAACAACATCTATCTCGGCGCGGGCGCGACGGGCGTGCCGGCGGCGGCGCGGGTCTATTTCGACAAGGGGGTGAACCAGCTGAACCTGAGCGAATCCGCGCTGCTCGCCGGCATCATCAGGTCGCCGTCGCAGCTCAGCCCGCTCACCAACCCGCAAGCCGCCGCCAGGCGGACCGGGACAGTGCTCGACGTGATGGTGGCGAGCGGCGCGGTCGGCGAGGCCGAGGCGCGCTCGGCGAGGGCACAGGCCGCGACTCTCAACCCGGCGCGCCCGGCGCACCGCGCCGGCAGCTGGTTCTCCGACTGGGTGCTTGACGATGCGCGCGAGATCGCCGGGCCCTATCGCGGCACGATCAAGGTGCGCACGACCATCGTGCCGGAGCTGCAGGCGCTGGCCGAGGAGGCGGTGCGCGAGGGGCTCGCCTCGGAAGCGGCGGCCGGGGTCGGACAGGCCGCGCTGGTCGCGATGACGCCGGACGGCGCGGTGGTGGCGATGGTGGGCGGCCGCGACTATGCCGGCAGCGAGTTCAACCGCGCGGTGACGGCCATGCGGCAGCCGGGCTCGGCGTTCAAGCTATTCGTGCTCCATGCCGCGCTGAAGGCCGGCTATTCGCCACGCGACCGCGTCAGGGACGAGCCGGTTGAAATAAACGGCTGGACGCCGAAAAATTTCGGCGGCGAGTATAATGGCCGCGTCTCCATCGCCGAGGCCTTCGCTCGGTCGCTCAACGCCGCGATGGTCAACCTCGCGCAGGAGGTGGGCCTGAAGAACGTCGTGGCGGCGGCGCGCGAGCTCGGCATCGACGCGCCGCTGATCGAAACGCCGGCGCTGGCGCTGGGCGCGTCGGAGGTCAACCTGCTGGATCTCACCGGCGCCTACGCCTCGGTGCGGGCGGGGCTGGCGCCGATCGAGCCGTGGGGCATCGTCTCGTTTCAGAGCGAGGGCCAGCCGCAGGCGTTTCGGGTCGGGCCGTCGAAGCAGCCGGAAACCGATCTGAGCGGCGTGCAGCGCAATCTGGTCGGGCTCTTGCAGCTGGTTGTCGAGCGCGGCACCGGCAAGGCGGCCGGGCTGGAGGGTTTTGCCGCCGGCAAGACCGGCACCAGCCAGAATTATCGCGACGCCTGGTTCATCGGCTTCAACGAGCCGCTGGTGGCCGGCGTCTGGGTCGGCAATGACGACGACACGCCGATGAACGAGATCACCGGCGGCTCCCTGCCGGCGGTTATCTGGAAGAATTTCATGACGGCCGC
Organism: Mesorhizobium alhagi CCNWXJ12-2; assembly: GCF_000236565.1. Taxonomy (GTDB): domain Bacteria; phylum Pseudomonadota; class Alphaproteobacteria; order Rhizobiales; family Rhizobiaceae; genus Allomesorhizobium; species Allomesorhizobium alhagi. Next base: position 29,538 of record NZ_AHAM01000140.1, on the reverse strand, counting down.
AGAAGCGGCCGAGGGCCGGCCGGGGGCGGAGGCGGTGGCTGCCTCCGCGGAAGAGGAGACGCCGGTGTCGTGCAATGTGCGCGCCTGCTCGCGCGCCTACCGCTCGTTCCGGGCCGAGGATTGTACTTTTCAGCCGTATTCCGGGCCAAGGCGGCTGTGCGAGAAGTAGGGGTGGCGGGCTGGACCGATCGGTCTTCGCCATGAGGTGGTTTGCAGCGCAGACCTTCGCGTCAAACCAGGCGATTACCGACCATTTCTCCGCCGCTTTTACGGAGTGCCCGGTTCACAGGCTGCTGCCCTCAGGTCCGAAGGTGTGGCGTCGAAGCGCTTGCGAAAAAGCCTGTAGAAGGTCGACAGGTCGTTGAAGCCGGCATCAAAGACGATCTCGGTGATCGGAAAATGAGCAAGCGCCGGATTGCTGATCCGCCGCCTTGCCTCTTCCAGCCGCAGATCGCTCAGATAATTGTTGAACGTCGTGCCATCTCTTTCGAAGAGCTTCTGCACATAGCGCGCGCTTACCTTGTGGTCACGCCCCACCCGTTCGGCCGTGAGATCCGCTCGCTGGAGATGCCTGGCCATGTCGAGCTTAATCGCTCGCAGTCGTGCGGCGGCCACTCCGCGCCCCATGGCCTGCATCTCGGCGTCGCGCGTGGCGCCCATGAACACGGTCATAAGGTCACGCATGTGCAACGGTGCCAGATGCCGCAACGCAGGAGAGCGTGGCAATTCGTCGTGAATTGTTTCGATGTAGGAAGCGAGAAGCGACAGCGCCGGCGCACTTGCCGGGACAGACCGGCCGACCGCGCCGTCGAAATCTGCAAGCAAATGATCGAACAGGGACACCGGCATACGGAAGGTGTCGACCCTAGCGGTCTCGTTGATGCCGCTGATCGGCTCGTTCCCCCTCAGCACAACGGCCTCGCCGTTGCCGAGATCGATCTCGCGGTTTCCTTGAGTGACCTGATAAGCGCCGCTTCCCGGGCGGACGAGGAGGAAGAACAGGCTTTCCTCCGCCTCGTTCGATTGTGCCGGCCGCCGGCCCACAGTGGTCGGAGATGTGAATACGCTCGCCACGCCGAAGCCCGGGACCGCACTTAGCCGCAATTTGCTTTGAAAGGCGGTGTCCCCAACAGCTTGTATATCTACTGGCCCCATCGCATTCTTGAAGAATTCGCGATGCGCGGCCAAGCGATCCGCCTCAGGCAATTCTGCCGTGGTGAAGTGCGCTGAAAACAACTCTTCAGACATTATCGTCGCCCCCAACGCGGCCAGCGCCGTCTATTCGCATTCGCACAACTGTTCGCTCAATGCAATTCAAGCCTTCGCTTCATGCAAAGACACGCCCCGAAGATGATAAAAAAACTGCAGGCATCGCAAAGTAACGGCACCCGCGGATACAGTTCTACCACGTCGAAGGCGCCGACTGCTTCGAGCCGATCAATCCGCTATCGGAGGGGCTGAAGTAGAACTGGCCGACCTCAGGTCCGAAGGCGTGGCGTCGAAACGTCTGCGAAAAAGCCTGTAGAAAGTCGACAGGTCGTTGAAGCCGGCGTCAAAGACGATCTCGGTGATCGGCAAATGGGCAAGCTCCGGATTGCTGATCCGCCGCCGTGCCTCTTCCAATCGCAGACCGCTCAGATAATTGTTGAACGTCGTGCCGTCTCTTTCGAAGAGCTTCTGCACATAGCGCGCGCTTACCTTGTGGTCACGCCCCACCCGTTCGGCCGTGAGGTCGGCATGATGGAGGCGCCTCGCCATTTCGAGCTTGATCGCCCGCAGTCGTGCGGCGGCCACTCCGCGCCCCATGGCCTGCATTTCGGCGTCGCGCGTGGCGCCCATGAACACGGCCATGAGGTCGCGCACATGTATCGGCATCAGATGCCGCAATGTGGGAGAGCGTGGCAGTTCGTCATGTACATTTTCGATATAGGAGGCGAGAAGCGACAGCGCTGGCGCGCCGGCCGGGACCACCCGGCCGGCCGCGCCGTCGAAATCGGCAAGGAAATTGTCGAACACGGAGCGTGGAAGACGAAGAGTGTCGACGCATACGGTATTATTTGCACAATCGATCGGCTCATTGTCTCTGAGCACCACAGCTTCCCCGCAACCAAGATAGATCTCGCGATTTCTTTGCGTGACCCGAAATGTGCCGCTTGCGGGGCGGACGCGCAGAAGAATAACGCTCTCTTCGGTTTCGTTCGACGCGGGCTGCCGGGCCACCCGCTTGGGAGTCGTGGCAATACTGACTACGCCGAGGCCAGGGACGGCACTGAGCCGCAATGTGCCGTGGAACGGGGCATCATCTATCGCTTCCATATCCACCGGACCCATGGCGCCAGCCATCGATTCGTGAAAGGCGGCGAGGCGCTCCGGTTCCGGCAGATCGGTCGTGGTGAAATGCGCCGAAAAAAACTCCCCCGACATAGCAGTCGCCTCCAGGCGCAGTTATGCACTCTGCCCATCCGGCTTCGCACGACTGTTCGCTCATTGCAATGTCAGTCTTCGCTCCATGCGAAGACACGCCATGACAATGCTGAAATAACTCCAGACATCGCAAAGTAACGGCAGTAGCCGTGGCCCAGTGCGCACAATCATTTGTTCAGGAGCAATTTTCATGGCGACCATCACCTACTCCTTCAATAATTTCGTTCCCGAGTTCGTCGTCAACAGCACGACAGACGGCTACCAGTTCCGGCCCGATGTTGCGGTCCTGGAAAACGGTGATCTGTTCTTTACCTTCGAGACCGGCGACCTGGCATTCCAGGATGTGGTGTTCCGGCGCTTTGACTCGAACGGCAATGCGCTCGACGTAGGCGACAGGCTGGTGTCGGCTGGTGGAGGTTCAGACATCGAGGATGATTCAGCCGTCGCGGTTCTCTCGAACGGCAATGTGGTGGTCGTCAACGAGGATGACGACGGCGGCCCGGAAGACGACGTGGAGTTCCATATCTTCGACCCGTCGGGCGCCATAGTCGATACGCAGAACATCGTTACGCAAGCGGAGGGCCAAGCCACCGACAATCAGACCGACCCGGTGGTCGCCGCGCTTGCAGGCGGGGGTTTCGTGGTGGCATACACCGATGAGTTCGCCGGCTCCGGAACGAATACCAACGCCGAATTCGTGATCTACAACAATGACGGCTCCTTACGAGCCGGCCCGGTAATCGCGGGCGGCGCCGGGTCAGCATTGTCAGTGTCGCAGCCTGCGGTGGTCGGCCTGACCGGCGGCAACTTCGTCGTCACCTGGACCGAAGATGTCGGCGGTGGCGACCTCAACGTCATTTCCCGGGTTTATGATTCCATAGGCAACGCGGTTAGCGCGGAGATCACGGCCGTTTTCCAGCCCGACAACCAGTATGATCCGGCGCTTGCCGCACTCCCGAATGGCGGCTTCGCCCTTGCCTATATTGACCAATACAACGGCGCAGCGACGAACACCGAGCTCGAAGTTGGATTCTTTGATGCCTCGGGCAATGAAACAGACACCCGCACGATCGATTTTGGTACCGATCTGATCTCCCACTGCGATATCGCTGTGATCTCCAGCAATTACCTGCTGGTGAGCTACACGTCGGACCGCAACGGAAACAGCGATGTGTTCGCCCAGGTGTTCGACTTCTCAGGCAACGAGATAGGTGAGGAGTTCAACCTGGAGGTTACGACTGGGGTGCAGACTGCTTCGAGTGTGGCGGGCATGGGCGGAGGCCGTTTCTTCGCGGCATGGAACGATAGCGAGGCCGCTGGCGCGGACGCTTCCGGCACCCACGTGGCCGCGCAGGGTACCCAGTTCATCCGCACCACGACAGGCGATGCAACGAACGAGACGCTGACTGGCGATGATCTGCGCGATATCATGTATGGAGCCGGCGGCAACGATACGCTGAACGGGGGCGCTGGTGCCGACACAATGTCCGGCGGACTTGGCGACGACATCTACATCGTGGCTGCAACCGGCGATGTCACGTTCGAGTTTGCCGGCCAGGGCACCGACACGGTGCGCTCCTACATCGACTGGACGCTAGCCGCCAATGTCGAGCGGCTGGAGTTGCAGGGCTCGGGCGATCTGAATGGCACTGGCAACGCGCTGAACAATACGCTGGTCGGCAATGCCGGCAACAACCTGCTCAATGGCGGCGCCGGCAACGACTACATGGTGGGCGGCGGCGGGGATGACATCTTCGTGGTCGCCGCAGCCGGCGACAGCACGATCGAGAACGCCGGCCAGGGAACGGACACGGTCCGTTCGTATATCGACTGGGGGCTGGCCGCCAATGTCGAGCGGCTGGAGTTGCAGGGCTCAGGCAACCTTAGCGGCACCGGCAATGCGCTGAACAACACGCTGGTCGGCAATGCCGGCAACAATTTGCTCAATGGCGGCGCGGGAAACGACTATATGGTGGGCGGCGGAGGCGATGACATATTCGTCGTCGCGGCCGCGGGAGACAACACGATCGAGAATGCCGGCCAGGGGACGGATACGGTTCGCTCCTACATTGACCGGACACTGGCCAACAATGTCGAGCGGCTGGAACTGCTGGGCGCAGGCGATCTGAACGGCACCGGCAATACGCTCGACAACACCCTGGTCGGCAATTCGGGCGCCAACATACTCAGCGGAGATAACGGCAACGACTACATCACCGGCGGGGCTGGCAATGACACGCTGAACGGTGGCGCCGGCAATGACACGCTGATCGGCGGTGCAGGCAGCGACATCCTCAACGGCGGCACTGGAAACGATCGGTTCGATTTCGACCTGGTTTCCCACAGCCCGGCCGGACCGGCGCTGCGCGACTCGATCGTCGGCGGCTTCAGCCACGGCTTCGATCTGATCGATCTCTCGACAATCGACGCCAACACGCTCGCCGGCGGCAACCAGGCCTTTTCGTTTATCGGCAGCGCGGCATTTTCCGGCGTCGCCGGCCAGCTTCGTTACTCGAACTACAACGGCACCGTGATCATCGACGCCGATGTGAACGGCGATTCGACCGCCGACATGCAGATCCTGGTCGCCGGCACCAACTTCATGGCGGGCACCGACTTCATCGTCTGAGTCCGTTCCCCCGGAAGAGCCCGCTTCGTCGAGTTCTCCCGGCTACATTTGCAGATTCATCATCCTGCCAGTCGCTGAAACGCAAAAAGCCCCGCCGTCCCGTGAAGGGACGGCGGGTTACCTAGTACCGTCCCGATATGAGCTCAGTCCGCGCGAAATTCCGAGGCGGTGCGGGCTGACGCTACAGGGGTCAACCGTAAGAAAGTCAAAAGCCGAATCTCAACCCATGTCCCATTTTGCGGGAACGATAGGGGTCACCCTTATAACTCGTCCCTCTCATCCCGCAAATTCGACACCACGCGGCGGTTTTGCGAGCGGCAGGCGGTGTCGGGGCAGTTGCGGACGAGGCGGTCCTTGCCGTAGCCCTTGGCCCACATGCGATTGCGGCCGATGCCGCCGGCGGCGAGGTAGTTCATCACCGCGTCGGCGCGCTGCTGCGACAGCGCCGTTTCGCTGGAGCCGGGATCGTCGGCGAAACCTTGCAGCTTGAGCAGCCAGCGCGGATGTTTCGTGAGCCATGCAATTTGCGTGTCGAGGGTTGCCCTGGCGACGGAATCGAGCGCCGCCGAGCCTTGCGTGAAATAGGTGCGGCGGCCGACATTGAGGATAAAATCCTCCTCGCTACCCGACTGCACGTTCTGGAAGCCGGCGACCTCGGTGTTGGTGACGTCGGGCGTGGCGGGCGCCAGCGTGTTGCTGGTCGAGCAGGACGCGGCCAGCACCAGCATGCCGGCAGCAAGCAGCCGGCGCGTATTTTCAATCATGCGGTTCATGGACGGTTCATTCGACAGCGGTTGAAGCCTGGTCGGCAATGTGCGGCAGGACCTGCACCGCCGTTCCTATGGGCGAACGCTGGTAGAGGTCGATGATGTCCTCCGGGAACATGCGGATGCAGCCGCTGGAGGCGTCGGTGCCGATGCTCCACGGCTCAAGCGTGCCGTGCAGGCGGTAGCCTGTGTCGGCGCCATTGCGGTGGAGGTAGAGCGCGCGCGGCCCGAGCGGGTTGTTGGGCGCGCCGCCGGCGACCATGTGCGGCAGGTCGGGCCTGCGCTTGCGCATTTCGGGGGGCGGGACCCATTGCGGCCACAGGGCGCGGCGGTCGATGGTCGCGCGGCCGTACCATTTGAAGCCTTCCTTGCCGACGCCGACGCCGTAGCGGATGGCAGTCTTGTTCTCCATGATCACGTAAAGAAAATGATGGCGCGTATCGACCACGATCGTGCCGACCGGCTCGCTGCTGAAATATTTGACGATCTGGCGATGCCAGCGTTTGTCGATCTTGGCGAAATTGGTCTTGCGGTAGACGAAATTGTTGTCGCTGGCCGTGCCGGCGAAAAAGGATTTTGCAGCGGCGGCCTCAGCGATATTGCCGGATGCACCCGCGGCGACCAGCGCCAGGGCGCCGAGCACGACATTCCTGCGTGAAAAAACCATCGGCAATATTCCCCCCGTGCCAAAAGCCTGCGGACCATAATTGAGAATTACTTCGCCTCAAAGTGGAAAATGCGGCGTTGCTTCGCTCGTCGATTCCGGCCGATCTCACCGAGGCGTTACTGGACCGATGGCCGCCGGGAGCTATGTTTTTGCCTGGCGGGCGCAAGCAGCATCGGGAGAGTTTCATGACCACACCGGCCATCACGCAGGCGATGATCGACGCCTATGACGAGTACACCCATCTGACGCTGGACCGCCGCGGTTTCATGGAGAAGCTGACCAGGCTCGCCGGCTCGGGCGCGGCGGCCGCCGTGATCGCGCCGATGCTGGCGGCGAATTCGGCTCAGGCGGCGATCGTCGCCGAGGACGATGCGCGGCTCAAGGCCGAGGACATCACCTGGCCGGGCGAGGGCGGCGACATGAAAGGCTATCTCGTCCAGCCGGCGGAGGCGGGCGGCAAGCTCGGAACGGTCATCGTCATCCACGAGAATCGCGGCTTGAACGCGCATATACGCGACGTGGCGCGGCGCATGGCGCTGGAAGGTTTCGTGGCGCTGGCGCCGGATTTTCTGTCGCCGCTCGGCGGCACGCCCGAGGACGAGGACAAGGCGCGCGAGATGATCGGGCAGCTCGACGCCGCGCAGACCGTCGCCAATGGCGTGGCGACCGTGGCGTTTCTCGGCAGCCATGAAGCGGGCAACGGCAAGGTTGGCGCGGTCGGCTTCTGCTGGGGCGGCGGCGCGGTCAACGACTTGGCGGTGAATGCGCCGGAACTCGACGCCGCTGTCGCCTATTACGGGCGGCAGGCCAAGCCGGAGGATGCGGCCAAGATCAACGCGCCGCTGCTCCTGCACTATGCCGGGCAGGATGAGCGCATCAATGCCGGGATCGACGCCTACAAGGCGGCGCTGGAGGCCGCCGGCAAGGAGTTCACGATCCATATGTACGAGGGCGCGCAGCACGCCTTCAACAACGATACGTCGGAAGCGCGCTACAACAAGGAAGCGGCCGATCTCGCCTGGGGGCGGACCGTGGCGTTCTTCAAGGAGAAGCTCGCAGCGTGATGACCGACGCGCCGGAAAAGCATGTTTTCGAGCCGGCGGACGGCATTCCCAATAGTCCGCTGCCGCTGCTGATCTGGCGGGACCGCACCCCGCGTGAAGCGCGTGACGGCCGGAGCGTCTGCGCGCTCTACGAGAAGAACGGCTGGAGCGGCACCTGGGTCTATACGGTGTACCCGTTCTGGCACTTCCACACGCTCGGCCACGAAGTGCTTGCCTGCGTATCGGGAAACGCGCGCATCGGCTTCGGCGGAGATGCCGGCATCGCTGCGGATGTTTCCGTCGGCGACGTCTGCATCGTGCCCGCCGGCGTGGGCCACAAGCGGCTCGACGGTTCCAGCGATTTCCAGATGGCCGGCGGCTATCCGCCTGGCCAGCGAGGCGACATCGTCAAACCGGGCGACATCGAGATTGGGCTTGCGGCGCAGGCGATCGCGGGTCTTGCCTTGCCGGAAACCGACCCAATCACCGGCCGCGCCGACGGGGTGGTCGAGATCTGGCGGCAGCCAACGGACTGACGGGTAGCGGCCTCAGCCGTAGCCGCGCTTCATGCGCGCCTGCTTGAGGATCACCCGCCAGCGGATCATGTCGAGCGGGATCGGGTCGTTGTTATTGGCGATGTGGAAGATCTCGTTGTTGAGGTTCTTCAGCGTGCGCCAGAAATCGTAATCGGTCAGGCGGGGATCGTCGGCGAGTTTGTCCGACGCCTTTTCGATATCGATTCTCATAGTCCGTCCTCAAGCCGACTCTTGCCCCAGCCGCTGCTTGCATTCCACTTCGGCCCCTTTGTTCACGAGTCGCGACTGCCAAACAATCGAACAGGTTTATTGTTCACAGTGAAAATCGATTAAGGTTAACGGCGACAGGGGCGGGCCGGCTCAGGTGGTCTTGCGGCGAATGCTGATCGAGCGGCCGGCGCGCTCGGGCATGGGCAGGGCGGCATGCGCGGCGCGCATCGCCTCGACCTTGGCCATGATGTCGGCCGGGAACGGCGCGACCTTGGGACCGGCCATGTCGACATGCAGCGAGAGCTGCTCGGAGGTGGCGGCCAGCCAGCCGTCGACATGGCGGATCTCCTGGTAGGCGCGCAGCCGCTTCTCGTCGTGGTCGAGGAGTTGGAAGGTGACCGTCACATTGTGGCCGAGATGCAGTTCCTGGACATAACAGATGTGGACTTCGGCCGTGTAGATGGTCAGCCGGCGCTCCTTGGCGTAATTGGGGCCGAGCCCCATGATTTCGAAGGCGTCGTCGGAACAGCGGTCGAAAAGCACGTTGTAATAGGCCATGTTGAGATGGCCGTTATAGTCGATCCAGTCCTTTTCGAGTTCCATGATGCGGGAGACGAATGGGGCGGGGATGGGCATTGGTGATCCTCGATATTCTGGCTGGACAAAGCGCGGCAGTCGGCGGATTAGGACCATAATCATGAGACAAGGACCAGCGCTGGTCCATTCGCGGAGGATTTGATGGCGCTAAGCGACCTGCGGACAGTTGAACGCAACGAAGCCGGCATCGAGGCTGCGCTGGGCATATTGAAGCAGCGCTTCGGCGAACGGTTCCAGACCGGCGCGGCGATTCGCGGGCAGCACGCGCACACCACGACTTATATCCCGGCGCAGGCGCCGGACGGCGTGGCGTTTCCCGAATCGGCGGAGGAGGTGCAGGAGATCGTAAAGGTCTGCGCCGAGCACCGCGTGCCGGTGATCGCGTTCGGCGTGGGCTCTTCGCTGGAAGGCCATGTCAACGCGCCGGGCGGGGGCATCTCGCTCGACACGTCGCGCATGAACCGGGTGCTTGCGGTCAATGCAGAGGACCTCGACTGCACGGTGGAGCCCGGCGTGACGCGCGAGGATCTGAACGCCTATCTGCGAGACACCGGCCTGTTCTTCCCGATCGATCCCGGCGCAAACGCCAGCCTCGGCGGCATGGCGGCGACGCGGGCGTCGGGCACCAACGCCGTGCGATACGGCACGATGCGCGAGAATGTGCTGGCGCTGAAGGCCGTGATGGCCGACGGGAGCATGGTGACGACGGCGCGGCGGGCGAAGAAAAGTTCGGCCGGCTACGATCTGACGCGGCTCCTGATCGGCTCGGAAGGCACGCTGGGCATCATCACTTCGCTGACGCTGAAGCTCTACGGCATACCGCAGGCGATTTCGGGCGGCGTCTGCCCGTTCCCGAGCGTGGAGGCTGCCTGCAATGCGGTGATCGCGACGATCCAGATGGGCATTCCGGTGGCGCGGATCGAACTGGTCAACGCCTTGCAGATGCGGGCGCTGAAGAACTATTCGAAGCTCGACTATCCCGAAAGCCCGTGCCTGTTCGTGGAGTTCCACGGCAGCGATGCGGGGGTCGCCGAACAGGCCGAGACGTTCGGAGAAATCGCCGCAGAGTTTGGTGGCGGGCCGTTCCTGTGGACAAGCGTGGCGGAGGAGCGGACGAAGCTTTGGAAAGCCAGGCACGACGCCTACTGGGCGTCGCTGACGCTGCGGCCCGGCGCCAAGGGCCTGTCGACGGACGTCTGCGTGCCGATCTCGCGGCTTGCCGAGTGCATCGCCGAGACCGAGGCGGATATCGCAGAAATGGGTCTGGTCGCGCCGATCGTCGGCCATGTCGGCGACGGCAATTTCCACACGCTGGTGCTGATGGATGTCGACGACCCCAAGGAGATCGCGCTCGCCGAAAAATTCGTGTCGCGGCTGACCATGCGGGCGATCGCCATGGAGGGCACCTGCACAGGCGAGCACGGGATCGGCCAGGGCAAGATGGGCTTTCTTGAGCACGAGCTCGGCCATGGCGTCGACATCATGCGCACGATCAAGGCCGCGCTCGACCCGCAGAATATTCTCAATCCGGGGAAGATACTGCCGGCGGCGCGGTAGCCTTCCGCCGCACTTGACCCGGCCGCGGCTTGAGCCGAAGCTTTCGATGCGGTGAGCGGTTTAAGGCGAGGACAGACAGATGGCGGTGTCGCGCAAGCAGGAAGAACGGGCGCTGAACAAAGACGAATGGCAGTTGGTGCAGAAGTCGCACCATCCGGCGGTGCAGGACCTGCCGGATGCCGACCTGCTCGGCCTGATCAAGTCGGTGCGCGAACGGCGCGACCGGGCGCAGGCGGAAGCGCACAGGAAACGCCGCGAAATGCGGGGCAAGGTGGTGCCGAAGGGTACTGAAGCGGCGACCAAGGACCAAGGCACGCAAGCCAAGCTCGAAGTGCTCGCCATGAGCATGCGGCGGCTGAACGGCGAACATGAGCGCAGGCGACGCCTCGCCGCAAAGCTCGATCTCGTCGAAAAGTCGCGCAATACGCTGGCTCTGAAACAAAAGAAGGCCGGCAACGGCCCCGATTTCAACGCCCGCCACGCGCACCAGGGCATGCGCGCGGTGGAGAGCGTGAAGCGGAAGGACCTGGTCCGGCCGATGGAGCGCGGACGGCAGCGCAAGGCCGCCGCGGTTGCGCAGGCAAAGCGCGACGCCCGCTAACTCGCCGAAGCGACCCCAGCCAGCACCACTCCGCCCCACAGGATGAGCGCAGCCCCGGCGGCCTTGCCGATCCAGTGGCCGGCGGGGCTTAGCTTTTCGACCAGAACGAAGAGCGCGATGCCGGCGATCCAGGCGAAATTCATGACGCCGCCGACGAACAGGAGCAGCATCAGGAGCCAGCAGCAGCCGAGGCAGTAGAGGCCGTGACGCAGCCCCATGGCGAAGGCGCCGCTTTTTCCGCTCCGCCAGTTGGTCATCACGAAATCGAGCGGCGATCGGCACTGGCGGAGGCAGGCCTGCTTGAGCGGCGTCCATTGGTAGAGGCCGGCGCCGACCAGGATGATCCCGGCAAGGGCCGTGCTCGTCGTTTGCATCATCGGCGACAGCAGGGCGACCCTGTCGAAGCCGTATTGAAGCAGGACGGCTGCGATGCTGAAGGCGGCCCATAGAACGAGATAGCCGAACCCGAACAGGCTGGTCGGCCCGATCGTACTCGCCCCGGCGCTGCGCTTTCGCGCAATGGAATCGTAGAAGAGCAGCATCGGCACGGCGCTGGGCAGCATCATCGCCGTCATCATCGCCAGCCACATCAGAAGCATCAGCGCCGCGTAGCCGGCAGTCCAGACCGGCTTCGCCATCGGCATATCCATGCCCGGCATTTCCGGCATGGGCATCTCGACGCCCAGGAGCAGATAGGCCCACGAGGCGAGCACGACGCCCGCGACAATGGCGACGACAAGCGCCCGGTCGTGCCGGTGCAGCGCCGTCAGGAGCGGCATCGTTGGGCCCGGTCAGGCAGCGACGCCTTGCGGCGTCTGGACCACATGGGCCAACGAACTGTGCCCGCCGCTGGTCTGGAACCTGATCGCGCCCATGCTGCGTATGTTGGACGAGGCGATCTCCGCCATCCGGTGCTCGAAGCCCTCGGGCATCAACACCTGCGCGCGGTGCGGCTCTCCGGTCACCGGGTTCTTGATCGGCTCAACCTCGGTTTCGAGAACTCCGGGAACAATCATCCGCGCGGTGCGGCCATCCTTATCGAAGCTGAACTCGAACGGTGCGAGCACGGGGTCATGCATCTTCGTGACAATGAGGCTGAAAATGTGAAAGAGCGTTCCTTCCGCCGAATTCTCGCCCGACAGGATCGCACCCAAAGCATCGCGTTGTTCGGGGCTTGCGCGCTCGTCCAGGATCGGCTGGGCGTCGCCATTGCCTTCGTGAAGCGGGCCGGGAAAATGGACGGTGACAGCGAAATGCAGCCCGTCCAGGCTTACGTCGTTGAAATGGCCTTTGGTGATGCGCATGGCCACCAGGCCTTCGCATTCGCCGTTTGTCGGCCTCGCGTTGAAATCGCAGGGACAGCCGAACGCGCAATTACAATTCTTGAGCCACTCGCCTTCCAATCTCCAGTCTGCGGATGCCATGATTTCCTCCCTTGACCGATCGAAAACCGGACCCGGAACGATACCACGAAAGAACGTTGATGAATATCGACCGGGAGCTCTGATGGTGTTTGGGTTTGAATTTTCGGTTACGGGCGGCGAGCGTCCGCCCAGCTAACACGAACGGCCGCAAAGCGGACGAAGCGGTCGTTTGCCGCAAATGCTCCAATGGCCGCTTTCTGAGGGGCGGCTAAAAGCCGTCCCATCTGGCATGGCCACGAACTCTTGAGTTTGGCATATCCTTCACTGAGGAGAAGGTCAGCTACGCGCATGGGTGACGGTCTTCGAAAGCAAGCAACCGTCAGTTCAACACGAACCTACAGCTAAGAAAGTCTCATGGAGAACTCGTTCATAATACCGATTTAGGCTTCTGTGATCATCCTCAGTGACAGGGCGCGTGCTGACGCTCTGTGAGAACTTCAAAAGATACCCGTCAGGATCGAGAACCATGAACTGCCGCCGTGTATCCATGCAATCGGTCTTCCAAATTTCGGAAGTATAAAAGTCACGGAAAGGCTTAACCCCTTTCGAGAGAAGCCTGTCGTATACGTATTGAATGTCATCGACCATGAACTGAAAATTTATGCCCCGACCAAAGGGTTGTTGCAGCGCTTCGGGACGCCATGGCTCCCAACTCCCATCCAGCGTCCAATGTGCGATCATGATCTGAGCCTCGTTCAGCGATAGGTAGGCGTGGGGGTCTTGTCCGCGCCGTTGCGCCACTTTGAAGCCGACGGACTCTGTATAGAACTCCAACGATTTTTCGAAGTCAGAGCACCACAGCTCTGGAACCATTGGTTCGATTTCAAACGTCATTTTTTTCTCCGAGATGGCTAGATCAGATTCAATCGTAATTTCTCAAGTTAGCTTGAGGTCAAGGCAGAAATTGAACACGTTAGGACGGCTTTGCCGCGGAGACAGCCATAACCCTCCAGCCAAAGCCGGTCGGTTTCGTCGCGGCCGTAGCTTTGGCTAAGGTCCTTAGATTCTATTGTGCCGCAAACCCTTGGCAAAGCTCAGTTTGTTTTTGGCGTTTTTGACCGGTGTTACCAAACCAGACATTCGTGCAAGCTGCAGCATTGGTAGAAATGGGCTCAATTGAGCCGTTCGTCGGATTGTCGTGGAGACTGCAACGGCTCGAAAGCCGAAGCCGATACATTGCGGGGAACATCTCGGCAAAATTGCCACTTTATGCGAGGACTGATGACGGTAGAGTGCGAACCCGTTTCCAATCCATCGCGAGGAACTGATTCTGGCGCGGCTTTTTGTCATTATCGGCGGGTTGATCGTACTGGCGCTGACGGCGGCGCTGGTCGGGCCGTATCTCGTCGACTGGACATCCTATCGCGCTGATTTCGAGCGCGAGGCGAGCGCCATTCTCGGCCGCAAGGTGACGGTGGAGGGCGACGCCAGCGCGCGGCTGCTGCCGTTTCCCTCGGTGACGTTTTCGGATGTTTCGGTAGGCGGCGGGTCCGGCGAGCCGGCGATGACCGTCGAGACATTTTCGATGGACGCCGAACTCGCGCCGTTCCTGCGCGGCGAGGTTCTGATCTTTGACATGCGCATGGTGCGGCCGAAAGCGACGGTCGATGTAGCGGCCGACGGGACGGTGGACTGGACGGTGCGGCCGTCGACGCCGTTCCGGGCGAGCCAGATATCTTTGGAAAGGCTGACCGTCACCGAGGGCCAGGTTACGGTGCGGCACGCGGCGAGCGGTCGGACGCATGTGCTGTCGGAAATAAGCGCCGAGATATCGGCGCGGTCGTTTGCCGGGCCGTGGCGGGCGAACGGGACGATGAGAATGGACGGCATGCCGACCGCGCTGGCCGTCTCGACCGGCGTGCCGGACGGTGCCGGCCAGATGCGGCTTCGAATCAAGGCCGAGCCGCAACCCTATGGAATTGCTCTTGAAACGGACGGCAATGTCCGTCTCGAAAAGGGCGCGGCGGTCTATACCGGAGCGTTCAGGATAGCGGGCGGCAGAGGCGAGGCCGAGAGCCTTCACGGCAGCGACGGTCAGCCGGTGAAGGCGCTGGAGGGCAACCCCGGATACCGCATCAACGGGCGGTTCACCTTCGACCACAAGCGGCTCAGCCTGGATGAATTCCGCTTCGAAACCGGCCCGCTGGACAACCCCTACACGGCCGACGGAACCGCCTTCGTGGAGATCGGAGCGGAGCCGCGCTTCCTGGCAGAGACGAGCGGCGCGAAGGTGCGTTTCGACGAGGCGGTCGGGGCGGAGGAGGGCGCGAAACTGTCGCTGGCGCAGCGCATCGCTGCGCTGGAGGCGGCGCTGACCGGCCTGCCAAGGCCGGCGATACCGGGAGCCGTCAAGGTCGATTTGCCGGCTGTCGTGGTGGGCGATACGACGATCCGCAATGTGAGCCTTTCCGCCGAGCCGGCCGAGGGCGGCTGGAAGCTGGAATCGCTTGGCGCGACGCTGCCCGGGCGCACCACGCTGGAAGCCGACGGACTTTTGCGCACCGAAGGCGAATTCGGCTTCGACGGATCGCTGCTGCTCGCCATCAACCAGCCTTCGGGCTTCGCCGCATGGGTGGCCAAGGACGTGGACGACGCGATCCGGCGGCTGCCTGCGGCTGGGTTCAAGGCCGAAGTGGAGATGACGAAACAGCGCCAGCTTTTCAGCGAGTTGGAGCTGGTGCTCGGCGATGCGGTCTTCCACGGGGCCATCGACAGCCGCCAGCCAGCCGATCTGCGGCCTTCAGTCTTGCTCGAGCTCGACGGCGAGGCGCTTGATGTCGACGGACTGACGGCGTTCGCATCGCTGTTCGTCAGCGACCAGGGCACAAACCGGTTCGCCGACCGCGACCTCGATTTCCAGATCAAGGCCGGGCCGGTGAGCGCCGGCGGGCTGACGGCGGAGACCGTCGACACTGCGCTCCGGTTGCGGAGCGGCGTGCTCGAGATCGACCGGCTGGCGATCGGCGGGCTGGCCGGCGCGTCGGTCAGCGCAACCGGAACGATAAAAGGCTTTCCGGAAAATCCGACCGGCAATCTCGACGCCTCGGTGGTGGCGGTCGATTTGGCGCCGCTGGTTTCGCTGGCGGCGGCGCGCTACCCCGGCAATCCGCTGCTCGCCGGGCTGGACAAGCGGGCCGGGGCCTATCCGGGCTTGCTGGCCGATACCCGCATCGACCTGATCGCCAGCGCAGCGGCCAATGACGACGGCACGACGGGACTGGCGCTGAGCGTGCAGGGCGACGCCGGCGGATCGGCGATCTCGGCGACCCTGTCGGGCTCGGCCAAGGCCGGAGCGGTTGGCGAGGGCGAGCTGTCGCTGTCGCTTTCGGCGCGCAATGATGATGCGACATCGCTGATGGGGCTCGCCGGCCTGCCGGCTCTTCCGCTCGGCGCGGTAGGGCCGGGCGAAATGACGCTTTCGACCAAGGGCGAGCCGGCCGCCGGCATGGAAACGGCATTCACGCTTTCGGGAGACGATTTTCAGGCCGGTTTCAAGGGTACGTCCAGCTTCGGCGATCAGGGATTGGCGACGAAGGGGAAGGCCGAGCTGGAAAGCGCGGATCTGGAGCCATGGCTGATGACCAGTGGCGTTTCGCTGCCCGGAATGGGCTTTGGCATGCCAGTCTCGCTTGCGGGCGACGTCGACTATGCCGATGGTCTCCTGGTGCTTGCCGGCCTCAACGGCACGGTAAATGAAAATGCGGTGTCGGGCGACGTCAACGCCGAGATCGGCGAGGGGCTGCCGCATCTGACCGGCGCGCTGGCGCTCGATGCGCTCGACCTCGAACCGGCGGCGGCCATGCTGCTCGGCGAGACCGCACTGGCGCCAGAGGCGAGCGGCGGTTGGCCCTCCGTGCCCTTCCAGCCCAAGTCGGCTGCGCCCTTCACCGCCGAGATGGATATTTCCGCCGGAACGCTTGCGGCGGGCGCGGCGGCCAGCGCCTATGATGCGACGATGACCTTCCGGCTCGATGCGGAAGGCATGCGGGTATCGGACCTCAAAGGGAAGCTGTTCGGCGGCGATCTCGCCGGCCTGCTTGAACTCAAGAACAATGGCGGCACGGGACTGTTTTCAGGGCAGTTGTCGCTCGCCGGCGCGGATCTTGAAACGGCGCTGCCGGGCGCCGGGCTTTCGGGGGCAGGTGATTTCTCGACGACGCTGTCGGCCAGCGGCAAATCCGTCGGCGGCATGGTCGCGGCGCTGTCGGGTTCGGGCACCGCCGCACTCAAGGACCTGACCATCGCCGGCCTCAATAGCAAGGCGTTCCCGATCCTCATCTCCAGGGCCGACGCGATCGGCCGCGACATAGACGCGGCGCGGACGGCAGGTTTTGCGCCTGAGGTCGCGGCGGACGGCAGCTTTTCGGCGGAAGGGGCAGAGATCGCCTTCACCGTCGCCGGCGGGATACTCCGGGCGCCGCCGGTCAGCTTCGAAAACCAGGACGCGGCGGTAACGGCGGATGTCCGCGCCGACCTCAACACGCGGCAAGTCGCGGTTGAGGGGACGATCGCCTACAAGCCCGGCGACGAGGCGCTCGCCGGGTCCGAGCCGTCGCTGCGGTTTCGCCTGCAAGGCAGGCCGAGCGAGGCCGAGCGCGTGTTCGACAGCGAGCCGCTGGCGCAGTTCCTGACGCAGAGGGCGCTGGAGCGCGAACAGGCGCGCGTGGAAGCGATGCAGGCAGAGCTTCTGGAAAAGCAGCGGCTGCGGCGCGAGGTGCGGTACTACGCGGCGCTGCAGGAGGAGCGCGAACGCGCGGCCGAGCAGGCGCGGGTGGCGGAGGAAGCACGCCTGCGTGCATTGTCGGAGGCGGCTAGGGCCGAGGAAGAGGCGAGGCTGAAGGCCGAGGCCGAGGAAAAGGCCAGGCTCGAAGCCGAAGCCAAGGCGCGCGCCGAGGAAGAAGCGCGGCGCGCGGCAGAAGAGGCAGCCAACGAGGCTGCGCGGAGAAAGGCGGAGCAAGAGGCAAGACGGGCAGCGGACGAAAAAGCCCGCCGCGACGCCGAGGCGCCGCCGCCGGCCGACATCGAGCGGACGCCGTTGGCGGAGCCGAGAGCCGACGGCCCAGCCGCGACAATTCCGCCCGAGTCGAACAGGCCCCGGCCGAACGCGTTCGAGAGCTTCATCAGATCGCTGCAGAACCCGGAATAATTCCGTATCGTCCGTCATTTGGACGCCGTTTTTCCCACTGCATTTTGCGGAACATCCCCTGAACAGAAACGTTCAAATAGCGTCGCCGGACCAATAGGGCGGCGACGCGTCCAAATCCAAAGAAACAAGGAGGAAAGTCATGCCCAACCGTGACCTTGCGCCTTGGACGCGGTCCCGCGGAATCGCTCCATTCGCGCGCGATCCATTCACCTCTTTCCGACAGCAGATCGATCGGCTGTTCGACGATTTCCTGACGCCGATGGAAGCTCCGGCCCTGGCGGCCGGCCAGGATGGCGGCGTATGGCCGAGCGTTGATGTCGACGAGACGGAAAAGGCCTACAAGGTGACCGCCGAACTGCCGGGGATGGAGCAGAAGGATGTCGAAGTCACCCTGCGTGACAACGCCCTGATCATCAGCGGCGAAAAGCGGCGGGAGCACAAGGAAGAGAATGGCGGCCGGACCTATGCCGAACGCAGCTACGGCCGGTTCATGCGCTCCATCCCGCTGGACACAGAGGTAGATGCCGACAAGGTTCAGGCGAAGTTCAAGAATGGCATCCTGGCCGTCGAATTGCCGAAGAACCCTGCCGCCCGCGACAAGACGCGCCGCATCGAGGTGAAGTCGTAACAGACGCTCGCGCCTTCGGCCGGGCAGTCATCCCCACAGCCGCCGCGAATCCATCGCGGCGGCGGGGCTGAGTGCTCATTTTTCCGGCGCGTGGGCCGATTTGCGTTTCGCCTCGCCCAGCACGAACAGCCGAAGCGCTGACGACAGGTTCGCGTCGCGCGGGCGCGACGTATCGATCTCCGCGATCAGCGCTGCGAGTGGGATTTGCCGCTCGGCTGCTATAGCGACGAGTTCATCGAAGAAGGGCTGTTCGAGCGAGTAGCTGGTGCGGTGGCCGCGGATCGAGACCGAACGTTTGCGCACCAGGCTCACGCCTCGCCGTCTCCGGCCGGGCGTTCGCGGCGATGGCCTTCGAGAAAGCTTTGGGATCTCTTCGCAGCCTCGGCATCTCGGGTCTTCTCAGCCTTGCTGCGCCCATGGAGCGAGCGATTCTCTTCGGCCACGCGCTCTCTGTCGGCACGCGCCTTCTGCTTGCGCGCTTGCCGAAGATTCACGATTTCGGCCATGGCTATTTCTTGCGGAACGAGTCGAGCGAAACGACTTCGGCGCCCTTGGCTGGACCGGCTTCAGCGGCTGCCGCCGCGTCTTTTGCGGCTTCGGCGGGCTTTTTCTTCGACTCCGCCTTCTTGCCGCCGGCTGCCGGGGCGGGCGCGGCTTCGAGCTTCGGCGGCGGGGTCTGATCGGCAATCACCGCCGGACCTTCGGATTTGACGTCGAATTCGAGCTCGAAATTGACCGAGGGATCATAGAAGCCGCGGACGGCCGAGAAGGGTATTTCCAGCTTTTCCGGCACGTCTGAGAAGGACAGGCCGATTTCGAAGCCGGTTTCGGAGACTTTCAGGTCCCAATACTGGAACTGGACGACGATGGTCATCTGTTCCGGATAGCGCTCGCGCAGGCGGCTGGAGATGCGCACGCCCGGCGCGCCGGTCAGAAAGGTGATGAAGAAATGATGGCTGCCGGGGAGGCCGGTGCGCGCGACTTCCGCCAGGACCTTGCGCATGACCCCGCGCAACGCCTCCTGGGCAAGAATGTCGTAGCGGATGTGGTCCTCGGCCATATTGGAAGCGGTTCCGGTGAATCGTCAGCCCTACCTCTAATCAAGCTTCGCGCTGCCGTAAACCGGATATAGAACAACCGTGCGGGCCTGCCAACGCGGCAGGCGCCCGCATATGTTCGAAGCGGCTGTCAGGCAGGCGGGGAGGGGGCGTTTTCGGCGGGCTGCCGGCCGGATTTGCCGTAGGCGCGCAGGAAGGTCCGCACCGCGTTGGTGGCGGCAGTGCGCAATTCCTCTTCCGTGGGCGTGATGCCCAGCACGAACGACATTTGCAGGTCGGCGTTGATCAGCGCCAGGAACTGACGGGCGGCGACATCCGGGTCGTCCATTTCAAGGAGGCCGGCATGGGCGAGACGGGCGAAGCGGGCCGCAAGCGCTGCCCAGGTCTTGCCCGGGCCGTCCGTGCGCCAGGTCTCGAACAGTTCCGGATAGCGCTCGCCCTCGGTCTGGATCAGCTTGCGCAGGAACTTGCCGTCGCGGTTGCAGACGCAGTTCCGGTTCAGGCGCATGGCGAAGTCGATCAGGTCGGCTTCGAGGTCGCGCGGCTGGTCCGGGAAGGTGGCGAGGGTGGCGAAGACGCCGGCATTTGTGCGCTCGGTGATCTCGCGGACAACGGCGACGAACAGATTGGTCTTGTCGCCATGATGATTGTAGACGGTCTGTCGCGATACGCCGGCTTCGGCTGCGATCATGTCGATGTTGGCGCCGCCGTATCCCTCACGGCAAAACACGTTGGCGGCCGCGTCGAGGATCGAAACCCGTTTGGCGATATGGCCGCGCTGGGCGGCTGGTTCGAGGACCGTAATGTCAGGTGCTGGCATGAAAAGAAGATAAGCATGATTGACAAATTAGACAAGGCTGTCTAATTTTCTGGACAGAGCCTCATTCGGAGCGGATGGTTTGGAGGAGCCGGCCGATCCGCGGGGGAGAGGTCGAGAGCAGCCCCCGGCGCTCGGCTCAACTGGTCACAAGAGCCAAGAGAATCAAGCCATGACAACGAATTTCCTCCGCACAGCGGTCATTCTCGGCCTGTTGTCAGCCATCGGCCCCTTCGCCATCGACATGTATCTGCCCGCGCTGCCGACCATCGGCCAGGATCTGGCGGCCGGCACCGTCGCCGTGCAGATGAGCCTTCTGGTGTTCTTCCTCTCCATGGGTTTCGGCCAGATCGTGGTCGGGCCGATTTCCGACATGGTGGGGCGCAAGGCTCCGCTCTATTTCGGGCTGGCGCTGTTCGTGGTCGGCAGCATCGGCTCGGCGCTGGCACCCGACATAGGATGGCTGATAGCCTTCCGCTTCATCCAGGGTCTCGGCGCCTGCGCGGGCATGGTGGTGCCGCGCGCCGTGGTGCGCGACCTGCACACCGGAACGGAAGCTGCGCGGCTGATGTCGCTGCTGATGCTGGTGTTCTCGATCTCGCCTATCCTCGCGCCGCTGACCGGCAGCTTCATCATCGAGGGTTTCGGCTGGCGCGCCGTGTTCTGGGCGGTGACCATCGCCGCGCTGATCGCGGTCGTGCTTCTGGCCTTCGGCCTGAAGGAGACGCGTCCGGCCGGCCATAGGGTCGGCAGTTCGTTCGGCAGCGCGCTGGCCGGCTACAAATTCCTGATGGGGGACCGCAACTTCCTTGGACTGGCCTTCATCGGCGGCTTCGGCATATCGAGCTTCTTCGTCTATCTGGCGAGTTCATCCTTTGTGCTGATCGACCATTACGGCCTGTCGCCCTCGGTCTACAGCGTGTTCTTCTCGATCAATGCCGTCGCCTTCTTCGCGATGTCGCAGATGACCGGCATGCTCTCGGAGCGCTACGGGTTGAGGCGCGTGGTGCGCGTCGCCGTTTCCGGCTACGCCACGGTCATGGTCGTTCTTTTGGCGGTGATGGCGTCGGGCATGGACCAACTCGCCGTGTTGGCGTCGCTGCTCTTTGTCGGCTACGGCTTCCTGGGCCTGGTCATCCCCTCGACCTCGGTGCTGGCGATGGACGACCATGGCGAGATCGCGGGAACGGCCTCGGCGCTGATGGGAACGCTGCATTTCGCCACCGGCGCAGTCGCCATGGCGGTTGCCGGCCTCTTCTTCGACGGCACGCCGCTGCCCATGGTGATCGGCATCGCCGCCTGCGCGGTGATCGCCTTCGGCCTGACGCAGCTCACGCTGGACCGTGGCCGCGACGTGGCGGAAGCGCCGGCGGAGTAAATCTCCCTCGACTCTGCAATAAAAAAGGCCGGGAAACCCGGCCTTTTCATTATCTTTCGGAGCGTCGGATTTCGTCGACGACGAATTCGACCCGCTCCTCGACCGGTGCGCGCGGAACTTCGACCAATTGGTAGCCCGACTCACGGTAGGCCGAAGTAACCGCCTCGAAGGTGCGGATGGCCTCGGCGAAATCCTGCTTGCGCTCGGCATCCTGGGAGAAAATCTCCGGCCAAGGCGGGAGAGCGAAAACGCGCCGGTTGTAGCGAAAGGTCTCGGCGGCTGCGCTCACGTGAGGCGGCACGGGAAGACCTATCAGCCGGAAGTAGCCGGGAAGCTCCGGAATGCCGCGATCGAAAAAAATCGTGCCAGTCTCCCGGCGGGCCATGTCATAGGAGCGCATTTCCCAGGAGAGCATCAAGTTGGCGAAGAGGGCCGGATCGTTCCACGGCAGTGCCGGACCGGAAACCGCAACTTGTTGCTGGATGACACCGCGGCCCGCCTCAGCCGAACCGGCGAAGCCTCGTTCCCGCAAAGCATCGATCAATGTGCTCTTACCGGCTCCGGGACCGCCGGTGAGGATAAAAAAGCGTTGGTAATCCTCGGACATTTCTGTCGGCTCCTTTGTTGAATGAAAGGTGCCGGGCGCCCGTTCACAGCATGCGAGACGCGAGCGCACGGCAAAGCTGAACTGGGGAGGGAGAGAGGAAGGAAAGTGGAGGTTTCTGTTGCCAGGTACCTCCGAACCCCGCCTAGAAGTGCGAACCCCTAGGACTTGATTTGAAGCTATCGCACCGCATTAAGCGGCGAGACGTGCTTCCGCATAGTTGTCGTTTGCAACTACTAGGTTAGCCCGATAACGGTGGTACAATGCCGGGCGAAAGCACGATCTTTACACCTTCGTCGATCCTATTTCGCCCCCATCAGAAACCGCTCTCGAAAGCGGTTTTTGGTGGAGGCGCCGGGTACCGCCCCCGGGTCCGAACGGCTTATTTCATCGCCTGTTTATCGCCATAGCCGGACAAGCCGGCTCGATGAATATAGGAAGTCGCGGGCGAAAATGAAAGGCCGCAATGGCGTCAATCGGCGATATGCCATATGCGCCGGTTTTGGCGTCGGCTATGATCGCCCAAACCTCGAATCGAAGCGGCAGCGATGCGTCAATATCTCGACCTGTTAAACCATGTCCTTGAAAACGGCTCCGACCGCAGCGACCGCACCGGAACCGGCACGCGCTCGGTCTTCGGCTACCAGATGCGCTTCGATCTGGCGCAGGGCTTTCCCGTCACGACGACCAAGAAACTGCATTTGAAGTCGATCATCCACGAGCTTCTGTGGTTCCTGGCCGGCGACACGAATATCAAATACCTCAACGATCACGGCGTGACGATCTGGGACGAATGGGCCGACGAGAATGGCGATCTCGGCCCGGTCTACGGCAAGCAATGGCGCTCATGGCCGGCAGCGGACGGCGGCGAGATCGATCAGATCACCAATCTTCTGAAACAGTTGCGGACGAATCCTCATTCTCGGCGGCTGATCGTTTCGGCGTGGAACCCGGCCGAGGTCGACGCCATGGCGCTGCCGCCATGCCACTGTCTTTTCCAGTTCTACGTCTCCGACGGAAAGCTCTCGTGCCAGCTCTACCAGCGCTCCGCCGACATCTTTCTCGGCGTGCCGTTCAACATCGCTTCCTATGCGCTGCTGACGTTGATGGTGGCGCAGGTGGTCGGGCTGAAACCCGGCGACTTCGTCCACACGCTGGGCGACGCGCATCTTTACTCGAACCATTTCGAGCAGGCGCGCGAACAGCTTCGGCGCACGCCGAAACAGCTGCCAACCATGTGGATCAATCCGGAGGTGAAGGATCTGTTCGCCTTCCGCTTCGAGGATTTCCGACTCGAAAACTACGTCGCCGACGCGACCATCCGCGCGCCGATCGCGGTGTGATGATGGACATCGCGATCTATGTCGCCATTGCCGAAAACGGCGTGATCGGCCGCGAGGGTGGATTGCCGTGGAGGCTGTCGAGCGATCTGAAGCGCTTCAAGGCCGACACGATGGGCAAGCCGATCATCATGGGCCGCAAGACCTGGGAAGGAATCGGGCGGCCCTTGCCGGGGCGGCTGAACATCGTGGTCTCGCGCGATCCGGCGTTTCGCGCCGAAGGCGCCGAGACGGTGCGTTCGCTCGAGGAGGCGATCGCGCTGGCCAGGGCGCGCGGCCGCTGCATGGCCGGGGCGGATGAAATCTGCGTGATCGGCGGCGGCGAGATCTACCGGCAGGCGCTGCCGCTGGCTGACCGCCTGCATGTGACCCATGTACTGGCCGACGTTGAGGGAGATACGCGATTTCCCGATATAGACAGCAAAATCTGGCGGGCCATCCGGGTATTTGATGTGCCGGCGGGCGAGAAGGACAGCCATGCAACGCGCTATATGGTTTACGAGAGGCGCAGCAACGTGCATTGAGGGCGGGTTAGGACCGCTTCCTCCTCGAAATCGGCCCTCTGCGCAGCGGTCGCGTTGAAAGCGCGCTCTTGCACCCTTATAGAAGAGGTCAGGCAACACGCGCGCCAGTGAACGCTGACGCGCCGAGACTTCGTAACCGAAAGGACTTTCATGCCCTGGAACAATCAGAGCGGAGGCGGCGGCGGCCCATGGGGCGGCGGCGGCAATGGCGGGGGGCCGTGGGGTCAAGGCCCGCGGCCGAGCGGCCCGCAGGGATCTCCGCCCGATCTTGAAGACATCATCCGCCGCGGCCAGGACCGGCTGAAGAACGCACTGCCGGGAGGCGGCGCGGCAAGCCCGGCGCTGTTCGGGCTGATCGCGCTCGCCCTGCTGGCGTTCTGGGTGTTCCAGTCGGTCTATACCGTGCAGCCTGACGAACTGGCCGTGGAACTGCGCTTCGGCAAGCCCAAGGAAGAACTCTCCGGTCCGGGCCTGCATTTCCATTGGTGGCCGATCGAAACGGTCGAGATCGCCAACACGGCGGAAAAGCTGGTCGATCTTGGCGAAGTCCGCGGCAGCACCTCGTCGGGGCTGATGCTGTCGGGCGACCAGAATATCGTCGACGTCAAATTCTCGATCGCCTATCAGGTCTCCGATCCCAAGGCTTATCTGTTCAATGTCTCCAATGCGGATGAAATGGTGCGCCAGGTCGGCGAAAGCGCCATGCGCGAGGCAGTCGGACGCCGGCCTGCGCAGGACATCTTCCGCGATGACCGCCAGGGAATTGCGGACACCGTACGCGACATCATCCAGGGTACGCTCGACGCTTACGGCGCCGGGCTGACGATCAATGCGATCTCGATCGAGGACGCAGCGCCGCCGCGCGAAGGGGCGGACGCGTTCTACGAGGTGCAGCGCGCCGAGCAGGACGAGGACCGCTTCGTCGAGGAATCGAACCAGTATTCCAACCAGAAGCTCGGCCAGGCGCGCGGCGAGGCAGCACGTGTCCGGGAAGAAGCGGCCGCCTACAAGAACCGGGTGGTGCAGGAAGCCCAGGGTGAGGCGCAGCGCTTCATCTCGGTCTACGACGAATACGCCAAGGCGCCTGACGTTACGCGGCAGCGTCTGTTCATCGAAACCATGGAGAAGGTGCTGAAGGATTCCAACAAGGTCATCGTCGAGCAGGGCGGCAACGGACAGGGGGTCATCCCCTATCTGCCACTGCCGGAACTGCAAAAGCGCGCTCCAGCCCCCGCGGCTGCGGCTGAAGGAGTAAGCAACTGATGGCCAACCGTCTCCCCATCATCGGCGTCATCCTCGCCGTCATCCTGCTGCTCGTCTATTCGTCGATATTCGTGGTCAACGAGCGCGAGCAGGCCATCGTGCTGCGCTTCGGCGAAATCGTCGACGTGAAGAGCGAACCGGGCATCTATTTCAAGGCGCCATTCGGCATGTTCGAGGCCGACAATGTCCAGATTATCGAAGATCGCGTGCTTCGCTTCGACCTCGACGATATCCGCGTCCAGGTCTCGGGCGGCAAATTCTACGAGGTGGACGCGTTCGTAGCCTACCGCATCGCCGACCCGCGCACGTTCCGGCAGACGGTGTCGGGCAGCATACCACTGGCCGAGCAGCGGCTCAGGACCCGTCTCGACGCGGCGCTGCGCCGCGTGTACGGCGTGCGCGGCTTCGAAGCGGCGCTGTCGGATGAGCGCGCCTCGATGATGACCGAGGTGCGCGACCAGCTGCGTCCCGACGCGACGTCGCTCGGGCTGGAAATCGAGGATGTCCGCATCCGCCGGACCGACCTTACGGCCGAAGTGTCGCAGCAGACCTACGACCGTATGAAGGCCGAGCGCCTTGCCGAGGCTGAAAGGCTGCGAGCGCGCGGCCGGGAAGCGGCGGCGCGTATTCGGGCGCGGGCCGATCGCGAAGTGGTCGAGACGGTCGCGGAGGCGCGCAAGGAGTCGGAAATCCTGCGAGGCGAGGGCGAGGCCCAGCGCAATGCTATTTTCGCCGACGCCTTCCAGCGCGATCCGGACTTCTTCGAGTTCTACCGCTCGATGATCGCCTATGCCGCGGCGCTCGATCCAACGGGCACGACGATGGTGCTGTCGCCGGATTCCGAGTTCTTCCGGTATTTCCGCAGCCCGAGCGGTGCCGCTTCCTCATCGGGCGGCGCTCCGCGGACGGCGCCTAACGCGGGTCCGGCGGCCAGCGCGCCCGAGGCGGCGCCAGCCCCCAACGGAACGACCACGGGCGCCACGCAGCCGGACGCCGGCCAGTAAGCGTCGATGGCCGATTTCTTGGCCGCGCTGGGTCTGGTGCTGGTCGTGGAAGGCTTGGTCTATGGCGGATTTCCGACGCTGGCCAAGCGGCTTGCGTCGGAAGTGCTGTCGACGCCGGAAAGCGCGCTGCGGGCTGCCGGCCTTGCTGCGATCGCCATCGGGGTCGGCATCGTCTGGCTGGTGCGCGGGTAACGCAAGTTTGTGGCCAAGCCTGTGGGCAAGGCCGCAAACACGCCTTATTTCTCCAGAACATGGCGTGAACCGCGATCAGGCGGCACGTCATTCCAAAAACACCGGAGGCATATCCATGGCGACCAAGATCATCCTGCCAGCGGTGCGAAGGATATTGCCGACGGCGACCGCCGCCGCCCTTGCAGCCGCGGTGGCTGCGCCGTCCTTCATCGCGCCGGCCCTCGCGCAGACGCAGCCGCAACCGCAGACACAAGCAGCGCCGCCGGCGCAATCGCCGGCGCAACCTCAACCGCAGTTGCAGCCGTTGCGGCAGGGCCAGGGTCCTGCTTCGGTCGCCGATCTGGCCGAAGGGCTGCTCGGCGCCGTCGTGAACATCTCCACCTCACAGAATGTGAAGGGCGCGGAAGGCCCGAACTCCGTGCCGATGCCCGACCTGCCGGAGGGCTCGCCGTTCCAGGATTTTTTCGACGAGTTCTTCAATGACCGTGGCGGCAATGGCGGCGTCGGCCCGCAAAGAGTGCAGTCGCTCGGCTCCGGCTTCGTCGTCGATGCCGAAAAGGGCATCGTCATTACCAACAATCACGTGATTGCCGACGCGGATCAGATCGAGGTCAATTTCTCCGACGGTTCGACGCTTCAGGCCGAGCTCGTCGGCACCGACACCAAGACCGACCTCGCCGTTCTCAAGATCGACCCGTCGCTGAAGAAGCTGACTGCGGTCAAGTTCGGCGATTCCAACCAGATGCGCATCGGCGACTGGGTGATGGCGATCGGCAATCCGTTCGGGCTCGGCGGCACGGTGACGGTCGGCATCATTTCGGCGCGCAATCGCAACATCAATTCCGGTCCCTATGACGATTTCATCCAGACCGACGCCGCAATCAATCGCGGCAATTCCGGCGGGCCGCTGTTCAACATGCAGGGCGAGGTGGTCGGCATCAACACCGCCATCATCTCGCCGTCGGGCGGCTCGATCGGCATCGGATTCTCGATCCCGTCGGAATTGGCTGTCGGTGTGATCGGCCAGTTGACCGAATTCGGCGAGACGCGCCGCGGCTGGCTCGGCGTGCGCATTCAGCCCGTCACCGACGACATCGCCGAAACCCTCGACATGAAGATTGCCAAGGGCGCGCTGGTGGCTGGGATCATCAAAGGCGGTCCGGTCGACGACGGCACCATTCTGCCCGGCGACGTTATCATCAAGTTCGACGGCAAGGACGTCGACGAAATGCGCGACCTGCCGCGCGTGGTGGCCGAAAGCCCGGTCGGCAAGGCGGTCGATGTGGTGATCGTGCGCAAGGGCGTTGAGCAGACGGTGAAGGTCACGCTCGGCAGGCTGGAGGACGGTGAGAAGCTCGCCGAAAACGCCGAGGGCCAGCCCGAAGAAGAAGAAGGAGGCGAGGCTGTCGCCTCGGCGACCGTGCTTGGTATGACCATCGGCGAATTGAACGATGAAACGCGTACCAAATTCGGCGTCGCCGCGGACGTTTCGGGTGTCGTGATCACCGAGGTGGCGCCCGATTCCGCCGCCGCCGAGCGTGGCATTCTTGCCGGCGAGGTTATCACCGAAATCGCGCAGGAATCGGTTTCCTCGCCCAAGGCTGTGATGGACCGCATCGCCGCGCTGAAGGACCAGGGCCGCAAGAACGCGCTTCTGATGCTGGCTTCGAAGACCGGCGAGCTGCGCTTCGTGACGATCCGGATGGATTGAATCTGAAAGTCGTAGCAAGCGGCTGAAATGACAACGAAAGGAGCGGCTACAGGGCCGCTCTTTTTTGTTTCTTCCACTCATCGCGCGTCAGCCGGTAAAGCACATGGCGCCTGAGATGTGGATGGGTGTCGGGAACGTTCGGGTGATCGAAATCGCCTGCCGGGTCGCGCCGCATGCCGAGACGCTCCATGACGGCGGTCGAGCGAAAATTGTTCCAGACGGCGAAGGAGACGATCTCATCCAGCGAAAGCGCCTCGAAGCCGAAGCCGAGCCAGGCCTGAGCGGCTTCGGTTACGTAGCCCTTGCCCCAGTATTCGGGCGCAAGCCGCCAACCGATCTCGATCGTGCCGGCCGGAAACACCGGATCGAGGTCGGGCTCTTTCAGGCCGCAGAAACCGATGCATTCGCCGGTCGCCGCTATCTCGATGGCCGAAAAGCCGTAGCCGCGTTCGGCGATGCCGTCGCGCAGGCGGTCGAGAAACGTGTCGGATTCAGCGCGGTCGCGGCGGAACGGAAAGAATTCCATCACGCGATCATCGGAATTGATGCGGAAGAACAGATCGCGGTCGCGATCTTCCCAATTGCGCAGGATCAGGCGTTCGGTGCGGATCGGTGTCATGCTGCGAATTCCGAGCGACGATATCCCTGGATGTAGAGCAACGCGGTCAAATCGCCGTGATCGATGCGGAAGCCGGCTTCGGCTGCAACTGCAGGTTTAGCATGCAAGGCGACGCCCGTACCGGCGAGCCGGATCATGTCGAGGTCGTTGGCGCCGTCGCCGACGGCAATCGCATCGGCCGGCGTCAGACCGAGCCGGGCGGAGATATCCAGCAGCGCCTGGGCCTTTGCGGCACGGCCGAGAATGGGCTCTACGACCGTCCCGGCGAGCAGCCCGCCAGCCTCGACGACGAGGCGATTGGCGCGGTTTTCGTGAAAGCCGAGCATGTCGCCGATGCGCGAGGTGAACACATCGAAGCCGCCCGAAACAAGCGCGGTCCAGGCGCCGTGCTTTCGCATGGTCGAGACCAGTTCGCGGCCGCCCGAGGCGAGCGTCAGCCGGCCGGATATGATGCGGTCGATGACCTCGGCGTCCAGCCCCTTCAGTAGCGCCACGCGCTCGCGCAATGCGGGCTCGAAGGCGATTTCACCGTTCATGGAGCGCGCGGTGATGGCGGCGACATGCTCCTTGACGCCGATCTCGTCGGCGAGCTCGTCGATGCATTCCTGATCGATCATGGTGGAATCCATGTCGGCGATCAGAATTTTCTTGGCGCGTCCGTCGCGCTGCTGCACAACGACATCGACGGGCTCGGAGGCGACTGCCTGGCGCAGAGCAGCGAGGGCTTCCGGGGCGTCGAGGCCGGCGGGCAGAGCAAGGTCGCAGGCGACATCATCGGCCAGCCAGTCGGCCGCGGTCG